>JARCMD010000225.1 GCA_030248885.1 Leptolyngbyaceae cyanobacterium MP9P1.79 | reverse complement strand
TAGACCCTCACCCTAAATCCCTCTCCCAAGAGGGGAGAGGGACTTCAATCCGGCTCCCCTTCTCCCAGAACGGGAGAAGGGGTTGGGGGATGAGGGCTAACTATTGCAAAAATATCCGAACTATTGGGAATGAGGATTAGGGGGCAAAATAGTTAACGACGGCTTGGGCGATCGTCTCGTTGCCATTGGTGAGTAGGGATTGTACTTGGCGAGGAGGATGGGGATCGGTATGCAGAAATCCCCAGTCTCCCTCAAAGAACTCAGCGGGTTGAAGGATTTGGTGGAATGCGTGGTCTTGAATCCCGGACAAGAGGAGAGCGGATTCGGCAAAATCTTCACGGGTGAGGGAAGCGATCGGCACCCCTAGGCGGCAGGCTTCGGCAAAGGTACTGTAGCCGGGTTTCGAGACCAGTCGCCCACAGAAAGGCATGAAATCCACAGGACGATAGCGGCGATCGGTAACTTTGATGAGATTTGGGGCTACTGGAGCCTGGGAATCGAAGGTGATAAATTGCCAATCGGGAAAGCGATCGAGGTTGTCGTAGGGAATTTTGTCTAAGCCCAACCCCCCAAAGGTCAGCAGTACGGTTTTTTCCAAGGGCAACGGCTTAATCCCGGTGGCAGACTGTAAGTCCTGAATGCTGTATCGGGGAGTACCGCCCGTGAGTCCCACATCAGTGATCGCAGGAAAAGCGCTCATGGATTCGTGAAACGGCAGGCGAAACAGCCGATCGCATTGCTGAAAACACTCCTGAATCCAGCCAGTGATCTCAGCAAACTCAGCCCCCCACGCAGAATAGATGAAATCCCAGCCAAAATTGCTCATCATCCAGCAGGGAATTTTGGCAGCACGGGCGATGGCTGTGGCGAGGGGTGGAATATCTGCCAGGATGAGTCTAACTTTGTTTTGTTGAATAAAATCTGCCTCAGCTTGGACGATCGCCTTCTGGCGCAGCCGAATGTCCTTCAACTTGTCCAAGGTTGCAGACTTGTCCATCGTTAAGCTGTCAGACTGAACTACACCCACATCTAAGGCACGGGGACGATGGATAAACTCTCCGGGAAAGTAGGCTTCCAGTAACCACCGAGGGGCAGTTGTCACCAAAATAATCAGCAACTCCGGGCAGTGATGCTGAATGGTCGCCGCAACTGATGCCACACGGGTGGCATGACCAAACCCATGATTGGTGATGGCAATGTAGAGAACCGGAACCGTCATACCCCTAGACCCAAATTAGGTTCTAATCTTTGGGGATTGTGACTTCGGCTGGCTTGCAGCGCTTGATGGTATCGGTGATCCCCTTTGCGCCTTCTTTTTCCAGATCTTCAATGTAACCAAGACGAGCGGCCTTTGCCTCTTCAGCGTCCTTGAATGGGCCGAAATAGTAGGTGTAGTGGGGTTCGGCCGTGGTCACTTCAATCCACCAATCTGTACCGATCGACTGCATGAAACCCGTAGCTACATTCTTAACGATGTTGAGCAATTTCATAGAGAGTGGCAAAAAAAGGACGTGTACGAACGTGTGTTGCTAATCTGCATACCATCTTCTCTAGGCTAAATGCAATGGTTGCTCTAGCAGAAGTTCTATCAAACAAGCCCCTATGAATTCGGATCATCGGCAATAAAACTATAGATTTTTTGAGTTTCTAAGTGATCAGCCAAGGAGGAGGGCAGCTTGTCTAAAGAGAGTGTATAGCGATCGAGTTGAATTTGTAACCCTATCAAAGGGTCAGTCCCGGTTGAGATCAGAAACTCCAAGCACTGGACTGGAAGTAGGGTAGCAAGATTATCTAGAATCTGCATAATTGCCTGGATGTAGGGATGTTCAGGTTGTTGATACCAGTCGGGATCAGCCAGGTGAGGCTGGTCTAGCCCCAGATGAACCGTCAACGAAGGCTTACTGAACAGGGCAGAGGCAACGGGTCGTGTTTCCTCTTGCAACAGTAAGTTGTTGATCTCTGCCCAATGTCTAATCTTGTCCAAACGAGCATAGCGCTCTGAGACTGATTGCGGCTGATCTGACCACGTTACAGCCACCGTCACCAAGTAAGTTTGCAGCAGCAGGTGACCGAGCTTTTGCGCCTTTGTTGCCAGGTATGTTGAGTTATAGGATGTGGCTTCAATTAATAGAGGCACCCGCGCCACCATCTCCAGACCGTAGCCCTTGATCCCCGCAATTTTTCGCGGATTATTGGTAATCAACCGAATCTTTTGGACTCCCAAGTCATTGAGAATTTGGGCACCGATCCCGTAGTTGCGGAGATCTGCGGGAAAGCCCAGTTGTTCGTTGGCTTCCACCGTATCCATGCCCATATCCTGGAGGGAGTAGGCTTTCAGCTTATTGACTAAACCAATGCCTCTCCCTTCTTGACGCAGATAAACCACAACGCCCTGTCCTGCTGCTTCGATCATTTTCAGTGCTGCTTGGAGTTGCGATCGGCAGTCGCAGCGCAGGGAGCCTAAGGCATCCCCTGTCAGACATTCCGAATGCATTCGCACCATCACAGGAGTGTCTTTGAACTCAGCGGGATCGCCTTTCACAAGGGCCAAATGCTCAGAATTGTCCAGGGTGTTGCGATAGGCATAGACTTGGAAGTGCCCAAACTCAGTGGGTAGCTCGGCAACGGATTCGCGCCGAACAAACCGTTCGTGCTGGAGCCGATAACTAATGAGGTCGGCAATGCTAATAATTCTGAGGTCATGGAGGCGGGCGTAGTCCATCAACTCTGGCAAGCGGGCCATGGAGCCATCGGGATTTTGGATTTCACAAATTACGCCTGCGGGGTAGAGTCCGGCTAGTTCAGCCAGGTCAACGGCTGCTTCTGTGTGTCCTGCCCGCTTCAACACGCCGCCCGATCGGGAACGTAGGGGAAAAATGTGTCCAGGTCGCCGCAGGTCGTGGGGGCGAGTGGCGGGGTTCAGGGTGACTTGGATGGTGCGGGCGCGATCGTCTGCCGAGATTCCGGTGCTAACTCCTAACTGGGGAGAGGCATCAATGCTGACGGTGAATGCAGTCTGGTTGCTGTCGGTGTTGTTGGTCACCATCAACGGCAAGTCCAGTTCATCCAGTCGCTCCCCAGTCATGGCGAGGCAAATGAGTCCTCTGGCATATACCGCCATGAAGTTGATCAGGTCGGGGGTGGCGAATTGCGCCGCGCAGATCAGATCCCCTTCGTTCTCTCGGTTCTCATCATCGACAACGACGATCGCCCGACCTGCTTTCAAGTCAGCTAGGGCCGCAGGGATGGAGTCAAATGTGCAAAGTTGATTGGGATCAGGTGGAAGCGAAGCTGTTTGATGCGATGTCACAGAGTCCTTCCCATAAGTCATCAATTGTAAAGTTTTTCAAAGCCTATTTCCAATTGTAGTCGGGCGGGGGAGGAGTTGCGGCAAGGGTCGTTCGGGAGGCATACTCACTCGCCAGGAAACGGAAATAAGACGAGTAAGCTGATCCCCAGGAGGGCGATCGTGACTGAGAAGCCAAGCACTTGCAATCGTCCTTGCCAATCTTTACCTAGTAGGGGCTGCTCTGGGTTGGGTTTTACGGGTGGGAAGGGCACGAACCACACCAGCAGACTGCCCAGGATCATGAGACTGCCAAG
This sequence comes from Leptolyngbyaceae cyanobacterium MP9P1.79, assembly GCA_030248885.1. Classification (GTDB taxonomy): domain Bacteria; phylum Cyanobacteriota; class Cyanobacteriia; order JARCMD01; family JARCMD01; genus JARCMD01. The sequence continues at coordinate 12,366 of JARCMD010000225.1, read as the reverse complement.
AATCACTGCGGTGCCGCCAAGCCACGCTGTTGCTAGCCAAAGTAGCTGAGTCATAGAGGTATCGATTTAATGTCGATCGTAGCAAGGGGCTTAAGCCCCTTGTACATTTTGTTCTAAGGATCAGGAATTAAATAAGTTGCAAAAGTTCGAGATTTACTAAGGGCGAAGCAGTCGGGCGAAATCCCTAGCACTCAATCAGGGCCTTTTACCGACTGCTTCGCCCCTACATTTGAACTATTGCATGTTATTAAATCCACGATCCTAACTAGGTGCGTCAAATCTACTTCCTCAATCCCTCCAGGCATCGCAGTAAAACTTAACGCAGGGCAGATCCCCGCCCTTTGGTAGACTGAGGTGTTGGAATACTCAATTTAACCGACGCAAAATCAGCAGTTAAGAGGATGGCTTTGTGGAAAACACGCTGGGTTTAGAAATTATTGAAGTGGTTGAACAGGCTGCGATCGCCTCCTCTCGGTGGATGGGCAAGGGAGACAAAAATACGGCTGACCAAGTGGCTGTAGAGGCCATGCGGGAGCGGATGAACAAAATTTACATGCGCGGTCGGATTGTGATTGGTGAAGGTGAGCGAGATGAAGCTCCCATGCTGTACATCGGTGAAGAAGTAGGCATTTGTACGCAGCCCGATGCTAGCAGCTTCTGTAAGCTGGATGAGTTAGTGGAAATCGACATTGCCGTTGATCCCTGCGAAGGCACAAATTTAGTGGCCTACGGACAAAACGGTGCCATGGCCGTGCTAGCCATTGCTGAAAAAGGCGGGTTGTTTGCGGCTCCCGACTTTTATATGAAGAAGTTGGCGGCTCCGGCTCCAGCACGGGGCAAGGTGGACATTCGCAACTCAGCCACGGAAAATTTGAAGATTTTGGCGGAGTGCCTCGATCGCGCCATTGATGAATTAGTCGTGGTGGTGATGAAGCGCGATCGGCACACTGACTTGATCAAGGAAATTCGGGACGCTGGAGCCAGAGTGCAATTGATTAGCGATGGCGATGTCTCCGCTGCGATTTCCTGTGCCTTTGCTGGGACTAACATCCATGCGCTGATGGGCATCGGAGCCGCTCCAGAGGGAGTCATTTCAGCGGCGGCGATGCGCTGCTTGGGCGGACACTTCCAAGGGCAATTGATTTACGACCCAGCGGATGTGAAAACTCCTGAAAGCGAAAAGTGGACACGGGAAGGGAATATCGAGCGCCTGAACTCCATGGGGATCATGGAACCCGATCGGATCTATGACGCTGACGAGTTAGCTTCTGGCAAAACTCTGTTGTTTGCTGCCTGCGGGATCACCCCCGGCACCCTGATGGAAGGGGTACGCTTTTTCTCTGGCGGGGCGCGTACCGAGAGCTTGGTTATCTCCAGCCAGTCAAAAACGGCTCGTTTTGTGGATACGGTTCACATGTTCAATGAACCGAAGCAGTTGCAGCTAAGGTAATGAATAGATAAGGGTTAGTGGTTAATAGATGACGATTGATAGAAAATAGGAGTTAATGCGGCTCAATCTAACGTTCCATCGAAATCGATCTGTTAACCATTAACCAGTGATCCCCGTACTGATGGTTAAATCCTGCCATCCTTTACAAGCGAGTTTGAGATGAATATTGCTGTTATTGGTCTAAGTCACAAGACGGCTCCGGTTGAGGTGCGAGAAAAACTGAGTATTCCAGAGCATCAGCACGAGGCGGCGATCGTCCAGATTCAAAGCGGTCTGCCCATTGAAGAAGTGGCTATCCTCAGCACCTGCAATCGCCTCGAAATTTATATCGTCGCTAATGAAACTGAGGCAGGAGTGCAAGAGGTCGTGCAGTTTCTAGCTCGACACAGCAAATTACCGCTGCACCATCTCCGGCAACATTTGTTTATTTTGCTCCACCGCGATGCAGTGATGCACCTGATGCGCGTCGCGGCTGGACTGGACAGTCTGGTTTTGGGTGAGGGGCAAATCTTGGCTCAGGTAAAGCATACCCATAAGCTGGGACAACAGTATAAGGGCATTGGACGGGTGCTGAATCAACTGTGCAAGCAGGCGCTCACGGCGGGTAAGCGGGTGCGGACTGAAACGAGCATTGGCACGGGGGCGGTGTCGATCAGTTCGGCAGCAGTGGAATTGGCTCACCTTAAAGTAGATAATTTGGCGGCGTGTCGGGTGGCGATTATTGGCGCAGGCAAAATGTCTCGGCTGTTAGTGCAGCATTTGTTGTCGAAGGGGGCAACGCAAATTGCCATTTTGAATCGATCGCTGGAACGGGCCCAGGAATTGGCTCAACTGTTTGTGGGGGAAGGTGGCGAGTGTCCCCTCAGTCTCCATTCCCTGGAGGCGATCGTCACCATCCTACCCACGGTGGATATTGTCTTTACTAGCACAGCTTCTACAGAACCGCTGTTGGACAGAGCCAAGTTGGAAATCCTGCTGGAACCAGGACGGCCACTGATGGTGATTGATATTTCTGTGCCGCGCAATGTTCACACTGATGTTAGTGAATTGGCTTATGTGCGCGTGTTCAATGTGGATGATTTGAAGGCGGTGGTGGCACAAAATCAGGAAAGCCGTCGCCAAATGGCCCTGGAAGCGGAAGGGCTGTTGGAGGAAGAGCAGGAAACGTTTGAGGTGTGGTTGCGATCGTTGGAAACGATTTCTACGATTAGTAGCTTGCGGGATAAAGCGGAGGCGATTCGGACGCAGGAATTGGAAAAGGCGCTTTCTCGGTTGGGGTCTGAGTTTGCGGAAAAGCACCAGGAAGTTATCGAAGCGCTGACGAAGGGAATTGTGAATAAAATTCTCCATGACCCGATGGTGCAACTCCGGGCACAGCAAGATATTGAGACGCGGCGCAGGGCAATGCAAACGCTGACGATGCTGTTTAATTTGGAGACGACGGAGGCGAAGTCGGGGCAGCAGTATAGTTAGGCGAACGCAGATGAACGCGGATGGACGCAGATGGTGTAGGGTTCTTGGGGTCACGGGTAGATGACTCGGTTTGGGCTGCTGGTGAGGCTGGTGGGGCTGTTGCTGGCGTTATGGCTGGGGTCGGAACTGGCTGTGCGTCTGGGGGCAGAGGCGCTCTGGTTTCAGGAGGTGGGCTATTTTCAGGTGTTTTTGCTGCGCTTGAAGGCTCAGGTGGGACTGGGGACGATCGCTTTTGGTCTTTCGGCTCTGTTTCTGTTTGGCAATCTGTTGCTGGCTAAGCAGTTTCAAGATGCGACGATCGCGGCTCAACGGTTTCTGACATTGGGTTTACGAGGGTTGCTGCCGATCGCCACTGGGCTAAGTTTGCTGCTGGGGTTGCTGATTTTCCATGGGGGACGGGTGGCGTTTCAACCCTGGCAACCCGATCGCTTAGACTCGTTGCTGCCTCCTCTGCCATCCCTAGGCAATTCACTGCAAGGGGTTATGCAGTTCGGTCATCCTTGGCAGGGAGGGTTGCTGCTGGGCGGTGCGGCGATCGTGCTGGTGGTGCCGCGCTTGCTTTGGGTGATGGCGTTTTTCAGCAGTCTAGGGTTTGGGCTGATTGCGGCCGATCGCTGGTCTCAGGTGTTGCTGGCGCTTCATGCTGTTCCCTTTCAAAGCGCTGATCCCCTCTTTAAGCAAGACATCAGTTTCTACATCTTTGGGCTACCTCTCTTGCAGGGATTGCGGTTTTGGCTGGTAGGGCTGGCTCTCTATGCCCTCGTCTCTGTGGCTCTCGTTTATTTGCTGTCTGGAAATAGTCTCAGTCAGGGCCAGTTTTTAGGGTTTTCGCCTCAGCAGTTGCGCCACCTGGGTGGCTTGGTGGGATTGGTGCTGTTGACGATCGCCTTTAGCTACTGGCTTAGTCGGTATGAGTTGGTTTACTCGACTCAAGGTGTTGTGTATGGCGCGAGTTATACCGATGTGGCAGTGCAGCGCCCACTGTACACCGTCATCAGTGTTCTATCGTTGACGCTGGGTATTCTCTGCCTGGGCCGATCGGTGCTGGGGAAGCGTCCTGTAGCTGAACCTACGCCTCAGAGCCGATCCCAAGGGCGAGACCTCCAACGATTTTATGCTTCGGTCACATCAAACCGCCATGGAAAAGCGTCTTGGCTCCTGTTCACTGGCGTTGCAGGGAGTCTGGGAGTCGCCATTCTCCTGAGTTTGGGGCTGCCTGTGGTGATCCAACGGGCGATCGTCCAACCCAATGAACTGGCGTGGGAACGTCCTTACATTCAACAAAACATTGCCTTCACCAGAGCCGCTTTTAATTTAGCGGACATTGAAGTTAAAACCTTTGATCCCCAAGATGACCTCACCTACGCAGATCTGCTGCCCACTGATCCCACGGTTCGCAACATTCGCCTTTGGGATACTCGGCCTCTCTTAGCAACAAATCGGCAACTCCAACAAATTCGCCCCTACTATACCTTTCCCAGCGCTGACATCGATCGCTACACCCTGCAAGCTCTCGCCGCCGATCCCTCCCGTCCCCCAGAAAAGCAACCAGAAAAGCAACGCCCAGAAAAGCAACAAGTCCTGATTGCCGCCCGCGAGTTGGACTACGGCTCAGTACCCCCCCAAGCCCAGACCTGGGTAAACCAGCACCTGGTCTACACCCACGGCTACGGGTTCACCCTGAGTCCAGTAAATCGTGTGGGGGCTGGAGGATTACCCGACTATTTCGTGAAGGATATTGGGACGAGTGCTAACCCAAGCACGACCTTAAACCTGTCCAGCGATCGGATTCGTGCCAGCATTCCGGTGGGGCAACCCCGAATTTACTACGGTGAGATCACTAACACCTACATCATGACTGCGACAAAGGTGCAGGAGCTAGACTACCCTAGCGTGAACGCCAATGTTTACAACACCTACGATGGCAAGGGCGGGATTGCTCTGCATCCTTTTTGGCGGAGGTGGCTATTTTCTCGCTATCTCCACGACTGGCAAATGCTCCTGACCCAGAACTTTACACCACAAACCAAGCTGCTATTTCGGCGCAACATCAATCAGCGGCTGCAAGCGATCGCCCCATTTCTGAAATACGACAGCGATCCCTACCTGGTAGTAACAGACGTGGCAGAGGCGCGATCGGCAACCGCCAGCCCCATCGAAACTGCCCCCAACTATCTGTATTGGATCATCGATGCCTACACTACGAGCGCCTACTACCCTAACTCTGAACCCAATGCTGCTTCCTTCAACTACATTCGCAACTCTGTCAAAGTTGTGGTGGATGCCTACAATGGCTCGATCGACTTCTACATCGCCGATCCCCACGACTCCGTCATTCAAAGTTGGGCCGCCACCTTCCCCCAATTGCTCAAACCCTTGGATCAAATGCCAGCAGCACTACGGAGCCACCTGCGCTATCCCGCCAGCCTGCTAAAGATCCAAGCAGAACAACTCAACACCTACCACATGACCGATCCCCAGGTTTTTTACAACCGAGAAGATCAATGGCAAATTCCTAACGAGGTCTACGGCAACCAGCCCCAGCGCGTAGAACCCTATTACTTGATTATGAAATTACCCATGGCTGAGAGAGAAGAGTTTGTGCTGCTCTTGCCATTCACGCCGAAACAGCGAAATAACCTGATCGCCTGGATTGCCGCCCGATCGGATGGGGCTGAGTCCTCAAATGTGGGCGATCGGCACTATGGCAAAGTCCTGCTCTACCAATTTCCCAAGCAACAACTTGTGTATGGGCCAGAACAAATTGAAGCCCGCATTAACCAAGATCCAGTGATCTCCCAGCAGATTTCTCTGTGGAATCGTCAGGGTTCCAGAGCCATTCAAGGCAATCTGTTAGTGATCCCCATCAAACAATCCCTGCTCTACGTCGAACCGCTTTACTTAGAGGCAGAGTTAAACAGCATCCCCACGTTGGTGCGGGTTATTGTAGCCTATGAAAATAAAATCGTCATGGCAGCAACTCTCGACCAAGCCCTTCGCCAGATTTTTCAGTAACTCGCCTTTTCCCTAGTGTATGAAGCCATCAAACTAATCAAGCCCGATAAATTATGAACAAGCAATGCTTAATTCTCTGCGCCCTTAGCTTTGGGCTGATAGTCAGTAGCAATCGGGCCACGATCGCCCACCCCATCTCACTTACCTCTATACAGGTCGATCGTCAACTGCTCAGCAAATCACAAAGCGATAACACGTACCTGATTCAACCCGGTCGCGTTGGCAGCATCACTAGAGCAACCAGCAAACAAGATCTAATCCGGTTATTTGGCGCAACCAATATCAAAGACTTCACCGCCCATGGCGCAGAAGGGCAGGGGAACTTTCCAGCCACCAGAGTCACGATCGATCGCAAACCGTCGATCGGGATCTTATGGCAGATAACAAACAGCAGCAGGTGAACTCAGTTCGGATATACGATCCCCGTTGGCATACGGCCGAAGGCATCTCAGTCGGTACGCCTGTCAGCCAATTGCAAGCGCGGTTTGGGACATTCCAGTTCTTCGGCTTCAACTGGGACTACGGAGGAGTCATTTTCGAGCAAAGCCCCAAATTAAAGCAGTACGTGCAGACGTTGCGATTGGGCTTGACCCTTGGCTTGCCCAGAGGGAGTTGCCAACAGATGACCCCCGATTGCCAGGCCGTAATCGGTGACCAGAAGGTATCCAGCAACGATCGGGCTGTGAAGCGATTAAAGGCCCAAGTTACTTCCATGACTGTTGCCCTTGACTGAATAGTCTGCAATTTTGAACTTAATGCTCCACCTGCCAAAACTGAACTAGTAGTCTGTCAATTATTAAGTGACGGGTAGCTGAAAGCTGGGAGGTTAGTTGGAGTTAAATTTTGAGGGTCTTCGACCCCTCAAAATTTCTTTGACAGAACATTAGCGTAGATTGGTAGTAGTAAGTGAGCAGCACTCAAAACTCAAAACTCAAAACTCAAAACTATCCCTCTAACTGATCAGAAACTTCTGCCAACATTTACTAGAGCATCTTTTCCAGAAACTGCTGAGCGCGGGCGTGTTGGGGATGAGTGAAAAATTCTTCAGGAGAGGCTTCCTCCGCCAAGCGGCCGGCATCTAGAAATAGAATCCGGTGGGCTACTTCACGGGCAAACGCCATTTCGTGGGTGACGATCGCCATGGTCATCCCCGATGTCGCCAGGGATTTCATCACCTCCAGCACTTCCTTGACCATCTCTGGATCAAGGGCAGAGGTGGGTTCATCGAACAAAATTACCTCTGGCTCCATCGCCAAGGAACGGGCGATCGCCACCCGCTGCTTTTGCCCACCCGATAGCTTAGACGGATAAACATCTTGCTTTTCCAACAATCCCACCTGCTCCAGCAACTTCAAACCTGCTTGAGTCGCGGTATGCTCTGGCACATGCTTGATTTTAATTGGGGCATAGGTGACATTTTCTAGCACCGTCATGTGCGGGAAGAGGTGAAAGTGCTGAAACACCATGCCCACCGTCTGCCTAATTTTCAGGATGTCTGACTTAGGATCAGCAATATTTACACCCTTAAAGTAAATCTTGCCTTCGGTCGGCACCTCCAGCAGATTCATGCAGCGCAAAAATGTAGACTTCCCCGACCCCGACGGCCCAATCACCGCCACGACTTCACCCTTGGCAATATCAGTGGAGATATCGTGCAACACCTTCAGCTTGCCAAAGGATTTACACAAGTTTTCGATCTTAAAAATTGCATCAACCACTAGCCTGTAGCCTCCTTTCTAAGAAAGACGCACCTACAGCCAAGGACATGGCTAGCAGGTAGTACAGCAAACCCGCAAATAACAACGGTTCAAAATAAATATACTTTTCCGCTCCTACAATGCTAGCCCGGCGCAAAATATCTGTGACCCCGATCGTCGAAACCTGGGCAGAGTTGAGCAACAGCGTCGTCGTTTCATTCACGAGGGCAGGCAAAATATTCTTCACCGCCTGGGGCAAAATCACATCCACCATCCGCAGGCGATAGGGAATGCCGAGAGAGAGCGCTGCCTCCATCTGTCCCTTGTCCACGGCTTGGATGCCCGCCCGAATCGTCTCTGAAATATAAGCGCCTGAGTTGAGGGTGAAGGTCAACACCCCCGCTTGCAGAGGAGTAATATCCAACGGTTTGCCATTGAACACCAAAAGTTGAGGCGTGGCAAAATAAACGAGGCCAATCTGTAGGAGCAGGGGAGTACCTCGAAAAATTGAGGTATAGACCTGTCCGAACCAATTGAGGGGTTTGAACGGGGAGGTTTTGAACAGCGCTAGAACTGTGCCCCACATAAATCCGAACAATACGGAGAGCAAAGTGAATTGGAGGGTTGTTAAAATTCCCCATGTAATATAGGGAATATCTCCATAAATCCTAGAAAAGTCTAAGTTCATACAAGCGAGTATTTGGATCTCAGAGTTGAATAGTACTGACCTAGGAGATCTCCGAGAAAAATGTTACCGCTGTAGGGGCGAAGCATCCGGCAGATAGGCTTTTGAATTAACCAGAAGGTCATTGCCCGGATGCTAAATGCAAAGCACACCCTACGCGAACGCTCTTCCGGTGCCTGGTATAAACTTCTCTGGAAATCACCTTGGAAACCCAGTTTCCGGTCACTTGTTCAGAAGGGTGCTAAAGCTGAGGTGGGGAAGGCTGCTATTGTGGCTCAAACCATTTCTGCACCAATCGCTTCATTTCGCCGTTGTCCTTCATTTTTTGCAACACCTTGTTAAAGTCTGCAACTCGCTTTGAGCCTTTAGGGAAAGCGATCGCTGAACCAGCAAGACCCTTATTGGGAAGGATGTGGAACTCCAGATCTGGATTGGAGACCGTATATCCCTCAGCAACAGTAGATTCTACGATCGCTGCGTCAATCCGTCCCGACTTCAACTCTTGGATAATTTGTGGAATCGCGTTCAGCGAAACAATCTGGACATTCTTTTTCTCCTTGTCCTTGAGATCTTTAACATATCCCTCCTGAGTAGAGCCAAGTTGCACCCCAACTTTCTTCCCAATCAAGTCATCTTCTGTGATCAGCTTGCTACCCTTTTTCGCAAAAACTGTATTCTTCGCCTCATAGTAAATCTCCGAAAAATCCACATTCTTTTGCCGTTCTGGAGTGGGAGTCATCCCAGCCATGACGAAATCAGCCCGGCTTGCTTGGAGGGCAGGCACCAACCCATTGAAATCCGTACCCTTCACTTCCACTTCAAAGCCAAGCTCTTTGCCAATATAGTTCGCAATATCAACATCAAAGCCAATGATTTTCTCTCGGTTTGCAGGATCAGGAAATTCGTAGGGTTTGTAATCAGGTGACGTGAGCATCACCAGCTTTTCTTTGGCACCTGATGCTGGAGTTGCAGGGGATGACGCTGTAGGATTGCTGCCGCCTGTCTCCCCACACCCGGTTAGGGCGATCGTCCCCACCATTGCTAAAAGTACAGCCGCTAATAATGATTTACCGTATCTCATTTCCAGTGATTTCCTCATTTATTAAATCGTTTCAAACAATGCTGGGTTTGGAGGTGAGATTCTGTAGTCTTGACTACCCGCCTCCAAACCCAGCTATCTTCCAATGTTCCGTAAAAAAATTGGAGGCGAAGACCCTCAAAACTCAACCTTAATTTAACAACTGGCTCAAGCCCCTTGCCTAAGTTCGGAACAAGGGGCTTGAGCCAATTGCCTGAGTTTCGCGATCGTCACCTCACTACACAGCAGATTTCTAGAAGCTGAAGGTAGTTCTAATCGTACCGACCACAATACCGCCGTTGCGAGTGTCGTGATTGGGAGCCGTGAGCCAATACACTCCAGGCGTAATCGAAATATTGTCCGTCAACTGATACCGGTAGAAGGCTTCGACGTGGAATCCGGTGTCACAGTCAGCCCGGTTGGAGCCATTGCCACAGGGACGGGGAGAACTGGAAAATGCATCAATACCATCAGCCAAAGCTTGGTTGCTGGTGCCTGTCAGCTTGGGTTGCACACCGAACAGAATGCCTCCCAAGTTGCCCTTCTTACCCAAATCGGGGAAGGCAGCACCCACCATGAAATTCCACACATCCCCATCGCCCAGCCCGATCGCCCGCGCCGCAGTGTAGCCCGCCCAACCCTGGATAGCCAAACCAGGCGTGACTTGGAAGCTGAACTGAGCCCCGTAGGAGTTACCAACGACGGGTAAGGGAATGCCAGTCGTGAGGTTGATCGGATTCACGTAGGATCGATCGCTCCCAGCCGTCGTGAACATTCCGCCTCTAGGTGAGTAGGAATTGGTGTAGGTCAATCCAATGGCGATCGCATCACTGGGTCGAATCGTCAACTGAGCGAAGGCTGTGTATCCCCCATTAAACAGACCACTAGAGGCACCGGGGTTGTTGATTGCGCCGATCGCCTGACTCGAACCTGTGAGGGTACCGGGATCGCCTTGGACGGACTCAGCTAAGTAACCAAAGCCTAATTGCACTGCATCGCTGAACTTGTAGGTGCCGCCAGCCCCACCCCCATTGTCCACCGTGCCGTAAATTGGGTTGACTTGGGCAAAATTGGAGACCGCCCCTTGCCCAGCATCGGCGAAGTAGAGGGTAATTGGGTCAACGATATCCGTTGGGTCTGTGGCGTTACTGGCTTCAATCACCAGTTCCAATCGATCGGTTGCCGGGAATCGATACTCTAATTTCCAGAGCGAAAATCCCCCAATGCGATCGTTGAACGGATTACCCTGTCCCCCTGGCCCGTTCGCAGCCAAACGGTATTGAGCATCGAACCCATAGGTGCCACCGGGAGTAAAGCGAGTCGCATTGCGAGACTGCAAGCGCGTTCTCAAGCGGTCTTTGCCCGTGAAGCTCGTATCAAAGTTGAGACGCACCCGATTCTGCAACACCGTATTCACGTTGCTCCCCGCAGGTTCGCCAAACAAATCAGCAATGTTGACAATCACTTCCCCACTCAGCTTCGTGGTTGTGGAAAATTGCTGAGCTTCCAGGGTGGCTGTTCGAGCCTCCAACGCATCAACTCGACCGCGTAGGGTCGCCAACTCAGCGGCAAATTCTTCCTGGAGTCGTTGCAGCGTGGCTAAATCTTGCTTCGTGACCAAATCAGCCGTCCCCGCTGCAATCAACTCACTAACGCGATCCAAGCAGGCATTCAATCCGGCGGCAAACTCAAAGCGAGTCATGGCCCGATTTCCCCGATAGCTGCGATCGGGGTAGCCTGCAATACAGCCATAGCGTTCACCCAGGGATTGCAAGGCTTGGAATGCCCAATCCGTCGGTTGCACATCTCCCAACTGAGACACAGAAGTTACTTGATCTTGGATGGTAGTTCCAGTGGACAACTCAGACACACCCGGAACTTGCTCCAGGGGATCAGTACTGAGGGGCGCTAGGTCAGCCTGGGCAAATTGCGCGACAGACTGAATCCGTAAAGACTGTGGCACAGCCTGCTGCTCTGGCACGATCAACTCCGATGAGTCCTGTACTAGCGATCGGGTTGGCGATGCTGCTAGCTGAACCACAGGCTGCACAGCCACCACCGGAGGGGCCACCGCAGCCGAAACAGGTTGCGCTCCAGTGTCTTGAGTTCCAGATAGCACAAGCTGCTCAGCACTTGTGGCAAGAGATGTAGCCCCTGGAAACTCTGCGGCTGAAGCCAATCGGGGGGAAACCAAGACATGGGCGGTCGTCACTGCCAAGCTAACTCTGAAGGCAGTCCACAAAATTTTCGACATTAATATTATCCTCTCACACCTTAAACGCAATTAAGCACGAACCCTGCAAACTAAGCTATTGCTTGGGTAGCAGCCTCATGCTGCTGTCCAAGCAACAATACAACTTGTTAAACCTGAAAGAATAATTTCTTAAGGTTTAGCAAGCCAGCCTATGTTGTCCCAAGACACCCTTGAACAACTGTTTCAAATGTCCACAAACCCTTGAAACCTAGAATGCCATCGTAGATTGAGCGGTATTGGTAATTTGTAAAGTGCGTTACGACTTTTAGATTTTATTAGGTTTTGACGTTCCGATCGGAAGGCAGATAATTTGTGATTAAGTTGTTGATCACCGAAAGTGCCATTCAACCCTAGTAGTCTGTCAATCATTAATTGACGGGTAGCTGAAAGTTGGGAGGTTAGTTGGTGTTAAATTTTGAGGGTCTTCGACCCCTCAAAATTTTCTTGACAGAACACTAGTAAATAGTACGCATAGATAAATACATTCATTTTGCTTTCAACCCCGTCCCTAAAATTTTGGTGATATTTAATGAGACATTAATGAGTTATTTCGTAAACACCAGCCTACCCTCACCCTAAATCCCTCTCCCTAGGGAGAGGGACTTCAATCCGGCTCCCCTTCTCCCTAGGGAGAAGGGGCTGGGGGATGAAGGCGGCTCGACATTGAGTTAGCAGCCTGAGTAGTTACGTTATTTCAATGATTTAAATAGTTTG
>JARCMD010000224.1 GCA_030248885.1 Leptolyngbyaceae cyanobacterium MP9P1.79 | reverse complement strand
GGTAGAGATGTGGGTGCAGAGGGAGTCACCATAGGCGCAGCGGCAGGCGGGGGGGATGCAGCCTTCTGGGTCAGTGCGGTCATGACCTCAGTAGCGGAGGCGAAGCGTTGATTCGGCGTGGGCAGCAGCATTCGATCGAGGACATCGGCAAAGCGCGGGTTGATTTGCACAAATCCACGCCAATTCCACCGATTATTGTAGGAATCGAACAGGTCGCTCGGCTGTTTCCCCGTGAGCAGAGAAACACAGGTCGCAGCCAAGGCAAACAAGTCGGTGGAGGGATAAACTTCACTGCCTGACATTTGCTCTTGAGGGGCAAATCCCATCGTATAAATGCCCGTTGATCCCTTGGAAGCACCGGGGGCGGCCACTTTTGCCACCTGTTTCACCGCGCCAAAATCTATCAGGTAAAAGCGCCCATTGGTACTCCGCATGATATTTGAAGGCTTAATATCTCGGTGAATAGAATTGTTGTCATGCACAAACTTGAGGATACTCAGCACCTCTGCCAACATCATCAGCACGTCTTTCTCAGGAATTGGGCCCCGATCGGCTACCTCCTCCTCCATATTGCGCCCTTCAATGAATTCTTGAGCTAAGTAGAAAAATCTACTTTCCTTCCCTGCTTGCAGACTGGGAACCGTCACCTCAAAAAACGCAAACAAATCAGGAATTTGCGGATGGACACCCAGTTGCTCCAGCACCTCTCCTTCGCGCTCAAACAAGCCTTGGGCAATGGCCAATTGCTGGGGGTTCAAATCTCCAGACGGCTGAAACTGCTTCACGACACACTTTCGCATCGCTGGCGTGTAACGATCGCGGGCTAAGAATGCCGCCCCAAAGCCCCCCTGCCCCAGCAATTTCGTCGGCACATAGCGCCCAACCAGAATCAAGGGCATCCCGCAGGTTGTGCAGAATTTTTGCTGAACGGTTTTCAGCGTATTCACGTTATCGAGATCAGAAAACGAATTGTGAGGGCGGGGACAGTTTGGTCGTGTACAAAGAATATCCATGTCCCTCCATCAGTCCATTGATACAAAGTTAGGGGCGATCGGCTTCAATGCTAAGTGGTCATCCGTTGCGAGTAGATCCAGCTTGCCAAAAGGCGTGGCAAATTGGGGCAAGATTTCGTTAGTGAAGGCTTCTGCGGCTCTAGAACGATAGCGATTGGGATTGAAAATGACCGAGAGAATGCGTTGGACGACTACACCTTCTATCTTGGCGCGATGAATGACACCCATCTGCAACTCTTTTTCGATCGCCGAAATAGAGACAAAGGCAGCCCCCAACCCAGCTTGCACTGCATTTTTAATTGCCTCGATGGAATTGAGTTCCATTTCAATTTTGAGGCGACGGGTTTCAATGCCACAGCGGGTCAAAACTTGGTCAATCACCTTGCGAATCGTTGATTGAGAATCCAACGTAATGAATTGCAGCTTGTAAAGATCCTCTTTTTGAATCGCTCCTGTCCGTACCAGAGGATGGATGATCGGCAATATCAGAGCCAGTTCATCCTCAGCATAGGGAGTAATTTCTAACGCGTCTTGTAATTCCGATGGCACTTCTCCCCCAATGATGGCCAGGTCAATTTGCCCGTTGGCCACGCTCCACGAGGTGCGACGGGTGGAGTGAACATGAAGCTGCACCGCCACATCGGGATACTGACGGCGAAATAAACCGATCATGCGGGGTAACAAATAGGTGCCCGTGGTTTGACTCGCTCCAATAATCAGGGTGCCACCTTGGAGATTTTGCAGATCTTCGATCGCTCGGCACGTTTCCTGACAAAGCGTAAGAATTTTCTCTCCATAATCTAATAGAAGATGACCTGCTTCAGTTAATTGCGCCCTGCGTCCTCCCCGATCGAATAGCGGGACATCCAATTGTCGCTCCAAATTCTGCACCTGTAAGCTCACAGCCGGTTGAGAGACATACAAGCTGTCAGCAGCCCGTTTAAAGCTTCCTTCAGCGGCGATCGCTTTGAGAATTCGTAACTGGTCTAGGGTAAAAGGAAGGTCAGACATGGCGACTAAACCTATGAGTACACCTGTGAACAACAGCCGATACCAAGAAGGAACAAACTGGAAACACGTTAGCTACGAGTTCATTCCTCAAATTGGTCGATCTGTAATAAGTCTGGAAAGGATATCCAGATGTCTTGCTGCTCTCTAAATAGCTGCTGGGCAAAAGGCCTTCAAACCTTTTTCGGGCTTTTTTGTGAGCATAGTGTAGCGTCATCAAGGTCGGAAAAATAGAGTGGGTGTTGACTATAGTTAAGCATTCAACCCTAAGATTTCAGTTTTAATTTCACTCTATTTCACTCTATGGTCTTGGTAGTTGATTGAGATGTCTTGAATTAATTTCTTTGGCAAATCGCATTAACCCTTGTAATTTTCTCACGCCTCCCTAGCATCATTATTCTTAAACCATCCTGCCTTTAGATCTCATCACACTTGTTGAGAACTGACCTAAGCTTAAAGACTGATCCAAAAAAACAAACTCCCCCTGATTTTCCACTTGTGATTTTTTAACTGTTTTGTTGTGCCTGTTGTCGTTCAAATTTACTGATTCCTGCATGTTTTTTGGCGGGTTGCAGCTATCGCGGCAGTTCTTATATTATCTAGGCTCAAAATCCGGGCTAAGCTCAAAATTCGGGTGATTTTTTAGAGAAGTAGAACTTAATCCCTAGAATTTAAGTAAAGCGTAGATTTTTTAACCTTAGTTTGGGAGAAACCAACCTAGATGGTTGGGTCCATAAGGGTTGATTTTTAGCTCTTAGAGGCTGCTTTAAAGCAGACCTTGCACTCACCCCTCTTATGGTTTGACTAAAAGGCTTTAAGATCCACCCTGTGAGGGACTTTGACCTCAGACCCCCTTTGGAACACAGCCCTTCCTTCGAGCATCCTAGAAACGAGGACAGGGGGCAGTTTGGGCAACAATTTGTACCTCTTTGAATTTAAAATAGCCTCTTAGGTTTGTCTTGAGCCAGTGTAGGGTACGCTATACCCAGAGCATAATATCGGCTGCATCTCGACTTAGATCTCTTTACATCTTTACTCTATCTACGGCGTGAGATCCATGACATAAATTTTGTTAAAGGATAGTTTATTGAAGGATACCCATGAATTAGATACCCTTAGCCTGTAGAGAGCTTGGCCTTTAGAGAGAATTTACGAAGCAGTATTTAGAGAAGGTTATGAAGCGGGAGGTTGTTCGAGACTTTTTGAGTTTGCCAGGAATTGCAGGGGTTGCCCTTATGGATGGCCGATCGCGTCCCTATTTTTGTGGAGTCGATCAGGCGTTAAACTTCCAACAAAAAGAGGCCCTTGCCCAGGGAATTCGTCAGGTCGTTGAAACCACGCCAGAAGATTTTGAAGCATTTGAATTCCAGTTTGCGAAGCACCAGATTTACATCTATAAGCTAGAGCAAGGAATTATTCTGCTAGTTTTAGCCAGAGGTGACCTGGTTCAATCCGACTATCAAACGTCCATTACTCAACTGAAATCAGGGTTGGAAGCTGACATTGGTAAGGCGATCATCACCTTTCGCCTCTTAGCTAGCGGCATCAGCCTACCGGGTTCTCCCCACAAGGAGATCGAAGACCAACCCCGTGCTTTTGCTCTAGAGGTTCTAGCTCAGGAATCGGCGATACCGCCAAACTCTTCAGTTCACATCACCCCTACTCCAGCAGATTTAGACTCACCCTCAAAGTTTCCCAATGGAGATTCCCCGAATGGAGAGGTGCCTTCGTCAGTAGTTGAGATTTCCAAGTTTACCCGTGCTGCCATCCCGATCGCCCCTGAGGTGCCTCCTGAAACGAGCTATTTAGAACCGGATATCGCAACAACCTCAACCTCTCCACTGGTTGAAGCTACCGAACCCTCTGTAGACATCAAAGAAGTGCTGGTAGCGATGAACCAGCTTAGTCAGTTTACAGTGCAGTACTTAGGCACGGCCGTAATTAGCAACTATTGGAAATCGAGCCGCCCGAACCAAGACTGGCTGAACATGTTTCAACTCGATCGCAAAGCCCAGTTCAAGCTGGAAAATACTTCTTTGGAGGGAAGCAATTTTACCCTAAACGCTGAACAGCAAGAGTGGCTTAAAGAATGGGTCAGTGCTTTTGTGCAGCGGTGTGCCAAGGTGATCCGCGACTTTCCGTTATTAGTGGAAAAAAGTCTGTTGAGCGATCGGCAAAAATCATTGCTCTTACATCTGAAGTGATCATCGTTCCCGCTTGGGGAATCCTTAATTTTAGGAAACCCTTAAACATATCAGCAAAATATATCTATTAGAATAATAAAATAGTATAGTAAATATAGATTCAGGAGTCTAAAAGGTGGACTCTGCCTGATTTCTTTGCGTCCAGTACACACTTCTTTTCAAAGCTTTGCCTGGAAGCAGAACGTCTGGCAAAGCATCTTGGCTTTTCCTCATCGTCTCAATTCAGCTAAATTATGGTCAGATTATGGTGAAAATCGTCAGACTAGAACCAATTTCTCAACAAACTGAAGTTGAAACGAATGGTAGTCTCCTCTCCATCTTGATCTCTAAAGACTTGGACGTGTTGAAAGAATGCGGCGGTCGGGGACTGTGCGCCACCTGTCACGTCTATGTTAAAGAAGGCATGAATTCCCTTTCCCCCGTCAATCGCCGGGAGCAACGCACCTTAGAAGTGATTACAACCTGCAAGCCCAACTCGCGATTAGCCTGCCAATCTCGCGTTATGGCAAATGGTGTGGTTGTAGAATTGCCACCAGGGATGTATATTAACTCGCTGCAAGATATTGAGGCACTCATCGGACGTAGAGCAGAGCAAAACTTACTGCACCCAGTAACTGGCCAAATCCTAGTGGAAGTGGGCAAATTGATTACCCGATCGATGCTGAAACAATTGGAAAACACCAGTTTCAAAGTTGGTGAATACTTCTCTCATACAAAAGATGTTTAGACAAGAATAGTCGATCGCTTAGATCTCGCAGCATTCTCAACAGGCACCTAGAAATCGTCGGGATGCCACATGAAAGTGAAGGGTTTGACCCAGTTATTTTCGCCAGAACCCTGGTTTCCACCCTGAGTCAAAGATCTGAGTTAGGACTTCCTTTAGTGCAGGCTGGTAGAAAAAACTGAGCAGCACTCAAAACTCGAAACTCAAAACTATCCCCCTAACTGGTCAGAAACTTCTGGCAAGCTGGACTAGTTTCTCCTGAACTTTGGCTGTCCTTAACGTATAACTGGAGATGGGCAAACTGATCTGAATTGAAAGAGGTTAAATGCTGAGTCAATTACAGCGTTTGGGTACGCAAACTGATGGTCGCTACGCTACAGATGCTGAATTAGAGTTCCTTAATGATTATGTGAAGTCGTTCAAACTGCGAATGGCTACCTACGCAAAAATTCAAGCCATTGAGGCTCAGGTTGTGCAGCAGGTTTACAGCAAAATGCGATCGATCGATACCTCGCTATTTCTAAGCGGCAAAGAAGATGTCAGCCAAAAGTGGAAGCGCGACACTCTCCGCATCATTCGCTATTCGGCGATCGCCCTTCTCCTGAACGACCCCGACACCCTGCGTGAACGCCTACTATTTTGGATGCAAACCATCATGCGAGCCTTTGGTGCCCAGCGCAGTTGTGATGTTACCTACCAAGTCATGCAAGAAGTCGTTCGGCAACATTTAACCACAGAGGAAGCAAACTTATTCTGTCCGATCCTAGAATTAAACCGTGTTTCTCTAGGAGTCTCTTAGTGTTTGTCGTGACGCTTCAACAGTAGTTTAGATGAGCAATCCAGACATCTTGCTAGATAAAGACTTGCCAAAGGAGATCAACAATTCTGAAACCTTACCTATTTCAATACTTCGGACAGTTTTTGTGGAGGTGCTGGAAACCCTGTTGTACAGGCAATATAGACCCTCACCCTAAATCCCTCTCCCAAGAGGGGAGAGGGACTTCAATCC
>JARCMD010000223.1 GCA_030248885.1 Leptolyngbyaceae cyanobacterium MP9P1.79 | reverse complement strand
GGTGGATGGGTGGATGGGTGGATGGGTGGATGGGTGGATGGGTGGATGGTAGATGAGTTTTGAGTAGATGGGTGGATGGGTGGATGGAGGAAGAGTGATTTTGAAACCCGATAAAAATAGTCGGGTATGTTTGACGTAATTTTTGAGTCGTGTTAGCATTCCCATCATTAAATAGAACATTCTGAGAAAAACGTTTTGACCTTGGGTCATCCTTATTTCACATCTTTCGATGAATTTTACGATCGCCCCTTAAACATTGCCCTCTTACCATCCTTAGATAGGTTTTACTCATGACTCAGGCAACCCAAACTCTAACGACCTCTACCGCTGCTACGCTCAAAGCCTTGAAGTGTCGGGAATGCGGCACCGAGTATGAGCTAAAAGCAACCCACGTTTGTGAATTTTGCTTTGGCCCGCTGGAAGTAACCTACGACTACAACGCTCTCCGGCGGATGGTGACCCGTGAGACGATCGCTGCTGGCCCCAACTCCATTTGGCGCTACCGCTCATTTCTTCCCGTCGCCACCGACAACGTGATCGATGTCGGCACTGGCATGACTCCCCTCGTGCGATCGAATCGCTTGGCGCGCCGCCTTGGACTCAACAAGCTCTATATCAAAAACGATGCGGTCAATATGCCGACGTTGAGCTTCAAAGATCGAGTGGTTTCTGTGGCGCTGACTCGCGCTAGAGAACTGGGATTTTCCACCGTTTCCTGTGCCAGCACGGGTAACTTGGCCAACTCCACTGCGGCGATCGCTGCCTACGCTGGCTTAGATTGCTGCGTGTTCATTCCCTCAGACTTAGAGGCAGGTAAGGTTTTGGGCACCTTGGTCTATGGCCCCAGAGTCATGGCTGTGCAAGGAAACTACGACCAAGTGAACCGCCTCTGTTCTGAAATCGCCAACACCTACGGCTGGGGCTTCGTCAATATCAACCTTCGTCCCTACTACTCCGAAGGCTCGAAAACCCTGGGCTATGAAGTCGCAGAACAACTGGGCTGGCAGTTGCCCGATCACATCGTTGCGCCCCTCGCATCGGGATCACTGTTCACCAAAATCTACAAGGGCTTCCAAGACTTCATCAAAGTGGGACTGGTGGACGAAAAGCCAGTCCGGTTCAGTGGCGCTCAGGCAGAAGGTTGCTCACCGATCGCCCAAGCCTATCGAGAAGGACGGGATTTCGTCACGCCAGTCAAACCCAACACGATCGCCAAATCGATCGCGATCGGCAACCCAGCCGATGGGGTCTACGCGATCGACATTGCCCGCAAAACCAACGGCAACATTGAGTCGGTCACCGATGCCGAAATTATTGAAGGCATGAAACTTTTGGCAGAAACCGAAGGCATCTTTACCGAAACGGCAGGCGGCACCACGGTTGCTGTGTTGAAAAAGCTGGTGGAAGCTGGCAAAATCGACCCCGACGAAACCACTGTTGTTTACATCACAGGCAATGGCCTCAAAACCCAAGAGGCAATCCACGGATACATCAATCAGCCCCTGACGATCGAACCCAAACTGGATAGCTTCGAGCGGGCCCTAGAACGCTCCCAGACCCTCGATCGCCTGGAATGGCAGCAAGTTTTGGTCTAAAACCACCCACTCTTTTCAGGAAATCCTCTGGACAAGGGGCTTAAGCCCCTTGTCTACCAAACTTGTTTACTCCTCAAATTCCCATCCTCAAATCCTAAAAAATATGACTGTTAAAGTTCTGATTCCCACTCCCTTGCAAAAACTGACCCGCGAACAAGCTGTGCTTGAGTGCAGCGGCACCACCATTGATGAACTCTTGGAATCCCTAGAGCAAAGCTGCCCTGGAATCAAAGCCCGCTTGTGTGATGAACAGGGAGAACTGCGGCGCTTTATCAACTTCTATGTCAACAGTGAAGACATTCGCTTTTTGTCTGGTCAACAGACAACCCTAAGCGATGGCGATGAAGTGAGCATCATTCCGGCGATCGCTGGCGGCTAAATGCCTGGGAATTGCGGTTAAAATAGCCTCTGGGTAAGACGGGCAACGTGGATCATGTCCATCATGCGATCGTGCTGCAAACCCTGAATCTCGATCGCCAACGTTCTTATACCCAAGAGCCAAGCTCAAACTGATTTAGGAGATTTCCGAGAAAGATGTTACCCCTGTAGAGGCAAAGTATCCGGCAGACAGAGCTTTGAATCGACCAGAAGGTCATTGCCCGGATGCTTCGCCCTTCCGGTGCCTGGTATAAACTTTCCTAGAAATCTCCTTAGCAGTAATTTGTCAAGAACTGTTAGAGTCATTGTGTTCTTAAATCGGCTTCATTAGAAATTACGATAGCCACAACACAGCAGCGTTCCTGACATTCCTCAATAATGACTTTAGTTAGTCCAGCTAACTTAAGCAGGGATGTCATCCTGACAGATTAACTGACCCAGAGCGCTCACTTGGATTGGGCACCAAAAGCTATTTTCTTGTTCAAATAGGTTTCATTAAGAGGAGCTTAGTTAAAGTTATGGCAGAAGAGAATCACAATACCGCCGGAGAAGTTGCGCCTAGCACTGTAGACCAGCAAGCTCCCAGCGTTGCTGAAGAAAATGCGCCTAGCACTAATGTTCCAGAGACTACAACGATTCCCTCTGCGAACGCCCCTGATCCAACCACGGCTAACCCAGAAGTGAACCCCAATGCCGCTGAGAAGGCACCTCGCCCAGCGGCGGCCAAGGCTGATAAGGCTGAACCTGGAGTTGCCAAAGCTGCCAAAAAAGAAAAGGCTCCGGCTGTGGAAGACAAACCCTTCGCCGACTTTATCCAACAGGACTACATTCCAACTCTAGAAGCAGCCCTCACTAAGGAAGGCATCTCGGACTTGAGGCTGACATTTGAAAAGCAGAAAATCCAGGTCATTGGCTTCAAAGGAGAACCAGAATGCTGGCAAGTTGTCGGTCGCTGGCAAGGCGGACGACGACAGTTTCATGTCTATTTCCTTAAGGAAGATATCCAAGGTCAGCGGGCATTTTCCTATGCTGATACAGGCTCGATCCCCAGTACGTTGGAACCTTTTCTGATTGATGAACGTAAAATTACCCTCAACCTCTTGGTGTTTGGCGTTACTCAACGCTTGAATGCCCAAAAGTGGCTGGTGAGGAACTAGTGCAGCTTGGCAGAAGTTTCTGAGCAGTTGGGTAGATTGTTTTGAATTTTGAGTTCTACCCACCTACTTCTGCCAGCCTGCACTAGTAGTCTGTCAATAATTAATTGACGGGTAGCTGAAAGCTGGGAGGTTAGTTGGAGTTAAATTTTGAGGGTCTTCGACCCCCAAAATTTTCTTGACAGAACACTAGCTTCATGCCAGATCGAAACTCACTTCAGAGGGCGGATCGATGGTGTGTTTTGGTTGCAAAATTGTGTGGACACGCTGGAGCAAATCATCCAAATCAACAGGCTTACGAATAAAGCCATCTGCCCCTACATCAAATCCATCGGCGGGGGTGGGATCGGTGTAGCCCGTAATCAGCAGAATAGGAATAAAGGGAAGGCTAGGATTTTGGCGAACCTTACGGGTGACTTCAAACCCATTCATTCCTGGCATCATCACATCTAGCAGCACTAAGTCTGGGGGATTGGCGGTGATCTTGTCTAATGCTGCACGACCATTATCTGCAATTTCGACTTGGTATCCTTCTTCCTCTAAGATGGTTTGCAACAGAAAGGAGTTATCAGCTAGATCATCAACGACTAAAATTCGATCGGCCGTTAATGGGGGTGCAACTAGTAAATCGTTCATACAGAATCGAGCCAGTTTGGGTCTACTTTGATTCTCCCCATTTAGTTAGCTCTTCTCCTCCGACATAAGGCAGATCTCCTCTATCTTTAGTTAGTTGCAATAAATATAAAGCTTACTTTCTAAGTAAAATATAACCCTTGATTTAAGTGCCCTTGATTTAGGTGCCCTTGATTTAGGTGCTAGTGTTTGGTGATATTTCTCAATGGCATTGGACTTAATTCAGGATATTGAATGCCATTTCCCAGATCATGGGTAGCTTAAGAGGGAGCAAGGCTCAATTGATGCCAAATTACTCGTGTGGACTAGCGAAGGTTTTTGACAGGATGCTTGTTCTGAGATTTAAGGTTTAAACGATCGCCAAATCTCCTGCCAAAATCCGTCAGAATTAAGTATCAGTGAATCCCTCCCAGACCCTCAGCTTACCCCCTCCCATGACGATCGCCCCTCTCAATTGGACAGAACTCGCAGCCCTGACAAGCTTTCAAGTTGATCTGGTCAACGGTCTCACCAATGCCCAAGCCCGGTTGCGCCTCTTTGGTCAGCCTGAATCTGCTGTGCGAGTCACCCTCTACCGCGACAACCATGCCTGGTGTCCCTACTGTCAGAAGATTTGGCTATGGCTAGAAGAAAAACAGATTCCCTACCGTATCGAAAAAGTCACGATGTTTTGCTATGGGGAAAAGGAAAGCTGGTATAAACGTAAGGTGCCATCGGGTATGTTGCCTGCGATCGCATTAGACGATCGTATCATCACCGAAAGTGATGATATTTTGGTTGCCCTCGAACGAGCCTTTGGTGCGTTGGGACAGGGGATGGAAGCCCCCACAGTGATTCCGCTCAGGCGACTGGAGCGACTGCTATTTAGAGCCTGGTGTACTTGGCTTTGCTATCCTGTCGTGTCATCCCAGCAAGAACGGCGCAACCGAGAACAGTTTGTAGAAGTGGTGGGTAAGGTTGAGAATGCCCTAGCCGCCACCCCTGGACCCTATTTTCTAGCAGAATTTGGCACGGCTGATGTGATCTTCACTCCCTATGTTGAGCGGATGAATGCCAGTTTGTACTATTACAAGGGGTATTCACTGCGCGAGGATAATCCCCGCATGGGTGCTTGGTTTGCAGCGATGGAAAGCCGATCGACCTACCGGGGAACCCAAAGTGACTTTCATACCCACGCCCATGATTTGCCGCCACAGATGGGGGGTTGTTGGGAAAATGGTGAACCGCAAATGCTCCTAAATCTGCATCGGGTCGATAACGGCCCTTGGCTCGGTTTGCCAGATGTGATGTATCCAGAGCCGGAAAACTCCCGCGAGGAAGCACTTTTCCGGGTAATCAAGCATCGTAGCAATATTACGCGAGTTAACCCGGCGGATGACTCCTTGATGGATGAGGCGTTGCGCTGCGCCCTGACTTTGATGATGACGGGCAAGACCTGTACTCCACCCCTTGGCTCTGATTCGGCCCTACGGTATCTGCGCGATCGGATTAATGTGCCACGAGATATGTCTATCTATGCTGCCAAGCGGCTAAGGGAGGCTCTGGAGCAAACCGCTGCCTTAGCAGGTGATCAACAAGGCACTCCAATTCCCATCAAGCACCGACGGGATCAAGACCCAGTTCACTTTGCCAAAAGTTGAGGAGTTTATCCTCACCGATTGAAGATGGATTTTCCTATCCTATCCAGCAACAGGTCTAATAAGTTACTAGTCTTCGAGGAGTTGATGCCAATTAACTGGAAGCTTTAACCGCTGACCAAGTTTTTGCGCTAACCACTCTAACTCTGGGACTGAGAAATTTAAGTGGCTTTTGATCGTATACTCTGATGCCCCAGAGGTATAAATAATCAGCATTGGTGGATTATAAATATTCCTGCCTTTGCTGCCTTTTCTAGAGGAGTATCCAACGTAATCCAGCCTGGTAATATTAGCCAACGGTATCGCACGGATTTGTACCATCAAACCCAATAGTTCATAGCTGATAAACAACTTTTGATGATCAAGTTGCAATCGTAGTTGACCGGCTACTTGTGGTAGAACTGCGTAAAGGCCCATAGTCATGATAAGACAGAATGCTATAATCCCTAGCAAATCATGTCCCATTATCGGGAAACTATCACTTAAAAGCCACAGCGAAACATATAGAGAAATAAATGTACGTGTTATAAATACAACCGCTACTACTGTGGTAAAAAAATAGAGGTTTGACAATGGAATACGAATGTCTAGAACTTTTGTCGTCTCAGTTATCGAGATTCTGCTATGAACTGGTGTCGCAATGCGTGAGGGATGATTACTGTTTCCCCTTTTTACTTGTAGTTTATGAGTGTGTCTCTGTACCTTCTGGCTTAAAGCTTTGCTTGCCTCCTGAGCCGACTTCAACCGTTCCTCTAACCTTGGCTCCGTCATCCACTGTAACCAATCGGTAAACTCAGGACTCAGATTTGTCTCAAACTGAAGCCGAAAATCCTGCTGGGGCAACTCTGCGGGATGCATTCCAGTTACTACATAAATCAATGTTGCCCCTAAACTGTATAAGTCAGAGGCAGGCACCGTTCGCCCCCCAAACTGTTCTTGGGGCATATAGCCATAGGTGCCCACAACCGTGATGGTTCCGCCTTCCTTTGCTGCCAAGGTTTGCACTGACCCAAAATCTACCAAGTAGACTTGCCCAACACTGTTCCCGGAGCGATCGGTTAACAGAATGTTGCTGGGTTTGATATCTCGGTGAATTACAGGCGGTTGTTGCCCATGTAGGTATATCAGGATATCGAGCAAGGCAGTGGCCAGTTGCCTAACCTCAACTTCGGTAAAGGTTCGTCCGGCTTTGAGTTGGGCTTCAAGGGAGGGAGCTTCGATGTACGTTTGCACCAAAGCAAAGCCTTTGCCGTAGGTTTCTTCTAGCTCAAAGTAGTTGAGGTAGCGAGGGATGGCAGGATGGGAAAGGGTTTGCAGAATCTGTGCTTCTCGCTCAAAGAGTTTAAGGTCATCCCACTCGAAGTCGCTGCTGAAGAGCAAGAGCTTGATGACCACCAGGGATTGAGTCTGAAGGTCACGGGCAAGGAGGGTGCGGCGTCGTCCTGTTTTCTTGCCGAGTTGCTGCTGGATGAGGTAGCGATCGTGCAAGATTTCATTCAGCATGAACTAACTCCCAGATCTAAGGTGTAAACTACCCAAGGCGTTGTTCCCTATGGTATTTCACTCTTGAATTGCTGACCAGTGCTAGGGCGATCGTCCCTCATCTCTGCTGATGTTCTTGCAACCAAGTTTCTAGGTCAGCGATCGTCCTGAACTCCAACAACGCTTCGCCCAGTGCTTCTAATTGCTGCACAGATAGTAAATCTATTTGCGCTCGTATGGAGTTGGAGATTTGTCCTACTCGACGATTAAGCTGACGGAGAATGAGCGATCGTTCGCCCTGCTCAATTCCCTGCTCAATTCCCTGCTCAATTCCCTGCTCAATTCCCTGCTCTATGCCTTCTCTCATCCAACTAGTGACAATCTCCATAACGCCCTCTCGCTCAGTTGTTTCTATTCTACCGAGTTCATTCTCAAACACTTGACTCTCCTCAGCATTTAATTGTAAGTAGGTATCCACAAAGCCTGAAATCAATCGGGTTCGCGCTGGGTTCAGTTTCAGGGTTGCCAGCAATCGCAGACACTCGGCTTTCACCTTGGGGCGATCGGCTGGGGCAATTCGCATCTTCGCCATCAAGGCTGCCGCAACTGGGTTGCGCTGTTGCAGAAAATCTCGCCAATTCAAGCGATTCAGTTGAATGGACTCAAAGCTAAATTCCAGCACTTTCCGATTCGGAAACTCGACCGTGTAGACATTGGCTTCTTCTCGGTACGGTTCATCAAAGGAGAAGACGACAATGGGATAGATGCGTTGGAGGAATTTCTGATGGAGTCGAGCAAAGTAGAAGAAGATACGACGGGGGAAGTTGGTTTCTGGGGAGGCTTGAGCTTCGATATGCACGATGAAGCCGATGTCTTCGCCAGCTTGTTTCACTTCTACCAAGAGGTCAACAATTTTATCTTCTCCTGTCGTCAGGTCAGCGAAATGTTCCTGCTGTAAAAATCGCACTGAGTTGCGATCGAGAGTCTGGGCAACTT
>JARCMD010000222.1 GCA_030248885.1 Leptolyngbyaceae cyanobacterium MP9P1.79 | reverse complement strand
CTATACGGTGTTAGCTCCAACCGATGAAGCTTTCGCCAAATTGCCGCCTGGAACTCTGGAGGGTTTACAAAAGGATATCCCGACGTTAAAGCGAATTGTGGCCTATCACGTTTTCTTTGGGGATGTGCGATCGGATGACTTAGCCGAAATTGATGAAGCCCCAACCGTGGAAGGTTCGGTGGTGGGGATCGAACGCGCTGATGGCGGCATCAAAATCAACGATGCCAAGGTGACCCAAACCGATATCCTCACCGATAACGGAGTGATCCATGTCATCGACACTGTTCTCATGCCAGGACTCGTGGTTGCTGAGTCAGCACAATTATCCTAATTTAGGGCAGACCCATACCACCGATCGAGGTACTGCATCAATATATGTTGAATTGAGTGAGTGACAGCCGCTTCATCCCGGTTGGCATCAATACGCACAATACGATCGGGGTACCGTTGATGCAAATGCAAAAACCCCGCTTGCACTCGCAGGTGGAAGTCTAGATCGGACTGTTCTATCCGATCGCTCCCTCCCCGTTGTCGAACCCGCTCCAAGCCAATCTCTGCGTCCAAGTCCAGCCACAGCGTTAGGTCACTGGTCAACCCTCCTGTGGCAATTTGATTTAGCTGCTCAATTAAGGACATCTCCAATCCCCGTCCATAGCCTTGGTAGGCGATCGTCGAGTCAGTGAACCGATCGCAGAGAACGATCGCTCCCTTGGACAACGTGGGTTTCAGCACAGTTTCCACATGCTGGGCGCGATCGGCTGCATACAGCAACAACTCACTTTTAGCCTGAATGAGTTCTTGCCCACGCTGCTCCAGCAACAGTTGCCGTACCCCCAACCCCAATTGCGTTCCCCCCGGCTCCCGTGTCACCACCACTGAGGGCATCTCCCCAGTCTGTCCAAACCACTTTCCCGCTAACAGCCAACCATGGACGCGCTGCAACTGAGTCGTTTTGCCAACGCCCTCCACCCCTTCAAACACAATTAGCCGACCTTGCATGGTGCGTCCAGACTCAAGAAGTCATTACCACAATCCTTTCTTGCCACTCGGACGAATCGTACCCCAATTAGTGCGGGCTAAGGATAATTGTTCTTCCGTTACCTTGGCCCCCGTTAAATTAGCCCCACAGAGGTTAGCACCCCGGAGATTAGCATTGGACAGATAAGCATTGGTCAAATCTGCTCCCCGCAAATCCGCGCCTTGCAAGTCAGCATAGCTGAGATAGGCCTTGCCCATATTGGCATCCCGGAGGTTCGCGCCACTGAGACTAGCCCGACCAAAGTCAACATTAAACAAATTTGCGCCTTGCAAGTTAGCTTTCGGCAACTTGGCTTGATTCAGACTCGCCCCAGCAAGCGTCACCTTCGGGAAATTTAGGCCACTAAAGTCATGGGAGGCAAAATCTCGCCGGCCCGCAGCATAGGCAGCTTGCAGTCCATTCGCATCTAGCTTAGCTGGCAACTTGGGCTTCTCCATTCCCCCCGAAGCTCCTTGCTGGGTACGGGTACGCCCACCAGTGACCGGGGCAACAGGCTTGGCGGCTGCCCGACTCCGGGCCATCCCTGCTTGCATTCCTGTGTTGCTACTCGTATCCGGTTTGTTGCGAGACCGAATCGCTTGGGCGGCACGGGCTGCGGGTGACACAGATCCGCCACTGCTGTAGTCACCGCCGCCATCTCGTCCCGCCGTAGGACTGCGGGAGGGTTGGGCTGACATCCCCCTCGCTAAGCTGTCCAGGTAAGGTTCCAGGTCAAGGGCCCGCAGCAGTTCTCCGGCAGACTGATAGCGATGACGAACCGAAACTTCCAGCATTTTCTTCAACACGCTGATGAAGTGATCGCTGGCGTGGACATATTTTTGCCAAAGTAGCTCTCCCGTCGCGGGATCATAATCCATTTCCTTGGGAGCTTTACCTGTGAGTAAATAAATACACGTAATCCCCAAGGCATAGAGATCGCTTGCATATACAGGGCGCATCGCCATTTGCTCTGGGGGGGCATAGCCTGGGGTTCCGATCGCATAGGCCGTTAATGCAGTTTGATCCGAAGCATTCATGGCACTTTGGCTCACCTGATCCTTCACGGCACCAAAGTCAATCAGCACCAGCTTGGCATCCTGGCTCCGGCGAATAATATTAGCGGGCTTGATGTCGCGGTGGATCACCTGCTGGCTATGAATATATTGCAATATCGGCAGAATTTCGCTGAGAAATTGCTTCGCTCCCGCTTCGCTCAACGGCCCATCCCGCCGCACCTCTTGCTGCAAGGTCAGACCGCTAACATATTCTTGAACTAAATAGAACTCTTGATTAACTTCAAAGTAGTCTAGGAGCCGAGGAACTTGGGGATGGTTACCAATTCTGCCTAGGGTCTTGGCCTCCCGCCCAAATAGATCCCGCGCCATCTGGAGTACGTTTTGGGCGCTGGAAGTCGGGCGTAGTTGTTTGATCACACAGTGAGGCTGCCCCGGCAGGGACTCGTCCTGAGCCAGGAATGTGGCTCCAAATCCACCTTGTC
This sequence comes from Leptolyngbyaceae cyanobacterium MP9P1.79, assembly GCA_030248885.1. GTDB lineage: Bacteria > Cyanobacteriota > Cyanobacteriia > JARCMD01 > JARCMD01 > JARCMD01. Next base: position 1,433 of record JARCMD010000222.1, on the reverse strand, counting down.
CTAAAGACTGAGTGACCCGATAGCGGTCGCGTAAGAGCAACTTTGCGCCGCAAGCTTGACACAATTCAGTATGGGTCAAGTTTTCAGGATTAGGACAGACCGGATTTAAGCAGTAGCTCATTCAGCGTCGCTCGCTCCAACAGGGATCACCAAGGTGCTCAACAGAATATTGCTATCCTGACTCAAATTATCTGGCTTATCACAGCGAAATGCAGCGTCAGTGTTGCGGGAAGCTTTTTAAAGAATTGTTAAAGCCAGCGTGATTCTGGCTAAAGCATCCGTAAATACCTGTGTATCCACAAAATACTTGTGTATTCACAGACTGCTTCGCTTTTAACTAAAGTACCCATTTCCAAGAAGAGAGCCACAAAGGATTGCAATTAGAGGGTTATCGGTTGATGTACCGCACAAAACTCCAACGCCCGGTGTATCAGATCTCTACACTATTATTATGCTACTTACCAAGCTCAGTCCTGACAAGGACAGCCCAAATATATTAGAACAGGAAGGCTCTTCTGGGTTTGCGGTTAAAACCGTATAACAGGGCACACTTTGTCTCTTTTCCGAAAGCTGAAACCCTTGTCAGGCTTGACATAATCTTTGCTTATCACCCAATACCTAGGAGAGCCATATATTAGGACAGGAATACGATCGCCCTTTGCTTATAAATCAAAGTAAACACTCTATTTTCTAGCACACAAAGCTTGACTCGCTCCAAAGCTTTGGCGGGAAATGCAGACTTTCTAACTCGCATAGTAGAGCAACTGCCTTAGCCTAGCAAAGACAGTTGCTCTGAAAAATGTTTCCAACACTTTATCGTTATATAACGTATAAATATGATTCCCTGGGATAACAAATGAGGGCTGTCGCTACAACTTCTTCAGTGCAACGTTTACACCAGGGAATCTGATTTGAGCCAGAAGGTTATTTGGAAAGGAAAAATGGGTTTGCAGCTAGATCACGTAGGGTTTGACACAAGAACGGTGACGTAAATTAGACCCGCAACGAGGACGATCGCCCCGATTCCTGCTATCAAATAAAATAATTTCTGCCCTTTGGTGGGAGGCTCAGCTTTATAAACTTTTGGTTCTGATGCGAAATTATTTAGTCGTCCGCCATCTTCCTTGGTGTAGGGCATCGTTAAACTCCTGTTTGTGATTTTAGATTTGTTAATCCTGTATTTTTTGATATCGCATTAGAGTAACAAAACGCGGGGATCACATCTCCCTTTTGATTCAGAATTCGTTACATTTTGTGGAATAACTCTCTGATGCACTGGTAATTAGCGGTGGTTCTCATCTACTAAAGAATTTTTGAGAGAACTGTAGCTATAACTCATCAGGATCAAGTCCCAGTTCTCGTAATCGCTCTGCTAAGCGATCGGCTCGCCTAGCTTCTTGCTCAGCCCGCCTGGTTTCCTGTTCAGCCCGCCT
>JARCMD010000221.1 GCA_030248885.1 Leptolyngbyaceae cyanobacterium MP9P1.79 | reverse complement strand
GGGAGAAGGGGTTGGGGGATGAGGGCTGGCGATCGCAAAATGTCCGAATTATTGTATAAACCCATGACTGTAAATCATGACTGTAAATCCATGACTGTAAACATAGATACTGCCACACCTAATACTTTACCTGAATCGATTAAACTCGCGGTTGTCGGTGCCCACCTGACAGGACAACCGCTCAACCACCAGCTAACCAGTCGCGGGGCAACGCTCGTCGCTGCAACTCATACGGCTCCCATCTACAAGTTATATGCCTTGGCGGGAATAACTCCTCCGAAGCCAGGGTTAATCCGGCTGGGGGGCAATGAAACGGGATATAGAATTGAAGTGGAGGTGTGGAATATACCTCTGACACACCTGGGTTCCTTTATGGCAGAGATTCCTCCGCCTTTGGGGATTGGCACCTTGCTATTGGATACGGGTGAGTTGGTGAAAGGCTTTATCTGTGAGGGGTATGCGATCGGGGATGCCCTGGATATTTCCAATTATGGTGGGTGGCGAGCCTATCTCCAAGCATGACCTGTTATGCTTTAGGGAGATGAGATTTAATCAGTCGCTCACCTCAAACTGCTAGATCCTTGAGAGCAAGTAAGAGCAAGACAATGCAAACGACAGAGCCAGGGATAAACACACAACTGACTGACTCCCCCCTGCGTCTTTGGACAGTTGCAGACTATTACCGCATGGCTGAGACCGGTATCTTGAGTGCTGACGATCGGGTGGAATTAGTAGCAGGGCAGATTATCAGAAAAATGAGTCCCCAAGGAATTCCCCATGCCCTAGCGATTACATTGAGCCGCAGAGTGATTGACGATCGCTTAAACCACCAAGTTTTAGTGCGAGTGCAACTGCCGATTCGACTCAGCAATTACTCAGAACCAGAGCCAGATATCTCAGTTGTGATGCCAGATGAGCTACGCTACGTCGATCATCATCCCTCGCCTTCCGAGGTCTATTGGCTGATTGAAATTGCTGATATCACCCTCAAAATTGATTGTGGTTTGAAGGCTCAAGACTCTGCCCAGTCTGCCATTGCGGACTACTGGGTGTTAAACCTGAAGCAGCGCCAACTCCACATCTTTCGGGAACCCAATTCTGAGGGATATCAGAGTATTGTCGTGCTTGCTGCTGATGCCACAATCTCGCCTCTCCAATTCCCTGCGCTCAGCATTCAAGTACAAGAACTGTTACCACCCGTCTAAGAGGATGTTTTAAAGGTGCTGAGATTTCTGAGAAAGATGTTACCCCTGTAGGGGCGAAGCATCCGGCAGACAGAGCCTTGAATTGACCACAAGGTCATTGCCCGGATGCTAAGTGCAAAGCACACGCTCCGCGAACGCCCTTCCGGTGCCCAGTATCACCTTTTCTAGCAATCTCCTAAGATCCCAATTTTAGGATCAAAGTCCCCCAGAATTGGGGGGTATGGGGGCGGTTCGGGCGACAATCTATACCTTTTCAAACAACCTCTAACGCAACCGATCGATGAGTTGTTCTAAATCTATATAGAAGCGCATCAATCGTTCAAATCCGATCGCTACAGACCTTTCAACTACAGGTCAATGAAACACATGGGTTGCAGCGGAACTTGCAGAATAAATGTGATCTGACGATCGGCGATCTCCACCTGAATAGTTCCTGCCAACCGTTTTACCAGTTTCTTCACCAGCGCCAGCCCTAAACCTGTTCCCCTGTACTTCCAAGGATCATCATTAGGAATGCGGTAGAACTTGTCAAAAATCCGGTCACGTTCTGCTTCAGGAATCTGGACTCCTGTGCTGGTAACATAGACCACCAAGTCATAGACCATTTCCTTGAATTGAGTATCACTATTTTGAGTTACCTGCACCTGCACTCTAATCGTCTCGCCTGCGGGAGTATACTTACAGGCATTGTCCAACAGTTCCATCAAAACTCGTTGCAGACTAAGTAGGTCAGTGGTCAGGGCAGGTAATGTATCAGGGATATCGATCTGCAACTCCTGCTGCTGTGCCTGCGATCGTTCTTCAAACGACTCCAAGATTTGCAGTATCCAATTACGCATTTCCACTGTAACGACACTCAGAGGTTCTGTTTCAGCCTCTAAGCGAGTGATATCCAACAGATCATTAATAAGGTTGATTTCCTGGCGGCACTCATCTTTCAGGATTTGCAAATACTGCCCCACCTTCTCTGAGGATGAGGTTAATTGATTCAGGGAACGGGGCTGACTGGAATCGTTTCCCTCAAACGTAGCTTCCAACTTGGTTCTGTCCTCTTGCCTCAACAAAGCCTCTTCTAGCAATTGAGTGGCCATTTTAATATTGGAGATGGGTGTGCGTAGTTCGTGGGAAATGGTACTGAGGAAATCATCTTTAAGGTAATTTAGCCGTTCCAGCGCTTCAACTTGCTTTTGGGCAGCTTGATAAAGCTGAGATTGGCGGAGGGCGATCGAACACTGGTTAGCAACTTGTTCCACCAATCGAATTTCCAGATCACTGAAGCAGAACTGATGGGGTCTATATAGCCATATATCACCAAATACCCCTGTTTCATTGATCAGGGGACAGCTTAAAACAGCGTAGTTCTGAATGATGCGGCGGAAATTAGCCGGCTGGGTAACGGGACAAAACTGTACATGCTGTCCCTGCATCATTTGGACAAGAATATCAGGAATCTCATCTAGCCTTGCCACCGAACCTTTAATTGGGGTAATAGTAGAGTATGTATACTCATAGCAAATTGTCCCGGTTCTCTGCTCCAAGTCATACAGCGCCACATCGCAACAGTCCACCTCCAGCCCAACTGCCAACTCCTGCACCACAGCCTGAAGAATCTGGCTCTCATCAATGCTATCCCGCACCTTATCTGTAATGCGTTTCAGCAATGCTTCAAAGCTCAACGATCGCTGCAACTGCCAGGTTCTCTCCTGCACCTGCGTTTCCAAACTGGTATTCAGGTGCTGCACCTGCTGATAGAGTTCTGATTGTTGAATCGCGATCGACAACTGATCAGCGACCCTGCGACCGAGTTGGATTTCCGATGCTTGCCAATTATAGGGGCGCTGCCGCTTTAACAGCGTGAGGCTTCCCCAACATCGGGTATTGATCTGGAGTGGAATCAGGAGAGATGCGCCAGGGAAGGCAATCGCTGCGTCAGAGATGACATGATGTCCATGGGTACAGTTATCAACTTGCACCACCTGGAATCGCTTCAATTGTGCGGCAATATCGTTATCGCGATCGGGAATTGTTCCTCCTAAGCGACTGGGAATATCCGCCACCTGACAATACTCCGCCACACATAACCAGCCCTGTTCCTCCGGGAGATACTGCACAATATTCACCCGATCGACATCCAACAAGGTGCTAACTTCGGCGGCAGTCGTCGAGAAAATAGTCGATAAATCCAATGAATGGCGAATGGCTTGTACCACTTGGTTAAGCGCTTGCTCTACCTGGGACTGCGATCGGAGCAACTGCTCAAGCTGCTTGCGCTCCGTGATATCCAACGTCGTCCCAAGGACTTTCACAACGGGTCTTGTGCCATCGGGCCCCGGCTCACCAAAGACTGCCTCGGCTCGACATTCAACATAGCGCATTGAGCCATCCGGTCTGAGAATGCGAACGTCCATTTCATAGGGAATTCCCTGAGTCATGACCTGCTTGACCGTCTCGTGCCACATGGCTCTATCTGCCGCATAAATTGATTGGCGCAATTCCGCGTAAGTCGGCTCTGGCAACGCTGGGTCAAACCCATAAATCTGAAATTGTTCATCCGACCCGGTGAACGCTTGTGTCTCAACATCCAGCTCCCAACTGCCCACATGGGACACCCGCTGGGCAGCAGACAAATTTGCCTCACTGCGCTGGAGAGACTGTTGCTGCCGTTCTTGCTCTGTGACATCCCGCGCCACAGTCAGGAAACAAGGCGGCTCCTCTCCTTCAATGATTTCCGCAGACAGAATCACCGATCGCACTTCCCCCGACTTTGGGCAACAATCCACCTTGAGATTACAAACCCGGCCTTCAGTCTGCAACAGCGTGCGAAGTTTCCCGCGATCTGCCAAATTACTCCAAATATTTAGCTCTAGGGCAGTGCGGCCAATGACTTCCTCACGGGAGTAGCCCGAAAGCCTGAGGAAGCTATCATTCACCTCCAGGAAGCGTCCCTCCGCCATGGTCGCAACCACGATCGCATCGGGGCTAGCCCGGAAAACTTTCGCCAGCCGTTCTTCAGATTTTCTGAGTGCTTGCCTCGCTTGCCACGCCTGGATTAGCTGCTGGGCAATCCAGATTAAAGACCCAATGATCAGCGTCATGGCTCCCAGCAAAGTAGCTACGATACCCACATACTCCTCAGCAATGAAGAGTAAGGCAAGGGCAAAGACAACCGAAAATGTTAGTAAGCAACTTTTGCTAAGGGTGTGGGCGATCGAGTGGCTTAAAGATTTAGCAATCATAGTAGTAGTATCCCCAACTCTGAAGTGAGTCACGGGAAAGATGCTAATGAACCCCTCGTACCTGATTCAGATCCCGCTCCCTAACGCTGTCTCAAGCTATAATCCATTCTAAATAGATTTTTTCGTATTTAGAGAGATTACAACTTACATCAATTTCTCCGCATCACTTCAGGAAAGTCTTCTAGGAATTGTTTATTGAAGCACGTTATTACCCAGAGAGATCGTGAGAAAAGTGGGTAATTTTCACAGGTATAAACCAATTAAATAGTCAAAGATATTTTTTTGCTAAGATTCGATCAGAGTTGATAGACGATCGTCCGATCTCCAAGGAGATTTCTGAGAAAGATGTTACCCCTGTAGGAGCGAAGCATCCGGCAGACAAGTCCTTGAATCAACCAGAAAGTCATTGCCCGGATGCTAAGTGCAAAGCACACGCTACGCGAACGTCCTTCCAGTGCCTGGTATAACCTTTTCTGGAAATCTCCTAAGCTTTAGGGAGATTTCAGGCTTGCTCCAGTAGAGCTTTTTCGCGGGTCTGTTTTGGGTAGGACGGGAACGGGATCACTTCAGCCTCAGGTGTCCTTAAACTCCGCCAAATTTTGTAGTGAGAGCCACAGGTAGTAATCACAACCGTGGCTCCGGCTTCAGCAAGGGTGCAGGCGATCGTATAGGCCTGTTGGCGCTGGGAGCGATCGGCACTCTGGCAATACTGAAAGAGTTCTTTGCCGCACCTCATGCCCTGTTGAACCTCTCCATCTGCCCAGAATTTAAAAAACGACACCATCTTGTCGCTGATCAGTAGAGGTGTACCCATAATTTTTTTTAGAAGGGACTATTATGGCGATCGAACCACATACCTTGATCAAATCGAAACTCAAACCTATTAAGACCGAGTTAAATGATGAAGAATGATTAATCTAACTTCCTTAATAATAACTTGGAGTCCTGCAAAAGACATGAATCTATCATGAATCTATTGCTACAAATGGGCTGAATGAAGTAAGTAAATTTACGCCTCAAAAACCGCCAAAGGTGGGAAAAGTAGGGATAAGACCCGCAGTCCGCAGCACAGGGAAGGTTCATGCATATAGTAGAGAATGCAGTTTTTCTATCCCCAAGACTCACCTGCTGTGCGTTACTCTAATCCCCCATGACAGCCGATGAAGCACTGAAAGTCGTCAATACAATCCTGGAGCCAAAACGTCTCAACTATATCCAGGAGGTAGTATTTCTGCAAGCATGGGCTGGAAAGATTTATCGTGAAATTGCCATAGAAGCCGGGTATGACGTTGACTACATCAAGGAAGTGGGGGCGCAATTGTGGAATGCGTTCTCTGAAATATTGGGAGAGCGGGTCACGAAAAAGAATGTGAAGCTAGTTTTGGCAAATTATGCGTCCAAGACTCATTCCAGAACCACGAACCAGCCCCTGTTGTTGCCTACGGCTGATCCCCTCAGATTTCCAACCGGGTCAATTCCCCTCAGATCCAACCTGTATATCGATCGTCCCCCTCTAGAGGAGCAAGCCTATGCGGAAATCAGCCGACCAGGGAGCCTGATCCGCATTGAAGCCCCGCGACAAATGGGCAAAACCTCCCTCACCTATCGGATTCTGTCCCATGGAAGCGAGATTGGGCTAATCCCCATTCGGTTAAGTCTCCAACGAGCCGATCGCTCCACCCTTGCCAATTTGAATCGATTTTTGCGCTGGTTTTGCCTCAATGTCAGCCAACAATTAAGCCTGCAACCCAGGCTCGATGACTATTGGAATGACGAAGTGGGTCATAAGGTGAGTTGTACCCTCTACTTTCAGGATTATGTGCTGAGGCAATTTGACACCCCGATCGTGCTGGCACTGGATGAAGTCAATCGCATCTTTGATTCCCCCAACCTAGCCCACGACTTTCTCTCCTTGTTGCGAAGCTGGCATGAAGAAGCCGCAGAATCAGGAATCTGGCAAAAACTGCGCTTGGTGGTGGTTCACCGCACTGAAGTTCACATTCCCTTGCAAGAAAACCAGTCGCCCTTCAATGTGGGGCTACTGCTGCATCCGCCAGAATTCACCCTGGAACAAACGGCAGACTTAGCCCAACGGCATTCGCTCAAGGATGCCGGGATCGCACAGTTAGCCCTAGAGTCCTTGCACACGTTGGTCGGAGGACATCCTTACCTGGTGCAGTTGTCGTTCTACTGGTTGCAGCGGCGGTTGGTCTCGCTAAACCAGTTACTAGCGGAAGCTCCAACCCAGTCTGGGATCTACAGCGATTTTTTACACCGCTATGGGAGGCTGTTGCAGCACTATCCAGAGTTGGGGGTGGCCTTTAGGCAGGTTGTGCGATCGGCAGATGGGGTGGAATTGGAGGCAACGATCGCCCACCGCCTCAAAGGTATGGGGTTAGTGAAGTTAAATGGCAACCGGGCAATCCCTAGATGTGAGATCTATCGGTTGTACTTTGGCTCTCAACCTGAGGAAGCGATCGTGGAAGCTGAGTAGTGCAGCTTTTTTAAGTTTTGAGTTTTGAGTTTTGAGTGCTGCTCACTTACTGCTGCCAGCCTGGGGTAGTTCCGATCGGGTGTCTATAACTAATGGTTTTTTTTCGACAAAAGACCCATTGATAGATAGATTTTGCAGGCAGCTTGAGTCCATCTAGGGATGGATGGAAACGTACTGTCAATTGCTTAAATTAAATGTAACTGAAGACACCAAACATGGAATTTGGACTATATTTGAATTGGGGAATTTAGAGGGCGAGTGCGAGGTCTTCAGCCTTTTTCAAATAGGTTTTTGGATTCTCAAGTTTTAGAAATAACGTAAACGAGAAATAGCGTCATACCCCTAATATTCATGCAAGCTACTACCTTAATTAATTTGACACCTGATGTTTTAGAACGTTCAGTAGTGAATTCTTCCTCTTTTTTGAGCTATGAGCAAGCAGAACAACAGTTTACACGACTGATTGAACTGGATCATCTAGACCAGGAAATTAGGAGTCGTCCAACTGTAGTTCAATTCTTTGAATCGACTCTAACCGATGCTCTAGACGCAGCTTATGGTGACAATAGGGATGATAAAGCGCACTTATTTTTGCAGCGGATTCTCTATCGCATTAATCGGCTGAAGTTTTTTTGGTATGACGATCTACGAAATTATACGAACGAACGATCGCCCTATCTGCAACAGGTGCGCGACCAGATTGAAACCGCTTGGCAACAATGGGAATTAGCTCAAATTGATTTGACTAAATTACAAGGAGTTGATGTTAAGCAAGCGCTGATCGATCGCGTTGCGGCTGACCTCAATCCTTCGCTTTCAGAAGGCAGTCGATTCATGCGAGAACGGATGACCGTTGCCGGATATAAACACTTGTTGTCGATCGCATCCTTGGACGGATTGGTGGAAGCCAGCCGCCTTTCGCGGATTTTGGGAGGCGCAAGTAATGAAGTTCATTGCATGTTGACTCGCGTCTTAATTGAGGAGTATGGTGGCGGTCGATCGCATCGTAAACATTCCACTTTCTTTGCTCAAATGATGGCTGATTTGGGATTGTCTACAGAGCCAGAAGCCTATTTTGATTTGGTGCCTTGGGAAGTCTTGGCATCCATTAATCACAATTTTTTATTGACTGAATGTAAGCGTCATTTTCTCCGCTATTGCGGCGGGTTAACCTACTTTGAAGTGGCTGGCCCAGGCATGTATCGCGATTACTTGAACGCGGCTCAACGCTTGGGACTTTCAACCGCAGCGATGGGCTACTGGGAACTACACATCAAAGAAGATGAGCGGCATGGACAGTGGATGCTAGATGACGTGGCGTTGCCCTTAGTCGAGCGTTACCCAGAGGATGCATGGGAGTTGCTTTTGGGCTACGACCAGGAGAAGTGGCTGGGCGATCGGGCAGGTTTGGCGGTGGTGCGATCGATTCAAAATGTAGAGCGATCGATGGGCTAATGCAGCTTGGCAGAAGTTTATGGCCTGTTAGGTAGATTGTTTTGAGTTTTGAGTTTTGAGTTTTGAGTGCTGCTCACTTACTGCTGCCAGCCTGCACCAGTCGATCGTAGTCATCAATAATTCGACATTAGAAATCCCCATAGTAGAGCGATGGCTGCTAACAAGTTTTGCTGCGTTTATCAACGTCTCTTTTAGTCAAGTTCACTGCAATTTAGTAAACATTGAGGTTCGTACATTGAAAGAAATACTATTAGAAGCAGAGCCGATCGCTTTCCACCCATCTGCGGCACCCTTGACCGAATCAAAGCGGCTGGATCTAGAACGCTCCACCCAGTTCTACTCACCCGATGAAGTCTTCTTTTGCCCTGAAGAATCTCACTTTTACTCCCGTTGTTTGGAGCTATTTGTTTTCGATCGGTGTGCAAATCCCGCATCCATTGTTGAGTTTGGCACAGGTGACGGTAGCCCTGTTATCAACTCCCTACGGAGAACCAATTTTACTGGAACTGTGCATGGCTATGAGGTGAATCGTTCAGCCTGTGATGTGGCTTGTCTTCGGATTGAGCAAAAGGGGTTGCAGCAACATTATGTGATCCACAATCAATCCTTGTTTGATGGAGTGAGATTTCAAGCCGACTATCTGATTGCAAACCCGCCCTACTTGCCCGCACCTGATTCTGATATTTGTATGCCCCTGTTGCATGGCGGGACGGATGGTGCCACGCTTACAAAACGATTGCTAACCTTGAACTACGATCGTGTCATGCTGATGGTTTCCAGCTATTCCAATCCTGTGGAAACGATCGAATTTGCCCTAGCTCACGACTATGTTGTTGCCGATTTCATGGTGCTTCCCTTGAAGTTTGGTTACTACAGTTCCGAACCCAAAGTCAGAAATTGCATTCTAGATTTACAACACCAGCAAAAAGCGTTCTTTTCTGAAAATATCTACTTTTTGGCAGGCATTCTTTTCCAATCAAAATCTCTAGGCAACATCGATCTTTCCCCTGAACTACTCAAGGTAATGACCGCGTTGTAAGTGCCCAATATTTACATCAGCCTAGAAGTTTGTAGGGGCGAAGCATTCGGTAATAATTCTCTGAATTTACCAAGGATTATCTACCGAATGCTTCGCCCTTTATCTATGGGGTGACAGGTTAGGAGATTGCTAGAAAAGTTTATACCAGGCACCGGAAGGGCGTTCGCGGAGGGGAGCATCTCACTTTTGCAACCCTCACCCTAAATCCCTCTCCCCACCTGGGAGCTTGTCATTACCAACATCTCTTAAAAAGCTTGGAGAATGTCTGATAAATGTCCTAGACCTTGCACTCGCCCCCTAGATCCCCCAATTCTGGGGGACTTCGATCTCAGAACCCCCCAGAATTGGGGCAGGGCTGATTCATTGGAAAAGTAATAACCTTGAAAAGCCTACTATCTCGTTTGGTTTAGATTAGGCATAACGCGAAGTAGAACGAAAGAATGAGG
>JARCMD010000220.1 GCA_030248885.1 Leptolyngbyaceae cyanobacterium MP9P1.79 | reverse complement strand
CCCCTTCTCCCGTTTTGGGAGAAGGGGTTGGGGGATGAGGGCTAGCTATCGCAATATGTCCGAACTATTGCTATTTGTCATTGCCAAATAACAGATCCGAATCCGAGGATTAGTTTTTTGAGCTAGGTCTCTAAGACTGAAAGTAGGAGAGTTACACTAGAGATAGTGAACGGAAAAAATCAATGAATTGTTGTAACGGTAAGAGTTGACAACCGAAGTTACTGACAATTGAGCCATTGATAACCGAAGTATTGATAACCGAAATATTGATAACTGACAAAAGGCAACGTGAGTATGGATCTTCCTCAAATCAATTCATCAACCAAACAGCAAATCCAAAAGCAGCGCCAATCTCCCCGATGGCGACGCATAGTCAATGCTGGCGCTATTACAGCAAGTTGGGTCTTGCTACAGGGGCTATTAATCTCACCAGTGCTTGCTAAAGTGGGGCAAGATCCCCTCAGCTACAGCAAGTTTCTGAAAAAGATTGATGCTGGCGAGGTGACAAAGGTTGTGATTGACCCCACCAAACACGTCGCTAAGGTACAGCTCAAAGGACAGCCAGAAAGCGATACGCAAGAAGTGACCTTGTTTGAGCAAGACAAAAATTCAGAACTAATTTCCAAACTGAATGAGAACAAGGTTGACTACGAAGTGCAGCCTTCGGTAGACAACAGCATTTTGATGGGAGTTGTGATCAACCTGTTGGTTATCATTTTGGTCATCACTGCGTTGATGATGATTCTGCGTCGCTCAGCCAGCGGCCCCGGACAGGCCATGAACTTTGGTAAATCCAAAGCCCGCTTTCAAATGGAAGCCAAAACAGGCGTGCTGTTCGATGATGTCGCAGGCATCGAAGAAGCCAAGGAAGAACTGCAAGAAGTCATTACCTTTCTGAAAAAACCTGAACGCTTCACTGCCGTGGGAGCCAAAATTCCCAAAGGGGTTCTCCTCGTCGGACAACCCGGCACCGGAAAAACCTTGTTGGCAAAAGCGATCGCCGGAGAAGCGGGAGTGCCCTTCTTCAGCATCTCCGGTTCTGAGTTTGTGGAAATGTTTGTGGGCGTTGGGGCTTCTCGGGTGCGAGACTTGTTCAAAAAAGCCAAGGAGAACGCCCCCTGCATCATCTTCATTGATGAGATTGATGCGGTGGGACGGCAGCGGGGAGCGGGCATTGGCGGTGGTAATGATGAGCGTGAACAGACCTTAAACCAACTGCTCACCGAGATGGATGGGTTTGAGGGCAACACGGGCACCATCATCATTGCAGCAACCAACCGCCCTGATGTGTTGGATTCGGCTCTGCTGCGTCCTGGTCGTTTCGATCGCCAAATCACGGTAGATTTACCCAGCTTTAAAGGGCGTTCAGGCATTTTGCAAGTTCATGCTCGCAATAAGAAGTTGGCTCCCGATGTCTCCCTAGAGGAGGTTGCCCGACGGACTCCCGGATTTTCGGGGGCAGATTTGGCGAACCTGTTGAATGAGGCCGCAATTCTTACCGCTAGACGGCGCAAGGATGCAGTCACAACTCTAGAAATTGACGATGCGATCGATCGCGTCACTTTGGGATTGACCCTGACTCCGTTGCTAGATAGCAAGAAAAAACGCTTGATTGCTTACCACGAAGTCGGTCATGCCTTGCTAATGACGTTGCTCAAACACGCTGACCCCCTCGATAAGGTAACGATTATTCCTCGTTCTGGAGGGATTGGTGGTTTTGCCAAACCTGTCCCTAATGAAGAGACGATCGACGATGGCCTTTACAGTCGGGCCTGGCTGACTGCCCTGATTACGATGTATTTGGGTGGCAGAGCAGCGGAAGAGGAAGTTTTTGGTCACGATGAAGTGACAAAGGGAGCCTCTGGGGATATTCGGGCTGTAGCTAATTACGCCCGTGAGATGGTCACCCGTTATGGCATGTCGGATCTCGGACCTTTTGCCTTGGAGGGCCCCAGTAACGAGGTGTTTTTGGGGCGCGACATGGGAATGCGCTCTACAGAGTATTCCGAAGAAGTGGCAACTCAAATCGACCATCAAGTACGGGCGATCGTTTTCCGTTGTTACCAAGAAGCTCGCGATCTGATTCGAGAACATCGTCCTGTCATGGATCGTTTGGTGGAAACCTTGCTAGAGCAAGAGACCCTAGATGGCGAGGAGTTTCGGCGGATTGTCAACGACTACAAAAGTCAACACGCTGCCATCAGTTCGTAGCTGCCATCATCAAAAAAACAGTTTAAAAGGCTATGTCAGCATGGACTGATGTAGCCTTTTATAATTGGGATGCATTATTAACCCATGATGGATTTACGTAACATTTCTTCATCTTGTAAAATAGAGGGGACGCTCTGATTAATTACCTATGCCTCTCCAACCTGCCCAACGCACCAAGCTAGACGACACCGACGATACTCAGTTCTACGATTACCCGCGCTTTGTGACCCATGTAGATACTGGGTTCATTCAGCAACTAACAAAGCTCTACAGCAGTCGCCTTCAGCCCCATACTCGCGTTCTTGATCTCATGAGTAGCTGGGTTTCTCACTTGCCCGAAGAGATGCCCTTTTCCCATGTTGAGGGTCACGGCTTGAATGCAGAGGAACTGGCAAAGAATGCCCGGCTCAGTCATTACTTCGTGCAGAATCTGAACCAAAATCCCAAACTCCTGCTAGCTGACCAAGACTTCGACGCGGTTCTCAACACAGTTTCAGTGCAGTATTTGCAATACCCAGAAACAGTTTTTGCGGAGATTCACCGCATTCTTAAACCGGGGGGAATTGCGATCGTCAGCTTTTCAAATCGAATGTTTTACCAAAAAGCGATCGCCATCTGGAGAGATGGTTCTGAAGCCAGCCGTGTTGAATTGGTAAAACGTTATTTCGAGTCAGTTCCCGGCTTTACGACCCCTGAAGTAATTTCCCATCCTGCATTACCTAACTTTATGCAAATGCTGGGTATGGGCGGCGATCCCTTTTATGCAGTCATTGCTCAGCGCACTTAAACCAGAATCAGACACAGTTCCCCAGGATTGTCATGGCATTTTGGTTTTTTCCTTGCTTGCTGTAAGCTCAGGCACCACGCCAGCACCCGGTAAGGGCTTGACCTCACGAGTTTCAATGTAGCCCAGGTAAAATGCACCGGGTTCAATATCAAGGGCACGGGCGACCACATCTCCCTCTAAGCGGGCAGTCCGACTCAAGGTGAGCTTGCCTTCAGCCACTACTCGCGACTTAATGACCCCATGCACCAGCAAGTTACGGACTCTGATTTCTGCTCCTTCAATCAGTCCTGTAGCAGAAACCTCCATATCGCCCCTCACCTCTACTGTGCCATGCACAATTCCATCCACGCGCAGATTCCCATCAACATGCAAATCGCCTTGAAACTCGCTACAAGTGCCAATACAGGTGAACGAATTGACTTGCTTACGTTGAAACATAGCTTTACCTAATTGCGTGATTTAGAGCAGGACTCAATTTTGGAACCTTGAGTTGACTTGGCTGGGCGTTGAGAGTTTCTGCCTAGAAAGGCTATTCCACCAGTAGAAGGAGGGAATCGCTACGATCGCACCCACTACTAGCCCGATCGTCACCATTAGCGTGAGGGGTCGAATTGAAAAGACGATCGTTTCTTGCCCAGGATAGGTAATCAGTACGGTATAGTATCCAGACCTGCGACGACTCATGGTTCTGTGCATCCTGTAGCAACTTTCAAGATATAACTCATACTGCCTCATTAGCTTCTTGCATAAGTTTGATTCAGAATCCGTAATAGTTACACAGATGATAAAAAAGCGCCCTCCGTAGGGAGAGCGCTTTTTTACTTTTCAGAGCTAGATAAACCAGCTAAATCACAAGAATCAACTTAACCGTGGATAGCAGGAGCAATCAGCGCCACAGGAGCAGACTCACCCGAAGCCAAGTCAAGAGGGAAGTTGTGAGCATTGCGCTCGTGCATTACTTCCATTCCCAAGTTGGCGCGGTTGATGATG
>JARCMD010000219.1 GCA_030248885.1 Leptolyngbyaceae cyanobacterium MP9P1.79 | reverse complement strand
TCAGGAAATGCGGCTCCTGGTTTTGAGAATTTTGCCGATTTAGACCTAGCGCTGGATCTAGACGGGAGCTTTGAGGTGGATGTCGTGCCTCAGTCCGATTTTTCTCAGTCCGACTTTGCCGATGAGATGAATGACTTCTCTGACCTAGAAGCACTGCTGGGCGATGAATTTCAGCCAGAACAACCGACCTCGCCTCTTGTGATTGAACCCGTAAACGAGTTTGAAGATCTAGAGCGGCTGTTGGAGAACGCTGATCAAACCCTTGGCGGGCCACCCACAGTGAGAGGGGGGCGCAACTCGGGTGCAGCTACCAACCGTCGGCCCAATCGCCGCAGCCCAACTCCCTTGGCCGATCAAACGATGCGGGTATCTGTGAAGAACCTGGATGGATTGAATAATCTGGTGGGAGAATTAGTGGTCAATCGCAACAGCTTGGAGCAGGCGGAGGAGCGCTTACGCCAGTTCTTAGATAATTTGCTGCATCAGGTGCAACAGCTCAGCGACGTGGGCCAGCGGATGCGCGATTTGTATGAGCGATCGCTCTTAGAAAGCTCCTTGCTCTCTAACCGTAAGAGCTACCAACTTTCGTCTTCTACAAATAACAGTCCGGCGATCGCCTCTGGGAATCACGCCACAGGTGCAAGCTTCGACGCCTTGGAAATGGATCGATTCACCGGATTCCACACCCTTTCTCAAGAAATGATCGAGCTGATCGTCCGGGTGCGCGAATCGTCAGATGACATTGAGTTTGTCGTAGAAGAAACCGATCAAATTACCCGCAACTTCCGGCAAATTACTACCCAGCTACAAGAAGGGCTAACCCATGCTCGGATGGTACCGTTTGCCCAAACGGCGGATCGCCTGCCCCGCGCCGTTCGCGATATCTCTGTGCGGTGTGGCAAGCAGGCCGAACTGATTGTTGAAGGGCGCGAAACCCTAATCGACAAGATGATTTTGGAGCAGCTTTATGACCCAATGACTCATTTAGTCAACAATGCGATTTCCCACGGCATTGAGTCTCCCGAACAACGGGCAGCGATGGGCAAGCCAGCGATGGGGCGAATCACCGTTCGCACCTTCCATCAAGGAAACCAGACGGTGATATCGGTGAGCGACGATGGGGCAGGAATTGACCCTGACTACGTGAAAGTTAAAGCGCTGGAGAAGGGGTTAATTACACCTGAAGAAGCCCGCACGATGACCCGGTTAGATGTGTATGACTTATTATTCCACCACGGCTTTAGCACCCGCGATAAGGCCGATGACCTAGCCGGACGCGGTGTCGGCATGGACGTGGTGCGCACCAGCCTGAATGAGATTCGAGGGGTAGTCAACATTGATTCATCGGTGGGTCGAGGTACCACCTTTACTATCCGCCTGCCGCTCACGCTCAGCATCTCTAAGGCGCTGTCCTGCATTAGCAACCGCTCCCGCATTGCCTTCCCGATGGACGGGGTGGAAGATATGTTAGACGTGCCGCGCGATCGCATTCAAACCAACGAGGAAGGGCAGTCCTGCATTCAGTGGCACGACCAACTGCTGCCATTTCAGCCGCTTTCAGACTTACTGAAGCATGGCCGTACTCTGGGGCGAGGTAGCGTGTACGGCGGCAATCAGGAAGAAGATATTGTTTCTGTAGTAGTGCTGCGCAGTAATGCCGGCAGCTACATGGCTCTGCAAGTAGACCAAGTATTGGGTGAGCAAGAAATTGTAATTAAGCAGCTCGAAGGACCCGTACCCAAACCCTTAGGAATTGCCGGGGCAACCGTATTGGGCGATGGGCGGATTATGCCGATTGCCGATGTGCTAGAGCTAATTGACCTATCACTGGGTCGAATCCGACGAGAAGGCAGTAGCCTGTTGTGGGATAAGAGTGGCAACGAAGTTCCGGCTGAACCCGCTGTGGTCAAGACTGACCCAACGGTACTGATTGTGGACGACTCGATTACAGTACGAGAGCTGCTCTCAATGACCTTTGCCAAAATCGGCTTCCGGGTAGAACAAGCCCGCGATGGCCAAGAAGCTTGGGAGAAGATGCGTTCTGGGCTACCCTGCGATATCGTCTTCTGTGACATTGAGATGCCCCGAATGGATGGGCTAGAGCTGCTCTCCCGTTTGCAAAAAGACCCGACGCTGAACCATATCCCGATCGCCATGCTGACGTCGAGGGGAGCCGATCGCCACCGTCAAATGGCCGTGCAACTGGGCGCAAAGGGCTACTTTACCAAACCATATTTAGAAGAAGCACTGCTAGATGCGGCTCAGCGGATGCTCAAAGGCGAAGTGCTAGTTAGCAACTAATTGATGCAATGGCAAATTATTGCGACGGCTATATAACGGCGTAGCTGAGCAGCAACGAGCCTTTCAATTGGACTCCTCAAAAAAAGCTGGAAAGTCACGACGACCGCTGACAACCCGCAGAATTTCAATCCCATCGTCCGAAATCCTGTAGAAAATGACATAACCTGCCAATGATAATCCTCGAAGGTCGGGGCGAATTGTCCCATAGCTTTTGCCGCTATTGGGGAAAGTAACAAGTTGTTGACACCTAGCGTTGAAAGCACGAAAAAAGCGATCGCCTGCTTCAAGGCTATTTTCGGCAAAGTAGTCAGCAATTTCGTTAAGGTCTCAACTGGCAAAAACGTTGATAACGTAGCGACTCATGCTTATGCCTGATTCGCTTGCTGGAATCGCTCTAGGGTTTGGTTTACAAATGTCTCACCATCGACTGGAGGGGTGTGGGCTGATACTGCAATAGCAGCGTCAATTTTTGTTCGAACTTCCTCAACCCATTCTGCATCGGCGCGATCGTACTCATCCAGCAGTCTTAAAGCCATTTCAAGCACTGCTTCTACAGAGCGGTACTTACCAGACTGAAGTTTGATCTGAATCAGGCGTTCTTGATCGGGAGTGAGACTGATGCTCATAAGATTCTCTGCTCAATCTGCTTACTATAATTTAAGCGTAGTTTAACTGGCCATATTGGGGTGTTCCTATACAGCGCGAACGTTAGCCCTCGCCTGCATCATAGCAATCCTCGTTTTTTCAACTTGGCTATAGCATCTTCAGCAGCCTGTTTTTCTGCATCCTTCTTATTACGACCTTTACCTTCGCCGTAGAGTTTGCCATCGACGTGAACCCTAGAAAAAAACTCTGGAGCATGATCTGCTCCACCTATTTTTTCTGTGACATACTTTGGAGGAGCCGTTGCCCCATTTGCTTGGGCGAGTTCCTGAAACTTATTTTTGGAGTCTATATTTGAGCGAACTACCATAACGCCTTCAGGCACAGAGGCAAATAGTTGTTCTACTAAAGGACGCAGTGCTTCAATGTCTCGCTTGTTATCTAAATAGTAAGCGCCAATGACTGCTTCAAACGTGCTACTAAGAAGATTTGGATTTTGATAACCACCCTCACGGATTGCACCTTGACCTAATCGCATTCTGAAATCTAATCCAACTTCAATAGCAAATCTAGCGAGTTGTTTTTCGTCTACAAGTGCTGCTCGTCGTCGTGTCATTTCATCTTCTCCCAT
>JARCMD010000017.1 GCA_030248885.1 Leptolyngbyaceae cyanobacterium MP9P1.79 | reverse complement strand
CATAAGCAAAAGTCTTGGCTACTTGTTAATTGGTGTTACAAGAAGGCTAACAACGCCCATGCACACCGACCGCTGAGAGCTAATCGATATAATACAGAGCCTGTATGCGGCGGGTGATGGGGAACGTTAGCCTAACTTAAGCGATCGGGGGGACGCAGTTGGAAGATTATCTGTGAAGAGCCGAAATCTAAAAAGCGTTTTGAACCTAACGATGATTTACTCAAGCATAGAAACTGGAGTGGAAACCCTGATATAAATTATGAATATTTTCAAATTAGTACGATCGCTGATCTTGTAGGTTGGGTTGACGCAGGAAACCCAACAACTTGTCACCTGTATGATTCCGTCACTTCAGCGATCACCTACTAACCCTTACGTGCCGGACAGACTGGCGCTCATTGGCTTCATTTATTCCACTGAACTGGTACAAAGCGTTAGGGCTTGGGAACACTAAAACTACCAGTCTCGTAAAACACGATCGCTGCTACTGCTATTTTACAGCGCCACATTGCACCTGCCAGTCTAGGCTGACAGCTAGACTCTATTCAATCCCTTACCCTCGGTAAGAAAGTAAGAAGACTTCATAACATTGAGAAACTAAAAACCTAAGAATTAGAGTTGTTGGATACTATTTATTATATCGAACAGGATTTTTAAGATGAATTTGTGGACTTCCATGATAATTTTATACTGTTGTATCACGGTAGCATACCTGAGTTTTCCCACTGGTAATATCAGAAAGTAGACTACAGCAGGTAAAGCAGATTAGGAAAATTCTGAGGACATTAGACTTGAGGGTATTAGAAATGAAACAGCTTTGGTATGGAGTATTAGCGATCGTCATAGCGGGTATGTTGATTATAACTCAACCACTCCACGCCCAGAAACAACGATGCGATCCCAGCTATCCAACCGTTTGCATTGCTCCGCCAAAACCCGATTTGGATTGTAAGGATGTTGCTGCGACCAACTTTAAAGTGCTTCAGCCTGATCCCCACAAGTTCGATCGTGAAAAAGATGGAATTGGTTGTGAGGTTTAATCGACGTTATATATCGACCCAGCAATCCTGATCTCTCTAAACATCATCTCTCACCTGTTCTTTCTCCCACGGTTTTCTTCATCAAGCCACCGTGGGAGTTGTTTTACGACTGGAACATTTAAAGCATGTTGATTTGCACTGGTAGAAGCAGTCACTTACTTCAAAGAATTAATTTTCTAACAAATCCGATCGTCACTAACAATTTTTGTCAGCCTATGCATAATAGACTCAGTAATGACAAATAAAAGTAGGTGCTTGCTACTTGTAAGTATCCTATAGACATGGAATTTCCTGGCTTTGCGAGATCAATAGGCTAGATCAATAGGCGCGAATTTTACACATGAGCATGGGTGCATTTAAAGGACGAGATCTTCTGAGCCTTGCAGACCTCACGGCTGAAGAAGTTCAGGAACTACTACATCTGGCTGGAGAGATGAAAGCAGGCAGAGCTAATTTGCACTGCAACAAAGTTCTGGGACTGCTGTTCTATAAAGCATCCACCCGAACTCGTGTCAGTTTTTCGGTCGCCATGTATCAACTGGGCGGTCAGGTGATCGACTTGAACCCCAGCGTGACCCAGGTAGGACGCGGCGAACCTCTAGCAGATACAGCCCGTGTGTTAGCGCGCTACCTCGACATCATTGCCATCCGCACCTTTGCCCAAGCGGATTTAGAAAGCTTCGCCCACTACGCCCGCATTCCTGTCATCAATGCGCTGAGCGATTTGGCCCACCCCTGTCAAGTGCTAGCGGATTTGCTCACGATTCAAGAGGTGTATGGATCGCTAGCAGGGCTGACGCTGACTTATTTAGGTGACGGAAATAATGTGGCTCACTCCCTGCTGTTAGGTTGTGCGCTGGTGGGAATGGACATCCGAATTGCCACGCCGCCAGAGTATCAACCCCACGCAGCGATCGTAGACCAAGCCAAAACGATCGCCAACGGTCGCAGCACGATCACAGTCACGACTGAGGCAACCAGCGCTGTCAAGGATGCCAATGTCATTTACACCGATGTGTGGGCCAGCATGGGACAAGAAGCGATGGCCAGCACCCGCACGCCGATTTTCCAGCCCTATCAGGTGAATGACGATTTACTATCCCACGCTGACTCAAAGGCGATCGTCCTCCATTGCCTACCCGCCCACCGGGGCGAAGAAATTACCAATGCCGTGATGGAAGGGCCCCGATCGCACGTCTGGGATCAAGCCGAAAATCGCCTCCACATCCAGAAAGCTCTTCTCGCCAGCCTCCTCGGATCTGCTTAGGATGTAGCATGTATTGCTAACATCAAATGGAATCATTCTAAGAGCGATAATCTGTGGCTAAACTACCTGATGAGATTGAAATAGAGTCGGCGGCTACCCTAGCGCACACCCCGTTATTTGACGTGGCGATCGAAATGGGAGCCAGGATGACCGCCTTCTCAGGGTGGGAAATGCCTGTGCAGTACAAGGGCATCACCCAAGAGCATCAGGCTGTGCGACAGGGAGTGGGCATCTTTGACATTTCTCACATGGGAAAATTTGTATTCAGTGGCGTTGGCTTAATCGCCGCCCTCCAGCCCCTTGTGCCCTCAGATCTCAGTCGTTTGCAGGCAGGACAAGCTCAGTACAGTGTGCTGCTCAATGCCCAGGCTGGCATCCTGGATGACCTGATTTTTTACTACCAGGGTGAGACGGATTCCGGGGAGCAGCAAGGGGTGATGATTGTCAACGCTGCCACTCGTACCCGTGATAAAGCTTGGATTCGCGCCCATCTAGAGCCATACCTGGAGACGGGGACGATTCAATTTCAAGACCTATCGCTGAGTAAGGTGCTGATTGCGGTGCAGGGTGCCCAGGCGGTTCAAGCGTTGCAAATGATGGTGCAGGAAGACCTGACGGTTTTGCAGCCCTTTGAACATTTAGACGCGACGGTGATGGGGCAACCTGGATTCATTGCCCGCACGGGTTACACCGGGGAAGATGGGTTTGAGGTGATGGTGTATCCGGAAGCAGGCATTGCGCTGTGGCGAGCGCTCCTGGCAGCGGGAGCCGTCCCCTGTGGTCTGGGAGCCAGGGACACCCTGCGCCTGGAAGCAGCAATGGGATTGTATGGACAGGATATAGATGCCACCACCACACCCTTGGAAGCTGGCTTGGGCTGGGTGGTTCACTGGGACAAGGGCGACTTTTTGGGGCGATCGGTTTTGGAGCAACAGAAACAGCGTGGTGTGGAGCGCAAATTGGTGGGGCTGAAGTCTGAGGGCAGAAACATCGCCCGCCACGGCTACCCCATTTTGTACAAAGGCGAACCCGTGGGAGTGGTCACCAGCGGCACTCTGTCGCCAACGCTGGGCTATCCTGTGGCGCTGGGTTATGTCCCCACACCCTTGGCACAGGTTGGACAAGTTTTAGAGGTGGAAATTCGGGGCAAGCTGTACCCTACGACGGTTGTGAAACGACCTTTCTACCGCCGCCCCACGGCTTCCCCGATCGCTCCATAGCCTAGCTGCACAAAGGACGATTGAAACCATCAGATCGGCACTAAATGGTCTAATCTAGGGTGGACTTTGACTTTACCGATCGCTGAGGGAAGATGACATGGCTCTAGATTATCCTGCTGACCTGCAATATATGGATTCCCACGAATACGTGCGCCTAGATGGAGACATCGCCACGATCGGGATCAGTGCGTTTGCTGTCGATCAGTTGGGCGATATTGTGTTCTTGGATTTGCCAGAGGTGGGCGCAACCCTCACCAAGGGCGAAACCTTTGGCAGTGTGGAATCTGTTAAGGCCGTGGAGGATATGTATTCTCCAATAACGGGTGAAATTGTGGAACGCAACAGCGCGATCGTGGATGCCCCTGAACAACTAGCGATCGATCCCTACATCGATGGCTGGCTGCTGAAGGTGCGCCTCAGCGATCGCAGTGAACTGGCTGATGCGATGTCTGCGGCTGAGTATCGAGCCAAGGTAGAGGGGGAGTGATCAGTGAGCGATCGTTGCACCAGAAATTTTAGCAGTGTCACCTTCCAGGTAGAGTTTGGCGAGAATTTTAACTTAGGAGTTCGTCACGATAGGATTCAAATGCAGGGAAGTCAGGACTTCCTTCATAAGACAAGATAACTTCTGACCATTGAGAGGTCGGAATCCCTTGTGTTTGAGTCATCAGGAGTAGGGCTTGCAGAATCAACGTTTGAAGCGGAACATTTGATTGCGCTGCTTGACGGATCAGGTCTTGTTCAAGATCTGGCGGCAGGTCGATCGTAATTTGCATCATTCTTCTCCATCAATACTCTGGATAGTCTTTGAGGTAGAGGCTTAAACCCAGATTTTACCATTAACATCTGACCTTACCTAGGAGGCTGAAAGTAGAAGGAGAGCGATCGTTGACCTAAATCCTACCCACCTACTCTCCAGTTGACTGAAGAGATTAGAATGGATCTAGCAGGATTGCTGAGGTATGTTGAGCTTGACCCGTACCCCTGCGATTGTTTGCTGCGTCTTTTGGGCTGTATTTGAATTGTTATGTTGCACTGAGCTAGAGCGGAAGATACTGAATCTGCCCATCCATCTCGCCTTCTAAACTACAATCCACTACAAGAAGAACATCTTCTATCACCTGCCCAATTCGTGCATCCGTATCAACCTCAATCACTCCAGGCATAGGCAAACCTTGCACCACCCGTTCGTAAGCAAAATGTGTAATGGTTGCAACATCATGAGTCAGCAATACTCTGCCTTCCTCAGCAGTTCATCCCAAGATAGTTGGATCGTCTTCACCTGACAGACCGACATCCTGAACTCGGACAATATCAATATTTGTTCTACGGCGTAAAAATCCTCTCACAATGGTATTGTCAAAATTTTCGTCGGCAAGCAACTTCAACATGCTTCTCGTTCGGCTTTGCGAGCAAGCAGCCTGTCGCGCAACCCTTGTGGATCAAACCTTGCCTCATTCATCTTGCGAACTTCTTGGGCTTGCTGCTGTCGTTGCTGTAGGTATGTTTCAACTTCATGCTGATGGTTGAGATAGAAAGCAACAGTGGCATACACATCAGCAAGTTGAAGCGATGAATAACGATAAACAATTTCTTCCGCAGTTGCTCCTTGTTTGAAGACAGCCACTATGGTATCGAGGGTTACACGAGTGTTACCTACTCGAACAACACCGTCATCACAGATTTTTAAGGGTACAGGTTCAGCCACGATCGCTAATGTCATGAGCAAAACCAGAATGTTTACTTCTAAACAATAACAAGTACCAGCCTGAAGTAGAGCTTTTACAGCAATGTCTGTTGCCGAGCATCGAGCCAAGACAGAAGGAGAGCGATCGATCGTTGCCCCTAATTCTCCTACCCCCTTGACTCTCCAGTTCGCTGGAGACTCCACAATAGATTTGGTAGGACTTCTGAAATGCCTTAACCCCGACTCAAAAAACCTGACTTAAAGCCTGACTTAAAGGTAGTGGGGCTAAAACATCTCAGACATCCTCATAAAACTAGAGGGATTGGAGAATGCAAACTGAAATTCTCACGCTTCAGGGCATGAGTTGTGCGTCCTGCGCGACCAACATTGAGCAAGCCATTCGAGCCGTGCCGGGGGTGGTTGGAGGCAATGTCAACTTTGGCATGGAGCAAGCAACCATTCAATTTGATGCCCAACGCACGAGTTTGGAGACGATCGCCCAAGCCGTTGCTGCCGCTGGGTATGCTGCCTATCCCTTGCCCGATGTGGGGGAGGATGACCCCGAAGCAGCGGCGCGGTTGCAGGAGCTGACCCGATTGAAGCGCAAAATTTGGGTGGGCGGGGTCGTTAGCCTTCTACTGCTGATTGGCTCATTCCCGATGATGACAGGGTTGGCTGTGCCCTGGATACCTATGTGGCTCCATGACCCGTGGGTGCAGTTGGGGTTGGCGACACCCGTGCAGTTTTGGTGTGGGCGATCGTATTACACCGGGGCGTGGAAGTCGTTTCAGCGCCATGTTGCCACCATGGACACCTTAATTGCCTTGGGAACGAGTGCTGCCTATGGATATTCTTTGGGCATTACTCTAGCGCCGGGATGGTTCACTACTCAGGGATTGACCGCAGCGGTGTATTACGAAATAGCGGTTGTGGTAATCACGCTAATTTTGGTGGGGCAATGGCTGGAAAGCCGCGCCAAACGCCAGACCTCCGAGGCTATCTACCAGTTGATGGGGTTGCAGGCGCAGACAGCGCGAGTGATGCGTCAGGGACAAGCGGTGGAGGTGCCGATCGCCCAGGTGCAACTGGGGGATGTGGTGCTGGTGCGCCCTGGTGAAAAAATTCCTGTTGATGGAGAGGTAGTCGATGGCGCGTCAACGGTTGACGAGTCCATGGTGACGGGGGAAAGCGTGCCTGTGCCCAAGCAACCCGGCGATGAGGTTATTGGAGCCACGATCAATCAAACGGGGAGCATCCAAGTTCGGGTGACACGGGTGGGACGAGATACTGTGCTGGCGCAGATTGTGCAATTGGTGCAACAGGCTCAGGGGTCTAAGGCTCCCATTCAGCGGTTGGCAGACCGAGTGACTGCCTGGTTTGTGCCTGCGGTGATTACGATCGCGATCGGCACCTTTGTCCTGTGGTTCAACGTCATGGGCAACCTCACCCTCGCGTTGATTACAACGATCGAAGTTTTAATTATTGCCTGCCCCTGTGCCTTGGGCTTGGCCACGCCCACGTCGGTGATGGTCGGCACTGGGAAGGGTGCCGAATACGGCATTTTAATCAAAAGCGCTGAGAGCCTGGAACTAGCCCACAAACTGCAAATTATTGTGTTGGATAAAACAGGCACCTTGACGGAGGGAAAGCCTACAGTCACCCAGTTTGTTACAACCAATGGCACAGCGAATCAGAATGAGTTGTACCTGTTGCAACTCGCCGCCTCCGTGGAACAGCATTCAGAACACCCCCTGGCCGCGGCGATCGTGCGCTATGCCCAAGCGCAGGAGGTAAGACTGCTCTCCGTGCAAGGATTTGAAGCCATTGTCGGGAGCGGCGTGCAGGCTACGGTTGCCGGACATCTTGTACAAGTTGGCACCCAGCGTTGGCTTCAGGAATGTAGTATCGATACTGCATCCCTGCAAACCCATGAATTTACTTGGTCAGAAACGGGACAAACCGTCGTCTGGTTAGCGGTGGATGGAGTGGCAGTCGGTGTGATGGCGATCGCTGATGCCCTCAAACCCTCCTCTCGTGAGGCAGTGCAGTCCCTTCAGCGTATGGGACTGGAGGTGATGATGGTGACGGGCGACCATCGCTCCACGGCGGAAGCCATTGCTCGCCAAGTGGGGATCACGACCGTCTTTGCCGAAGTCCGCCCCGCTCAAAAAGCTAGCCTGGTTCAATCGCTTCAGGAACCCACTCCCAAGTCCACCACTAACCATCAGAAACCCAGAATTGTGGCGATGGTGGGGGATGGCATCAACGATGCCCCAGCCCTGGCCCAAGCAGACGTGGGCATCGCGATCGGCACTGGCACTGATGTGGCCATGTCCGCCAGTGATATCACATTGATTTCTGGGGATCTGCGGGGGGTGGTAACCGCGATTCAACTCTCACGGGCGACGATCGCCAACATCCGCCAAAACCTATTCTTTGCCTTCATCTACAACATTGCCGGAATTCCGATCGCGGCGGGTATTTTGTTTCCCTTCTTCGGCTGGCTGCTCAACCCGATGTTCGCCGGAGCCGCCATGGCCTTTAGTTCAGTTTCGGTGGTAACCAATGCCCTCCGCCTCCGCAATTTTCGTCCCAAATCTGTCTAATTCCAGGAGGATTCGTGATCATTCCAAAACGCCTACTTATCATCGGGGTCATGGCAGCGATCGTCCCCACCCTATTACCGGGGAGAACGATCGCCATGACTACCATGCCCGCTCAACCCGCCCCCCTGCGCCCAATTCCCCAACCTTTGGCATTGAAAGCAGGCGTAACCCTAGGCGGTCTCCTCCTGATGGGTGGCAATCTCTGGTGGTTTTTGGGAAGCAAACGCCAGACATTAGAGAAGGGCGATCGTCCCTCTTCAAGGGATGAAGTTTGAGGAGCAATTAACCATTAAGTTGTACATCAGCAGACAAACTTAAACTCTCACCAATAACCTCTCTGCCATCCGCACCGACGCGATGTTGGCCCTCGCCAACTCAAGCTACACCGTATTGCGTGTACTGGCGCTTGTAAGGAGCTTGTAAACCCAACACAATATCTTCTCTAGGCACACACATCTCTATCAACTCTGCTGCAATTTGCATATCTGTCATATTCCGTTGAATCCAAATCTTCTCATTCTTTATATCCAGGTGCATCACACAGTTATAAATGCGTTCATATCCACTCCAACCAATATCTAAAATCTGATAATGATCCTGAATCGGGTCGAAGATTAATTGGACTTCAATGCCCTCTTCATAGGGTTCGTATCTTCCGTATTTCATCAAAAGCTTCTGAATATACTGACGATACCGCTCTAGTTTTGCCATTGTAAAATTACCTCATTAATTGGGTCATAAACAATTAACTTGACTTGATACTCTCGTATTGAAGCCTGTGCAAACTCTCGACTAAATAGAGAACGATAGGTTGGAACTGGAACTGCCAGAAATAGCGATCGATCCGGTTCGCTAAGTTGTAAAGCCAACCGATAGTTGAGAAACTGACCTAATGCTGCATGATAGTCAAACAATTCCGACTCACCTAAAAAGCTTTTGATCTCAACAGCAATCTTCTCGTCGCCTCGCTCGGCTGCCAAAAGCTTCTCCGCACCCAAATCGATGAATAACTTGTCCTTGCCAAACCCGATCGTTGATGGATCATGCGTAATGTTCCACCCATCCTTTTGAAGACCGCGTTTGACACTACCTTGTGAAAAAACTCCTTTGCAGACACAGGTAAAGGTAGGATTCGGTATCTACGTAATACCAAACCGCCTAAAACATCACAAGCCATCTTCTTCACGGCCAACCATGACATTCGCTTGCAAAAATGCTGTCACCCATGGATGGGGCGTTTCAGGCTTGGATTGGGCTTGAGGTACAAACAATGTTCCAATGAAGAATGGATGATTGGGAAGTTCGATCGCTCGCACGTCTCCCTCAGCATTTGAACCTGTGATATTTAAAGAACCACCCTTCAATCTCGCACCTAAACTAGAAACCGAGTTCCTGGCAAAAATGGTCGTGTAAACCCCTTGATTTTTTGGTCAGAAACCCAGTTTCTAGATGCCTGTCGAGACTAGTGCGAGATGAGTCAACGATCGATGTCAACATTCAGAAGCTTACATTTCTTCTAGACCTCGATGAGAGTCCCGTCCTCCTCATCGTCCTCATCAAACTCGTCCTCTTCGTCATCCTCCTCCAATTCCTCCTCGTCATCCTCTTCCTCATCATCACTGTAGGTATTGCGGAACATGGAGACCATAGGTTGACTTCCTGACTGCAAGACTCTCTCTTGTTTCAGGCTTGCTGTTTCCCAATCGAGATGAGATTTCATGGTGTTTAAATCCTTAGTGAGGCTAGACTGTGCAGAATTTTACCCGAACGGTCTTAGAATATCAGCCATTGGAAGTTTGTTCTTACTGTTTTTCAGGAATCTCTATGCACCCTCAATCGGATGACTCATCGGCTTCCATCTTGGCGGCTGTGCAACAACTCGTGAACGTAGTGGCGCAGTTACGATCGCCCACCGAGGGTTGCCCTTGGGATCTGGCCCAAACGCCCCAAACCCTCACGCCCTATGTGATTGAAGAAGCCTACGAAGTCGTCGATGCCATTCAAAGCGGAGATCAGGGCGCGATCGTCGAAGAACTGGGCGACTTGCTCCTGCAAGTGGTGCTACAAGCCCAGATTGCCAGTGAGCAAGCAGACTTTAGCCTCCAGCACGTCGCTGAAGCCATCACCCAAAAGCTGATTCGTCGGCACCCCCACGTCTTTGGAACAGTGCAGGTGGGAAGTGTGGATGAAGTGCGGCAAAACTGGGAGCAGATTAAAGCCTCTGAAAAAGGTGAAACTGTCGCCGATGCCCAACGCTTGGTTCCCAAACTGAGCCGATACGCCCGCACCTTGCCGCCCCTGATGGCTGCCACCAAAATTTCCCACAAAGCAGCCATTGCCGGGTTTGATTGGGATGATATAGAAGGCGTTTGGGCCAAGTTTCAAGAAGAGCTAGCCGAATTTCGGGAGGCGATCGACCACGAGGATCAGGCTCACCAAGAGGCAGAATTAGGCGACCTCCTCATGACTGTGGTGCAACTGGCGCGGTGGTATCACCTTGATCCCAGTGCCGCCCTGCAAGGTAGCCAAAAAAAATTCATCCGGCGCTTGGCAGAGGTTGAGGCAATCAGCGATCGTCCCATCTCGTCCTACACATCAGATGAATTAGGTGCCCTCTGGCAACAAGCCAAGAAAAACCTAGGCTAGTCATCAACGGCAAGCACTCTCACTCAGGAAGTTTCTGAGAAAGATGTGACTGCTGTAGGGGCGAAGCCTCCGGCAGGTAAGCCTTTGAATTGACCAGAAGGTCATTGCCCAGAGGCTGAGTGCAAAGCACACGCTTCGCGAACGCCCTTCTGGTGCCTGGTGTAACCTTTTCTGAAAATCTCTATAATGCCTGGAATGATTTACTTGTAATTAGATTGATATCTTGTGAGGAAAACTATGAATCAGCGACTTGTGGCTCCGATCGCCTTACTGCCATTGCTACTCCTGCAATTAGCCCAACCTGCTTGGACTCAGTCCTTGCCTCCGAGTTTGACTGCCCAGCCTCCAACTCCTGCCACTGATGCGGATTTGGCAGATTTGTCTGAACCAATTAAAAATGTTGTAGCCCCACTGGGGAAGCAAGCGGGGCTACAAGTGAAACAAGCTACCTGTACGGCCCTGAGCTATGGAGTGTTACAAGAGGCACTGTTGAGCCAAGTTAAACAGACTTTAATTGAGCAGAAAGCAAATCAAGCGCTATCAACAGTAACAACGCAGTATGTTGCAGATCTAACCAAGATTGGAGTGGCAACGTTTTGTCAGCCCTGACTCATCTATGCCAAAGATAGATCCTCCATAGCAGCCCTATCTTGATTCATAGGCTTAGGGTTAACTAGCGTCCGTCGTGCTTAGCAATGACCCAGATCGCGTGAAGAATGCCTGGTATACCACCCAACAGAGTTAGCAAAATGTTGAGCCAGAAAGCACCACCCAGTCCAACAGTCAGGAACACACCTAGGGGAGGCAGAAATATAGCAGTAATAATCCGAATCAGAGTCATATATTTAGTCTTGCTCAAGTTCAAACAGCTTATTCCCAGTCTAGCTGAAGTCATTCCTCTCAAAGTGAAAGTTATGCTTAAGCTTGGGGCAAAGTCTATGTAGTTAGCGTTAAGTAGAACTCATTTTGCCAAGTGGCTGTCTAATCGTTATGACGCTGATTACAGCCTTGCCTCCGCTCATTCAGCGAACGATTTATTTTTCATTGACTTTAACTCCGTGATAGTTTTTATGCAGTA
Source organism: Leptolyngbyaceae cyanobacterium MP9P1.79 (assembly GCA_030248885.1). GTDB lineage: Bacteria > Cyanobacteriota > Cyanobacteriia > JARCMD01 > JARCMD01 > JARCMD01. Next base: position 1,782 of record JARCMD010000017.1, on the reverse strand, counting down.
GTGTTTTCCTCCAGATCTGCCCATATCTTTTTCAGTAGACCTTCTCGCCTTTAACCCTATGTCCCCTGCCCAATTCTTCCGATTCCTTCGGCACCTTGATTGGGTCACTGTGAGAGAGGTTGTGGAGTCTGTTGGGCAACGACGGTTGACTGGGCTGGCGGCTGAGATGGCCTATAACGCTATGTTGGGACTATTTCCAGCGATTCTGACGGTTCTGACTGCGATCGGACTTTTTTCTGAGCTGCAATTCGCTGTGCAGAATTTGGCCGATCAGTTCGGTAGTGTTGCTCCTGAAGAGGTTCAATACCTCATTCAAAAATTTGTCGGAGAAATTAGCCGAGGCAAAAATCGTAGCTTGTTTTCCCTGAGTTTTGTCGCTGCCCTATGGACTTCTTCCGCAGCATTGAGGGCGGCTATGATTGCCTTTGACCAAATTCATCAAGTCCCTCGCTCCCAAATGCGCCCCTTTTGGAAGGCACGATTGATTGCCCTAGGACTGACGATCGGCACGGGTTTGTTGCTGGTTAGTGCCTCGGTGCTGGTGTTTATCAGTTCCAATGTTGTGCAGGATGTGGCGACTCAAAGTGGCGGCTTGTTTGGCTTAGGCTTGCTCTCCCTGTGGCAGTTGCTGAGTTTGCCCGTAGCCTTGGGAGTTGTCTCGATCGCCTTTGCCTTCATCTACCGCTATGGCCCTAGCCGTTGGACTTCTGGCACTCCTTTAGTTCCAGGTGCTGTGCTAGCGGCTGTGTCTTGGGCAATCCTATCCAGTCTTTTTCGAGTGTATGTGACACATTTTGGTCAATACAACCGAGCCTACGGTGCGATCGGAGCCGTCATTGTCCTGCTTCTGTGGCTGTATATGAGTTCCCTCATCTTGTTAATTGGCAACCAGATCAATGTCACCCTTGGGGAATTGATGCAACAGGCAAAGTTAGAGGCAAGTTCACCGCGTTCGTTGGAGTCCAGCCACAACGCCCGCCGCCAAGGTCAGCAACAGCAGAACCCACAGGATAGAACCAGGAAGCGCCGCTAGTAGCCCCCCACCCCCGCCCACACCTCGAAGAATCCAAACTAAAGCGGTGACTGCCAGGGCAACCAGGAAGGCGATCGTCATAGGCTGGGGATTACGCATGGTCAGCAAAGGTGTGAGGTGATAAAACGGACAGTCTCATGTTCCTGCCTCAAAGCATGAAGTGCCAACAAATTAAATTGGGTGATGCTAGATAGTTTGGGTGATGCTAGATAGTGATTATCCATCTCATTTACTTACATCATAAATCACCTACCCTTAGATAGAGCTTAAACTTACATACGTCTCTTATCTTCGTTAAATGGATGCAGAACTGCCAAAGTAGATCCTGTAGGGTAAAAAATAGACTGTAGTTGTATTAGTAAGAACTAAGTGAAGGGTTCCTCTAATAATCGTTACAATATGTAACAAGTATACAAAATGATTTTACATAAAATTTATTTTACATAGAATTTTTGGGGCGGAAATAGAGCGATCGTTTATACACTGATTGAAGTTTGGAGTTTAAGTAATGAGTGATTTTAGTGAAGCCATAATTTGCAGGGCAGTGATTGAAACCATGCAGGTTGGTATATTGCTGATCCAGCCCCATACTGACAGTGTAATTCACAACCCTGCGGCTCTCAATTTCCTAGGTTTAAATGCAGAGCAGCTAGTACACCAGCTTCATTTGCAGCGAGATGATGCGACCGAAGCGATCGACCCTTTATCTGTTCTCAAACATGCCCTAAAGCTCGCCTTGAACGGTCAGT
>JARCMD010000218.1 GCA_030248885.1 Leptolyngbyaceae cyanobacterium MP9P1.79 | reverse complement strand
CCCATCCACCCCACTCCCATCCACCCATCCACTCAAAACTCAACCCCCCTAACCCCCACTCACCGGTGGAATCAACACAACCTCATCCCCATCCTGGAGCAGAGTATCGGGTTCGACAAACTCCAGATTGACTCCAAACCGAGTCAGGTCGCGCCATTGGGATAGTTCTGGGTGAGCGCTGAGTAGCCGATCGCGCACCTCTGCAACAACAGTGCCGTTGGGGAGATCCAGCGACATTTCGGACACGCCACAGGTCTCTTGGTAAGCGGCGAACAATTTCACAAAGACAGTAATTGAAGATTTAGACATCAGTGGGACATTCCAGAAATTAACTTAGAGTACTGTAAGACGCAGGCAGTAGGAGGAGTAGTCAAGTGAGTGGCTTTTGGCAGAATCGGCGAGTTTTTGTGACCGGTGCCACGGGGATCGTGGGGTCTTGGTTGGTGAAGGATTTGTTGGCAGCGGGGGCTTATGTAGTCGCCTTGGTGCGAGATGCTGACCCTCAATCGGAATTTTTTCGCAGCGGAGATTTCCAATCCGTGGCGATCGTCAATGGTGCTTTGGAAGACTTTGCGACGCTGGAACGGGCGATTAACGAGCATGAGATTGATACGGTTTTTCATCTGGGGGCGCAAACGATCGTCGGCACGGCCCATCGATCGCCAGTGCCCACCTTTGAAGCCAATATTCGCGGCAGTTATTTCTTGCTAGAAGCGTGCCGTTTGCATCAGGATCGGGTACGCCGGGTGGTGATTGCCTCCAGCGATAAGGCCTATGGCGATCAGCCCAATTTGCCCTACACCGAAGACACCCCACTGCAAGGACAACATCCTTACGATGTTTCCAAAAGCTGCACTGACTTGATTGCTCAGACTTACTACCACACCTACCGGTTGCCTGTGGCGATCGCTCGGTGTGGCAATGTCTACGGCGGTGGCGATTTGAACTGGAGCCGCATTGTCCCCGGCACGGTTCGATCGCTCCTGCAAGGAATGCCGCCCCTCATTCGCAGCGATGGTCGCTATGTACGGGATTATCTCTATGTCAAGGATGTGGCACGCGCCTACTTGCGCCTAGCTGAGTGTCTAGAAGATGAGCAGGTGCAGGGCGGCGGCTTCAATTTTAGCCAAGAATCTCCTTTAACGGTTTTAGAGTTGGTGGACACGATGCGAAAACTGATGCACTGCGAACACATTGCTCCGATCGTGCAAAATGTTGCCCAAGGTGAAATTCGGTTGCAGCATTTGTCCTCAGCCAAAGCTCGCTCTATCCTCGGTTGGCACGCTGAGTTTAGCCTCAATGCGGGGTTGGCAGAAACGATCGATTGGTATAAGGAATTTTTGAAGGCTGCTTAGAGCAATACTTTGGGTGGGTTTTAACACCTCCGTCGTCGCTACAGGGTGAGACAGACCATTCTTAATGCATTTTTTCAAGATTACAGTCTGTTTAGGCATTTGAAAGGGACAGTGCAAGTGCTTATTTCAATTGCCTATTTAAAGGGTTTTGGCTACCTGACTGCATCCCCTATTCCATAAATAGGCTATAAAGCTAAACACTTGGCAATGCTGACAAGCAATGATAATGATGTATGGAAAAGGGTGCGCTCTACATCATTGCCTTGGACGGATCGAGTCAGCAATCGAGAGGAGCATTGAGCTATGTCAGAGCTACCCATGGCAGAACTAGTATCGATCGGCATTGCTACAAAAAACCGATGGGACGACCTGAAAAACTCCCTGCTGCACGTCGCTGCGTTTGGGTTTCAGGATTTACCTGTGCTAATTTACGATGATCATTCGGCTGATCCCTGCCCCTTTAAATTGCCGGAAACCTTCACTGCGATCGAGTTTCAGGTATTTTCCGAATCTCAGGGCTATATTGTGCGGCGGAATCAGTTAGCGCGGGCGATCGACACCAAATATTACCTCAGCCTTGACGATGATTCCTTTCCCGTCTCCGGCTCACTCCAAGCTGCCGTTGAGTTTGCGGAAGCGTGTGATGATTTGTTTTGTCTCAGCTTTCCCATCTACAATCCCTCCTTGGGGAAATATCAGTCTCCCTCCCTGCAAGACCACCCCTATCCTGTGAAAGCATTTGTTGGGTGTGGACATTTGCTACATCGAGAGCGATTTCTGGCATTGGGCGGTTACCGAGAAGCCTTAATCCATCAGGGAGAAGAACTCGATATCGCTGCAAGAGCCTTTCAGCAAGGCTGGTACTGCTATCATTTTCCAGGATTAGAGATCTATCATTTACAGTCCCATGCTGGACGCAACTGGCATCGCATGGATTTTTACGGAGCAAGAAATAATGTGCTGTGGAATGATTGGTTTGTACCTCCTGAATTAAAAGTAGTCAAACAAAGTCGTACTTTCTTATCTCGGATTCTGCACGCTTTGCATGTGAGACGCATGGGACAATTGCAAGGACAATTGGCTGGATTTAAGGCAATTCCCCAGTACAGAACCCATCGTCAGATCATGGATATTCAACAGTTTAAACAATGGCAAATCTTGCCCTGTAGTTAATCACGAACGATCTGAACCAATGAGGAGGAACTTCACATTAAATGTTCAAAACTCTTAAAACCTTACTGCCCGATCGCAATATACCTTTACCTATTTTGAATGGCCCTTTTAGAGGTGCAACAATTTCGATGAATCCGCGCTGCTCCTTACGCAAGGTTTTAGGGATTTATGAGCATGAATTAAATGGGTGGATAGAAGCAACATTACCCCGCGTCAGCACAATTTTAGATGTCGGAGCTAACGATGGATACTTTACCTTCGGCTGTCTGGCTGCATTCCGTCGCCTAGGGAAACCCGGAACAATTGTTGCCTTTGAACCCATTCAAGAGTATTTCATGGATCTTCAGTCTAGCCTCAAGAACCAATCAGAAAGTTCAGTTAATGTTCATCTCAAGAATTATTTAGTTGGCTCTGAAATCAATCCAGAAATGATCACACTTGACACACTGATTCATCAAGGTGATGCTGTGCAAGTCCCGCAAAATGCCTTGATCAAAATAGATGTGGAAGGAGCAGAATTAGAGGTCATTGCCGGAGCTTCTCTGTGGCTAAATCCCCAGAATTTTTTTCTGATTGAGGTACATGAATTCTCATTTCTAGAAATACTTACTCAACAATTTCTAGACCGTGGCATCAGGCTAAAACAAGTGAATCAGCAACCTTTGCCGGTTTTAGGTCGAGAGGGGCGATCGGAATTCAACTGGTGGCTCGTCTCAGACGCTGTTTGAAAAGTCCCATCTGTCAACTGAACTGCCCGTAATCATCCTGACTCAACACTGAAACTGGGAAGGTATGAACAGAATTTCCTCCAGAAATTCCGTTTGCCCTCTCGGTGAAATCTACAGCCCATGCCTGAACAGACCTGGATTTGCTGCCAATTAGGGGCGCGGCAGCATTACGCCGTGCCCCAAGCATTCCACCACGCCAACCAGCTCGCCTGCCTCCTCACCGATGCGTGGTTTCTGCCTTCGGTAGCGCGGTTTCTGCCAGCCTCACTTGCTAGTTTAGGGGAGCGGTTTCATCCTGACTTAGGGGATGCGACTATTTATGCATTTACAGAGTCCCTAATTTGGTTCGAGGTAGGACAACGATCGCAAAACAGGTCAGGCTGGGAGCGCATTTATGCCCGCGATCGGTGGTTTCAGCGCCAGACCGTGCAAGCCTTACAACGGCTCTCCCTCCCCTCCCATGTCCGTCCAATTTTGTTTGCCTTCAGCTATGCCGCGCTGGATGTGTTGCGGTTTGCTAAACAGCAGGGCTGGCGCACGGTTCTGGGGCAAATCGATCCCGGCTTTGTGGAGGAAAAAATTATTCAGCGTGAGTATGAAAAATACCCAACCCTCTACCCCAACTGGCGATCGAAACCTGCCACATACTGGGAAAATTGGCAAGCAGAATGCGCTCTAGCTGACCAAATTGTGGTGAATTCTGCCTGGTCTGCGGAGGCGCTGCACCAAGCCGGAATTCCTGAGAAAAAAGTTGCGATTATTCCCCTCGCCTACCAGCCTCCAGTGGCGGCGGCTGAGTTTGTCCGCACCTATCCGGCTGCATTTTCAGCCGATCGTCCCCTGCGAGTGCTGTTCTTGGGTCAGATTATCCTTCGCAAAGGAGTTATTCCGCTGCTAGAGGCGGCTGAGGCGCTTTCCGACCAGCCTGTGGAGTTTTGGCTAGTGGGACAACGGATTGATCCCGTGCCAAACTATCGGGGTCGTGTGCGTTGGCTCGACGCTGTGTCTCGCAGTGCGACGGCGCAGTACTACCAGTTTGCTGACATTTTCCTGCTCCCCACCTTCTCCGATGGCTTTGCCTTGACGCAGCTAGAAGCCCAAGCCTGGCAATTGCCTGTGATTGCATCCAGATTTTGCGGTGAAGTGGTGAAAGATCAACACAATGGGTTGCTGTTATCTGAAGTGACGGGGGAGGCGATCGTGCAAGCGCTCCACTACTGCCTGCGTCATCCCCAGCAACTCCAACAATTTGCCCAAAATACGTTATCTATTTCCCAATTCAGCCTGACAAATTTGCGACAACGATTTCAGTCTTTAATGTCATAAATCCTGTGAGTCATACCCCTAAATCATCCGTCAGTTTAGTATTTATCCTCCTGCTATTTGTGGGATTAATCGCTGGGTTAATGATGGGTCATTTAGGAAGTAAACTACCCATCATTGATGAGTCTAAAGTTTCACCCCTGTATCTCGCGATCGTCGGGTTACTCGTTGCTTTTAGCCTTGAAGCCCTAATTAAAAGTAATAGCTCTAAAGAAACTCAATCCTGGCAAATTCCTGCCTTAATTATTTACCTCACCACTGGGATTTGGTATTGTATTGAACCCATCTATTCCCCTGAGAATCTAGACCAATTTTCCTCAAGTATTCTTCAGAATGCCTATGGGCAAATCATTATTTTTATTGTGTCCTTTCGCCTCCTCATTCCATTTTTGGCAAAGCGACTCGTTGCTAAACAAGTCGAAACAGAAGTGACGATCGCCCCCACATTTTCCCCCAGTCTTACCCTGGCTTATCTCGCCGCAATTTGGGTTGTTTTGCTCGGCTTTGGCATCTATTTATTGAATGGTGATATTGGAGCCGCATTATTTCCGGTCAACTCCCGTGCAGGAGTCTATCTTTGGCAACGAGGGGCAGCGGGTTCGGCGGGTTCGGGGGGATTTTTGATCTCTTCAGCCGCCTACACCTATCTGTTAGTTTGCGCTCTATTTGGGGTGCTGTTACCTTTACAAACCCAGCTTCCCGTTAAGCTGGCAAATCTGGGCTTAATCCTCATTTCCTATCCATACTTCTTACTTTCAGGGGCGCGAAATCAATTCCTAGCTGTTGCCTTGCCTGCTTACTTTAGCTATGCCCTATTATCGAAACAAAAATGGTGGGTGAAAGTCTTGGCAACGGGGGCAGCATTTATTGCTTTAAACTATGTTTTGAGTATTGTAATTGCCTATCGTAATGTGGGATTTGGTGGCTTTTTGAGTGATGTTTCCCAAGGTGTCAACGCTAATTCCCAGCAAAAGCATTTAGGTCTAAATATGTTAGAGGAACTCTGTTTTGTCAACAGTTTCTATCAGCAAGGGTTGCTGAATCTCAGCTATGGAGGCAGCTATCTTGCAGAGTTCCTCAACTTTATTCCCAGAGCGATTTGGGCTAATAAACCACTAATTGGGATCGACTACGCGATTCTGCGGGGATTTGGGGCCAATGATGCCAGTGATATTGGGGTCTTTGCAACCATATCTCCAGGATTTATGGGCCAGGGATTTACGAACTTTGGCCCCTATTTTGGACCGATCGCCACTGCTTTGCTTCTGGCATTATGGGGAGCATTTTTAGCTAGATTGTGGAGCCAACGCCAGGCAATTTTGCGAGTTTGTCTATTTTTAGTGGGTTTGGGGATCACGTTTAATCTGGGTCGAGGCGTGACTCTGCTCGTGCTTTGGCCCATCATCTTTGGATATGCCTTAATTCGAGTTCTGGAATGGCTTCGCAAAGATAAACTAGCTCCAACTATCAGTTCTTTGTCATGACTCGAATCGTGCTGTTATTTGCTAGCTATGGCCCCTATCACCTCGCTCGAATTAATAGCTTTCAGAAGCATTGTGTGGGTAGAGGATGGGAAGCCATTGGCATGGAATTAGCCCGAACTGAAATGGAATATCCTTGGAAAACTGAGGTTAAAGACTTACCTATCCCCATTATTTCAGTGATTGACGATCGCCCCCTAGAACACGCTGGATTCAGTTACCTTATCTGCCATCTCTACCACGCGCTAACTCATATTCAACCCGATGTCTTAGCCATTTCTGGTTATGGTAGACCTGCCATGCTCGCAGCTTTAGGATGGAGTCTTTGGCATCGGAAACCAACCGTTCTTTTTTCTGAAACCACTGAAGCAGATGGAGTTCGATCGCCCTGGCAGGAACACCTGAAAAGAGCAATTCTGAAGGCTTATAAAGCTGCATTAGTCGGAGGACAAATGCATCATCGTTACTTAGTTAAACTGGGGATGCCAGCCGCTAGGATCTTCTCTGGTTACGATGTTGTGGATAATCAAACCTTTCATCCCGATTGCCTCAAACCCCTGCGAAGACCGATCGAAAACCCCTATTTCTTGAGCATTAGCCGCTTCATTCCCAAGAAAAATCTCAGCTTTTTACTCACAGCCTATACCCATTATCAACAACAAGCTGGAGTAGATGCCTGGGATTTGGTGTTGTGTGGAGATGGCGAATTGCGCCCCCAAATTGAGCAGCAAATAACGGACTTAAACCTAACATCAACCGTCCATCTCACTGGATTTTTGCAAGAACGCGATCTATTGCCCTACCTCGCCCATGCCTACTGCTTCATCCATGCCAGCACCCATGAGCAGTGGGGCTTGGTGGTCAACGAGGCGATGGCGGCGGGATTGCCGGTGCTGGTGTCCAACCGCTGTGGCTGCTTTGCAGATCTTGTGCTAGAAGGCGTAACCGGGTTTGGGTTTGACCCAGAAAATTTATCTCAACTTGTGGATTTGATGCTGAAGGTGAGTTCAGGGCAAATTGTGTTAGAGCCGATCGCCCAAGCTGCCCTCAACCATATTCAAAAATTTTCTCCCGATGCCTTTGCTCAAGGACTAACCCAAGCGATTGAGTATGCCCTAACCCACTCTTGAGGTTCCTAACGAGATTTCTAGAAAAGTTTATACCAGGCACCGGAAGGGCGAAGCATCCGGGCAATGACCTTCTGGTCGATTCAAGGGTTTGTCTGCCGGATGCTTCGCCCCTACAGAGGTAACATCTTTCTCGGAAATCTCCTAAGTTCAATTTAGATGCACGTTTTAATCGTCATTGCCGCAGTAGGCACCGTTTACGGCGGGCCGTCCAAAATTGTGTTGGAACTGGCCCAAAGCTTGGGGGCACTGGGGATCACTGTGGATGTTGTGACGACGAACGCGAATGGGGCCGATCGCCTGCCAGTGCCGCTCCAGACCTGGATTGTGGAAACATTTTACCGCATTCAATATTTTCCCTGTTGGGTGTGGGGAGACTATAAATTCAGTCTGTCCTTAGCCGCGTGGCTGGGGCGAGAAGTGGGCAACTACGACGTGGTGCATACAGGAGCCATTTTTTCCCTGCCCAATCTCCCCGCATATTGGGCGTGCCAGCAACACCAAATTCCCTATATCGTTGCGCCCCACGGCATGTTAGAACCGTGGGCAATGTCCCATAGAGTCTGGAAAAAACGGCTTTACTATCGACTCTTTGAGCGATCGGCCCTCCAGCAAGCCAGCGCCATTCAAATCACCTCATCTCCAGAGGCACAGGGCATTCAGGCGTTGGGCATTCATGCGCCCCTAGTGTTGATCCCCAACGGCATTCACCGCCAAGAGTTCGAGCCAATGCCCAGCCCAGAGGTCTTTTATCAAGCATTTCCAGAGACCCGCGATCGTACCCTGGTGCTATTTTTAGGACGCATCGATCCCAAAAAAGGACTGGATTTATTGGCTCCTGCCTTTGCCCAGCTTCTATCTCAGTTTCCCCGTGCCCATCTCATCGTTGCCGGGCCAGATAATGTGGGGTTTCTGCCCACAGCGCAGGATTATTTTGCCCAGGTAGGCTGCTTGGATTCTGTCACCTTTACGGGCATGGTGACAGGAGCAGTGAAGCAAGCGGCCTTGGCAGCAGCAGCAGTGTACATCGCTCCCTCCTATTCCGAGGGCTTCAGTATGTCGGTGCTGGAAGGCATGGCAGCGGGCTTACCTTGCGTGATCACCACGGGTTGCAATTTTCCAGAAGCAGCAGCAGCGGCGGTTGTGCATAGCGTGAATAGTGAAGTCGCGCCGATCGCCCACGCCCTGATTCACTGCTTCGCCAACCCGCTCCAGGCAAAGGTAATGGGCAGTCGGGCCCGCCAGTTCATCTTTGAGCATTATACCTGGGACACGATCGCTCACAACCTGATCCAGGTCTATCAAGCCATCCGGTCATCCCATCCCCTTGCAGCCCATGAAATCCCCTGAGCCAGCCCCAGACTACGGTTACTCGAATGCTGAGTCTGCCCATCACCATACCTACTTACTTGCACCCTTGCTGGAACTGATTCAAGCCAACAGTGCCCCCCACAAGGGATACCGGATTCTCGATTTGGGTTGTGGAAATGGCAGTCTGACCCACACGATCGCCCAGCAGGGCTACGACATCGTGGGTGTTGAAGCCTCTACCCAAGGCATGGCGATCGCCTGTCAAAACTTTCCCGAATGTCGGTTTATCCAAGCCAGGATTGAAGATTTACCCACGCCTGAGTTGCAAAATGCTTTTGACCTGGTGATCTCCGTCGAGGTGATTGAGCATTTACTTTATCCACGGGAATTATTGCGGGTTGCCAAGCACTGCCTCAAGCCAGGGGGAACGCTAATTCTGACCACTCCTTACCACGGCTACCTGAAGAACCTGCTGCTGGCAATTTCAGGGAAAATGGATCAGCACTTCACCGCGCTCTGGGATGGAGGACACGTCAAGTTTTTTTCCGTTGCTAGCATCAGTAAATTATTAAAAGAAGAAAGATTTACAAATCTTCACTTTAAGTTCGCGGGTCGCTTGCCCTATCTGTGGAAATCAATGTTATGTGCTGGTTTCCTCTGTAGCTCAATTGGCGAATGCGACTCAATTGGCGAACGCGCAGTTACAGATGACAAGCATTTAACCATTTAGCTGGTTTTAAGTTAATGCTTGAAGCAATTACGCCTCTGATCCTGACCTTTAATGAGGCTCCAAACATTAACCGCACCTTACAAAAACTCAGTTGGGCAAAATCGATCGTTGTCATCGACAGCTACAGCACCGATGAAACCCTGGAGATTCTATCTGCTTACCCCCAAGTCAAAGTGTTTCAGCGGGAGTTTCGATCCTTTGCCGCGCAATGCAACTATGGTTTGGAGCAAGTCACCTCGGAATGGGTGCTTTCCCTCGATGCAGACTATATTTTGACTGATGAATTGATTGCCGAAATCACTGCCCTTGACCCAAAGACACCAATCAACAGTTACAGCGTTCGGTTCAAATATTGCATTTTCAACAACCCGCTGCGAGGCACTTTGCTTCCCCCGCGTCGCGTTTTGTATCGGCAACAACAGGCATTTTATATTGATGACGGACATTGCCACCGCGTCTGTGTCTATGGAGCCTCTGCGTCCTTAAGCGGCTATATTCACCACGACGATCGCAAATCCCTCAGCCGCTGGCTCTGGTCCCAAAATCGCTACATGGCAATTGAGGCTAAGAAACTCCTGGAAACCCCCCTGGCAGAATTGAGTTGGAGCGATCGGATTCGCCGCCAAAAATTTCTATCCCCCTTCCTCATCGTGGTTTATTGTCTGATTTTGAACCAGGGTATTTTGGATGGCTGGTCGGGCTGGTATTACGCTTTGCAACGCACCCTTGCCGAAGTTCTCCTCTGCATCCACCTCATCGAAGCCGAAAAACTACAGGAGCAGCAAAAGGCAGCCAGATCTGCGATCGGCAAACAATTGTCAGCCATCAGTCACCCTTAGGAGATTTCTGAGAAAGATGTTACCTCTGTAGGGGCGAAGCATCCGGCAAACAACCTTGAATCTACCAGAAGGACATTGCCCGGATGCTAAGTGCAAAGTACACGCTACGCGAACGCCCTTCCGGTGCCTGGCATAAACTTTTCTGGAAATCTCCTTAATAATTTTTAATTTCCCATTCGACTTCTGCCTCTTTCAGTCCCAATCCAGTCCAAAACCTCTGAGAATAAAGAGAGATGTACGATGCAGGATGGGGATATGCAGACCTTAGATAAATTAATTGCACCTTTGGAAACGCCCTTTGAGAAGCCGTTGACGATCGCCGGACGTACCTTTAACTCTCGCCTCATGACGGGCACTGGCAAATATCGCAGCTTAGAGGATATGCGTCAAAGTATTGCCGCCAGTGGTAGCGAAATCGTCACAGTGGCAGTGCGCCGGGTTCAGATGCAAGCACCGGGGCACGAAGGACTGGCAGAGGCGATCGACTGGACAAAAATCTGGATGTTGCCCAACACAGCAGGCTGCCAAACCGCAGAAGATGCCGTGCGCGTGGCCCGACTGGGACGGGAGATGGCGAAGTTATTGGGACAGGAAGACAATAATTTTGTCAAGCTGGAAGTGATCCCCGATGCCAAATATTTGTTGCCCGATCCGATCGGCACCCTGGAAGCCGCAGCCCAATTGGTCAAAGAAGGCTTCGCGGTTCTCCCCTACATCAATGCCGACCCGTTGCTGGCCAAGCGGTTGCAGGAAATCGGTTGCGTGACAGTGATGCCCTTGGGGTCTCCGATCGGCTCTGGACAAGGCATCAAAAACAGCGCCAACATTCAAATCATTATCGAAAATGCCACCGTGCCTGTAGTGGTGGATGCGGGTATTGGCACCCCCAGCGAAGCCGCCCAAGCAATGGAAATGGGAGCCGATGCCCTGTTGATCAATACAGCGATCGCCCAAGCTGAAACCCCTGCTCTGATGGCTAAAGCGATGGGCATGGCTACCGCTGCGGGTCGCTTCGCCTATCTTGCCGGACGCATTCCCATCAAAGCCTACGCCAGCGCCAGTTCCCCGCTCACAGGCACCATCACAGGCTAAATCGGAGTTTGGAGTGCTTGGGATCATGAATTAAATAAAACTTGAGTTTTCCCTCATTCCATTCCATTCAAGCAAGGCTGATCTCTCAGTTGTGGGAAAATGTTGAGTGCTTCATCCTTAACGGTTATTTATTAATAGGAACATTTGTAGAGATGGTGCAAGCAATTCCAGCGACTGTGGTTACCCTACGCAAACTCAAACAGGCCTTTGGATTGCAGCAGGCTCAAGATCCAAACTTTTTCCCTGAGTGGTTTAAGGCCTATGCTGCCTTAAACAATGCAGAACAATTGCTCCTCGATCGGGTGAAAGCTAATTTTACAGAATTGATGGAAGACCCACCCATGCTGGAAAACAGTGTCAAGATGGTGGTGCTTGCACCGCTGTTGGACTTAGCTGGCTTTTATCACAAGCCGTTTCGGATTGAGACAGAAACGAGTGTGGACGTGGAACTTGAGGATGAGGGGCTGGTGATTCGAGGACGAATTGATGTTCTGGTACTGCAAAGCCGTCTCTGGCTATTGGTGATTGAGTCAAAGCGGAGTGATTTTGCAGTGACACGAGCGATTCCCCAAGCCCTAGCTTATATGGTGAGCAATCCGGAAACGTCTCAACCTACTTTTGGGATGATTGCCAATGGGAATGAGTTTTTGTTTTTGAAGGCAACACGTCAACCGACTGCTCAGTATGCCAACTCTAGACTATTTTCGTTGATCAATCCAAGTAATGAACTGTATAGTGTGTTGCAGATCTTGAAGCAATTAGGGGGGGAGACGATCGCCCCTAGATAGACAGCAATTTTTCCATCAATTAGGATGGGGCGTAAGGGCAGGCTGGGGGTTGATAGTAGCGAAACCCACGCAGAGACTGAGTTTTGCACCTCAACCCAATCTACGCACTGGCACTAGATTTCGTCTGGGTTCACACCCATATCTCGTAGTCGAGCAGCGAGTCGTTCTGCCCGTTGATGCTCCTGCTCTGCTCGTTGGCTCTCCTGCTCTGCTCGTTGGCTCTCAAGTTCTGCCCGTTGGCTCTCAAGTTCTCTGCCTTCTGCACCCGTCGGGATGACCTGACCTTGACGATCGCACCAGCGCAGCCACATCTCTTCTCGCCCCTCAAACTTGCCTTCCCATAGCGTTAAGCCCAGGCCAACAGATTCTAACCAGTAGGGTTCAGGCATAGCGATGTAGTCTTTTGCCGTGAGTACCCAAACTTTCAACAACGCCCCATTTAATTCATCTGGGCCTTGCAGACGTTTGAGGGGGTCAAAGACGGCGTAATAAGCAATTCCCATCCGAGCATGATCCTGTTTCTTGGTGCCTAGCTCGCTCCCCTTACGGTTTGAGACAATTTCGACGACGACCTCTGGGAACTTGCCAAACTCCCAAACAAAGTAAGAGCGGTTTTGCTTTAAGCTCCAATCGTCAGGGATAGTAACGTCTAAGCTCAGCAGGGCATCGGGGACGATCGGGTCTTCCTTCAGCCTATAGAATAGCCCAACGTTCGCTGCGGCAATGAAGGAACGTGTTGGCGACCAGGAGCTGTAGAGCGGTTCTACCAATAGCCGCTGCTGTTTTTCGGACTGAAAGTTGTCCACAGGAGTATCGTCTTCAATTACGAGGTGGCTAATATCAAGTTCGGTGACGATTTCTTCAGAATCCAGCAGTTTTTGAGTCATGGTAGGCAATGGAACTCGCTACTTCATTATCCTGTGAAAATTTCGATCGCATAACTCTATTGATGGGGGATATTGATAGGGGATTAGCCTGCGATTCCCCTAACGCCTACCAAGAACCATCAAGCGAATGCCGACGAGCCAAGGTCGGGGGGAATGTCTTGCCAGCGACCATTGCCCACCGCCCTGAGTGCTTCTTTCATCAGGATTTCTCCCGTATAGAGGGCGCGTCCCACGATCGCCCCGGTCACCCCCAATGGCTCCAGCCCCAACAAGCTGAGCAAATCTGTCACCGAGCTAACGCCCCCAGAGGCGATGATCGGAATCGTGACGGCGGTTGCCAGTTCTCGCAGAGCCTCTAAGTTAGGCCCTTGCATCGTGCCGTCCCGATGAATATCGGTGTAAATAATTTTATCCACACCTAATTGCGCCACTTGTTGCGCCAAATCCGTCGCTAAAATGGTTGAAGTTTCCACCCAGCCTTCGGTCGCCACTTTCCCATTGCGGGCATCGATCCCCACGATGATCTGCTGGGGGAATTCCTGACATAGATGCGCCACCAACTCTGGTTGCCGAACGGCGATCGTCCCTAAAATCACCTGCTGCACTCCCATTGCCAGCAAATCTGCCACACTCTGGCGGTCTCGCAACCCGCCCCCCACTTGCACAGGAATGCTGACCGATCGCACGATCGCTTCGATCGCCTGCCCATTGACGGGATGCCCCGCCTTTGCCCCATCCAAATCCACCACATGCAACCGCGTGGCTCCTTGGTCTGTCCACTTACGAGCGACAACCACAGGATTGTCATCAAAGGTTTCTACCTTGTCGTAGTCTCCCTGATAGAGCCGCACACAGCGCCCTCCAAGCAGATCGATCGCGGGAATCACCTCCATAGATTAGTCCTCCTCATAGTGGTCATTTGTTATCGGTCATCAGTCGCAGCTACACACTCCGAATTCCCAACTTGTAATCTTTCAACGTAACTATTCAGCCTACCCTCACCCTAAATCCCTCTCCCCAGGGAGAGGGACTTCAATCCGGCTCCCCTTCTCCCAGTGGGAGAAGGGGCTGGGGGATGAGGGCAGGCTCGACATTGAGTTAGCAGCCTGAGTAGTTACCTTCCAACTTGTAATCATTGATGATTTGTTATGGGTATGAAGTTATGCATTGTTACTATCCAATAGGCAACCTTACATCACAATTTAGACGGATCACCAGATGGTCTACTCCTACCGATCGCACTTGATTGGCAGAATTTATTGATTCAGGAATATAAATACATGGATATTTGGGTCACAAAAGTCTTGGCTGCAATTGCTATCGTTGTCGAAATTGGGATTGGAGTCATCATCAGCTTTGCTGTCTTAGAAACGTTGGTACGAGTGGCCAAAGTTTTTTTAACCCAGAGGCGATCGGCCGAGAAACTCAAGGATGAAATTCGCTTAAATTTAGGGCGGTGGTTGGCGCTTTCCTTGGAACTAGCCTTAGCAGCAGATATTCTGCGTAGCATCATTGCTCCCACATGGCAGGAAATTGGTCAACTTGCGGCTATTATTGCATTGCGAACCCTTCTCAACTACTTCTTAGCCAAGGAAATAGAGCAGGCTAGTCGGGAAGAAGGCTACACGGCTGAATAACTTATCTCGCCATCCTTTGAGTGTTGTCCCAAGGGTTGCGGATCAAATCAAACCTACTTTTTTAGGGGCATGTTCAGCGCACCCCTAAAAAAGTAGAAATCTGGTTCTATTCAGTTATTAAATAGGACTTACGTAGTCAGAGTTCAAAGCTAGCCAATCTGATACAAATCAGGGGCTTGAGCCTCTTGTTTGTGTGAGTCCTATTAAGCAATACTTCGGATTTTTGTGGAGGTGCTGGAAACCCTGTTTTACAGCCAGTATAGACCCTCACCCTAAATCCCTCTCCCAAGAGGGGAGAGGGGCTTTAATCCCCCAACCCCTTCTCCCAGAACGGGAGAAGGGGTTGGGGGATGAGGGCTAGCGATCGCAAAAATGTCCGAACTATTGATTAAATTCACAGCCCTAAAACGATCGATTCCCATCTGTTTACGATGCAATGACCAGTCAAGGTTTAGCGATTACTGTTGGTTACTTTCTCTCGTTTATCGGTGTGGCAATTTTAATTGCTACGGATGCTCGCGACATCTTGATGTTGGCAATTTATTCCATTTGCGTTTACTACGTTATTTACGACGCAATCTTCTCTCTAGAGCAGCAATTCACTATTACCTTTAATCAAGATGTCCTGAATCCACTTCTAGAAAACACTACGTTTGCGGGTCATACTCTGAAAGATTTAGTCGGAATTAAAATCAACTTTAAGGAGCGATATAAACTCGATGAACTGAAGGATATAACCCTCGTTGTCGAGAACAAATCCGACCATTGCACGATTTATTTGGATTGGGATTATAGCTCCATTACTGACTTGGCAAAACAACCGAGACGTGTCATCAGAGTCCGTCCTGGCGTGACGTTTGATCTCTTCCAGCCCCAAGTTTTTACGATCGTCGCTCCTAAGCAAACCCTGAGATCAACTTTGGTTGTTGAAGATATGTTCAAGCGTAAAACAGATGATGGAGCATTAGCACCCGATGGGTTACTGATTGATATTGTTTACTTGAATCGTGAAAAAGCAACTAAGGATGAAAAGAAGCGATTTGCAGATTTTATGAATGAGAAAGCATCTTTAGAGTTTGCCCTGCGATTAGCTCTGCGAGTGTTTGATCCCCTTAGTAATGAGGAAAGCCATCGTTATTATTTGCCCTGCGAATTTAAAATTACGAAATTAAATTGGCAAGCATTTTTGCCATGGAACCAGAAGAAGAAGCCGTTTTAGATTGGCAAGCTTCAACAATTGATGACAGTTTCGATGATGAGCAAATCATCTTGTAGTTTATGTTGCCATGAAAATTAGCTCGATCGCTCGATTCTGGTTTAGGCGCGGACACTGGCGACGTTGGATAGTTGGATTGGTGGGACTGGGGTTGATATTCGGACTCTGGTTTACTAGAAATGCGATCGTCCTCCAAGCAGCTTCAACGCGATCGGTAGACGCATTTTTTGTACTGGGGGGAAGTATTCGTCGAGAAATCTATGTGGCTGAGCTTTCCAAACAATTCCCGGAGGTGCCCATTCTCATTTCTCGCGGCTCTCAAGATCCTTGCATCCTCCTGATTTTTCAGCGTACCCAGGCTGCACTAAATAATGTGTGGCTGGAGAAATGTGCCTCCTCCACCTTCACCAACTTCTACTTCAGCTTGCCTATTTTGCAACAATGGCAGGTGCATAAAGTTAGGCTAATCACCTCCCAAACCCATCTTCCCCGTGCCCTCTGGGTAGCTCAAATTCTGCTGGGATCACATGGCATCTGGGTAGAGCTAGCCATTGTTCCAGAGCAAGGGGTGCCTGGCAATCAAGAATCTTGGCTAAAAACGGGAGTGGATGTTGCTCGTGGCGCAACCTGGGCCATCATCAGTCAATTTTATACACCTAAATGCAATAAAATAATTCCCCTTAAATATGTAAACCTCTCCACCTGGCAGCAATCTGGCTTTCAGTGTGAGTATCAGGGGCGGGTGAAGTCCGACTAAATTTTGCCAGACAATCAAACTTCTACAAGTTGCTCTGGATCGAGAAGGAAGAGCGTTTCGCTCTCGGTCTTAACCATGACAGAGCTAAGGCATTGCATCTTGCCCCCAAATACATAATCGAAGGGCACCGCTACAAAGGATGATTCAGGCACCCGTTGCAGCGAAGGCTGTCCATTAATGGGCAATCCCGCTACTTTTCCTGCGGAGTTTTGCACGATTAAAAGATGTTGCTGTAGCTGCGCTAGCTGACTCTTATTCGTGTCGTCTTGATCTAAATATGCTTTGAGATAGAGGTACTGGCTAGGTGTTGAACCAAAGACTTGGTGTCCTACATCAAGCAGCACTATTTTTTTGTCCTGATAACCAGTCAGAATCACATTTGGAGACTGGGGATCGCTGTAGATGTCGCTCAGGATCACAACTTTTTGCACGGCATCTAGGGGCAGGGCGAAGCGCTCCTGTTGCAGGTGAAACAGGATTAATTTTCGGGTAGCTTCAGCTTGCCGAGCGGCAAAGCGACGAGACCGGAGGAGGGAAGTAAGCGCCATAACTTAGCGTGGTCTCAGTAAGGGATTTTATAGATCGCTAGTGCAGCTTGGCAGAAGTTTCTGACCAGTTAAGAGGATTGTTTTGAGTTTTGAGTGCTGCTCAGTTATTTCTACCAGCCTGCACTAGTTTCTCGATCGCCTGAATGCTTTGCCGCTAATGTGTCTGAGACATTAACTCTTGGCTCCTGCGGGTTGACGATGAATCAACTGTTTCAGGGTTTGTAAAACGTCTTGTTCTTTGAACGGCTTCGAGAAGTAGGCGGATGCTCCCAGGTTCATTGCGAGTTGTCGGTGTTTGTCACCGGTTCGAGAGGTGAGCATGGAAACTGGCAATTGACTAAGGGCAGGGTCGGCTTTGACTCGGGCCAGGAAGCCGAAGCCGTCCAGCCTGGGCATTTCAATATCGCACATTACGGCTTGAACGCTGAGTCCGCCCATGAGTTTATCCAGGGCATCCTGACCATCTTTGGCCTCTTCTACTCGGTAGCCAGCTTTCTGCAAGGTGAGTTTCAGGAAGCGGCGGACGTTAATGGAGTCGTCTATCACCAAGATTGTGTCTTGGAGGGGCTGGGTGGTGCCTGGGGAGTGCTGTCCATCGGCTCCAAGTTGAGCAAGACTCTTGAGCAGGCGATCGGAGGTGACGGTGCGGGTATTGGTCACCCAGTTGAGGAGGGCGGCGGCATCAACCAGGGGCACGATGCGTCCATTCCCCAAAATCGTACAACCAGAAAATCCAGGGGGCATAGGCAGCGGGCCTTCGACTTGGCGCACGGCGACTTCCTGCTCTCCCCAGCAGCGATCGATCTCGATTCCCGTCAAATCCTCTCCCTGACTAATCATGAGGACAGTTGGGGTACTGATGATGGGAATATCCTCTGTGTCCACCGATCGGAAGGGACAGTTGAACGCTAGATAGCGGCTCAGGCGTACTAGGGGCACGGTGTAGCCTTCCCAATTGAGGAATTCCTTGTTTCCAGCGGTGAATGTTTGCTCTGGTTCTGCCAAGATCATTTCTTCGATCGTGTCTTTAGGGAGGGCGAGCATCATGCCGTTGCTTTCCACCAACAGCACTCGCACGACTGAAAGGGTGAAGGGAACGCTGATGGTAAAGGTGGTTCCTAGTCCCGGTTTTGTGTCAACCCGCACTTCTCCCCGGACTTGTTGCAGGTTTGTGCGAACCACATCCATCCCCACTCCGCGCCCCGAAAGCGCCGTGACCTGGCTGGCCGTGCTGAATCCGGGTTCAAAGATGAGTTCCAGCAATTCTCGATCGCTGGCTGTGTCCAACACCTCAGAGTCCATGCCCATCTTTTCTGCCCGGGCCCGAATTTTATCAAGATTGATTCCACCGCCATCTTCGCTGAGGGTAATTAAGGTGCGGTTCCCTCGATAAGCGGCTCTGATCTCGATCGTGCCTTGGAGGGGCTTACCACGGCCTAAGCGAGTTGCTGCATCTTCGATCCCATGGTCAAAGGCGTTACGCAGCAAGTGCATCAGGGGATCGCTCAGGGCTTCCAGAATCACGCGATCGATGAGGGTGCCACCGCCGTAGATCTTCAGTTCCACAGGCTTGCCATACTCCCGTGACAGGTCACGAATGGCTCTAGGGAAGCGACCCACAATATCGGAGAGGGGACGCATTCTCACCTGGGTCAGGCTGGTTTGGAGCTGCCTGGCTGTGCGGTTGAGGTCACGGCTGGAGTGGTCTGCATCCTCTAGGCTCAGGTCAATGTCGCTGGTTACCTCTTGAATCTGTACGATCGTTTCCATCACCTCTTGGGACAGCAGATGCAGATCGCTGTAATGATCCATTTCCAGGATGTCGAAGGCGGATGTGCGCGACTCCAATTGCCAGGGGCTAGACCCAATGTCCCCCTGGGCGTTGCCATTGCCAGCATAGTTGCCGTTGGAGCCATTGGAGCCATTTCTACCAGAGGTGGCGAGGGTCAGGGAGGAGCCAAAGCCTGCCCCGATCGATTCTGTAGCCACTTTGTCGTAGGCAGTGCGGAGGCGGATGTTTGACTGTTCCAACGATCGCATTCGATAGCCCAGAGTCCGCACCAGATTTCGTAGGCGATCCAGGTGGAGGCTAATCCCGTTGCGCTCGATCGTCAGTTCGCCAAAAAGGTCATTTAACTGGTCAAGTTGTCTGACTCCCACCCGCACCGTGTTGTCTTGAAGTTCTCCAGCTTGAGCCGCTAGCACGGCTTCTGGAACGGGCGGCGGCGCTACCCAAGCGGGAGATTTCACATCTGAGGTCTTAGCCGCGATCGTTTCCAGCAATGGCGGTGCATCTCGTACTGGTTCTGCTGGTGGTAATTCTGAGGCAGGGGTCTCCGTAGCGAAGCCATCTTCCAACAGCAAGTCAGGGAAGGCATCGGCAGGCACCAAGTCTGCATTGAGGTTGAAGTCTGCTGCATCAAACCCCTCTGCTGCTAAGTTGGCAGCAAAATTCTCTAGGGCGAGATCGTCCATCAGATCTAGGTTGCCAAAGTCTGCATTGGCAAAGTCTGTGTCGGCAAGGTCTACATTGGCAAAGTCTGTGTGAGCAAAGTCTGCGATCGGCTCCTCGATCGGCTCCTCGATTTCAACATTTGCAAACTCCAGACCTGCATCTGCAAACGCTCCACTCACGGTCACATCATCCGCTGGGATCACCAGTCCTTCGTCTGCCAAATCAAGCAATGCAGCATCAGATTCAACCACCTCAGACACAACTGCTGATCCAGTAGTGATCCCCGCCCAGTCAAGCTGAGTGGGCAGAATATCCATCTGACCAATGAGAATCAAAGCCTGGGATCTGCGCCATGTTTGTAGGGCTGCTGCTGCGATCGTCTGAATTTGCTCTGGAGCCGCTGCGATCGCCTGAACGATCGACTCACACAACGCGCTGAACGCGGGCAACTCCAGCATCTCGCCCAAGCCACCCAACTCCTGCGCCGTTATTGACACTTCCTCTAGCAAGCACGGCTGATCGGAACTGGCGAAAATGTCCTCTAAGCGTTGCAGGCTACCCTCAACCTCGCTTTCAAACAGTTGGGTCACCATGTCTAACCCATCTTCGGGGTCAGTTGAAAGCGCCATCGCTTCCACATCAGGCTCACCCAGGCGATCGGACAGGCGGCTAAAAATGGGGTTGGCATGGCTCTCTATCCAAGCATCATCAGCCGTCGTGCCTTGGCGATTCAGCCCGACCACATAACTGAGGCAATCTAACCCCGAAAGTAAGTCTCCCTCTAGCTCTGCATCAATGGTGAGCGATCGGCGTTTAGACTTCAGAACCTTGAAAAAATCTTCAAAGCGGTGAGCTAGGCTACTCAGGGTTTCAAACCCCATCATCGCCGCGCCTCCCTTGACCGAGTGGGCCGCCCGCAGCGCTCCATCCATTTGGCTATCTGTGCAAGATGTGCCAATTTCCAGAAGCACCGACTCGATCGTATCCAGGTACTCTTGAGCTTCCTCTAAAAACTGGAGCCGAATTTCTTGTTCTCTTTCCTGGGACATATAGCTCTGGGGAGTGACGAAATAACAGGAATAATCTTGCGCAGACAGCTTTCAGGTTTCAAGTTTTAGCTAAGCGATTTAGTCAGACAAGAGGCTTAAGCCCCTTGTTCTACACAGTCCTCTAGAGAACAGTCCTCTAGAGAATTGGTATAACCAACCCCAATTTCTAAATTCTCGCTCCCTGATTTTTAGGCTCCAACCTTAAACACACCCACAGAAGCCTGTAGCTGTTGCGCCACTTCCACCGTCTGTTTCAGCGCTCCTGAGACCCGTCGGGAAGAAGCAGAGGTACGTTCAGACGATTTAGCGATCTCCTTCATCAGACTCGTTACCGCTTGAGACGTTTGCGCCTGCGACACCGTAGCGCTGGAAATCGACTGCACCAAGTCATCAATCTGTTTTGACACTTCCACAATATGCCCCAAGCTGTTCTTCGCTTCCTCCAGTAACCGGGTTCCTTCCACCACCTGGGTGGTGCCTAGTTCCATTGCCCCCACCACCTCACTCGTACCCAACTGGATATTTTCCACAATCTGCTCAATTTCCTTCGTAGCTGCCGCAGATTGGGCCGCCAGTTGACCCACTTCTTCGGCAACCACCGCGAAGCCACGACCTTCTTCACCTGCACGGGCTGCCTCAATACTGGCGTTAATTGCCAGCAGGTTCGTTTGCAGCGCAATCTGGTTGATCAGCGAAATTACCTTAGAAATTTGTTGAGACGATTCCCCCAACCGCTTCACTTTCTTCGCCGTTTCAGCCACCGTTTCTCGCAGGTTCAAAATACTCACCACTGTACGATCCATAGCAATCCCGCTAGCTTCAGCAGTAGTGGAAGCAGTTCGAGCCACCTCTGCCGCCTGTCGAGCGCTCCCTGCCACCTCTTGAATCGATACGGTCATCGCTTCTACGGAATCTAAGGTGCGAGTGATTTCCTCGGCTTGAGCCATCGCCTCGTCAGCCAGGATGCGGATCGAACCTTCGTTTTCTCCCAGAGAGACGTTCACCTGGGTGGCGGCTTCTTTCACCTGAATCACGATCTGTCTCAAGCTTTCGATAATGGCGTTAAAGAAGTCGGCAACGGTGCCAATTTCCCCCACGGTGACATCAGCACGCACCGTCAAGTCTCCTCTAGACGCTTCTTCAATGTCGCTCAGCAGATCCACCAGTTGCAATTGCAGGGTTTCTTTCTGCTCTCGCTGCTCCTGGGAGATCACTTCGGCTTGTTGCCGCGCTTTTTCCAATTGCTCCAACAGGTTTGCTTGGTCGAGGGCAATCCCGACCTGGGTTGCCAGTTGGGTAAAGACATTGATTTCAGAGGACTGCCAAGGACGAGGCTGGGAGCATTGATGCCCCACTAACAGACCGAAGAGTTGATTCCTGACCCGAATGGGAGCGACAAGAACAGACCTTACGGCGTACTGCTCTAGCCAACGGGCATGGGTGTCGCTGGCATCTTGGTCTTGGCGAATGTCATCGATCGCCCGAATCTTGCCGTTTCTATAGTGTTCAATGTGTTTTTCCCTGAAGGCAGGGTTGTCCACCTTTGCCCCCAGCATTTGCGGTAAGTTTGGCAACACTGACTCAACCACAACCGTGCCAAGACCTGTCTGCTGATCCAGGCGATAAACTGCAACGCGATCGATCTTTAAGGTCTGTTGGAGTTCCTTAGCAGCCGTCTTGAGAATATATTCTGGATTGAGAAACTGCCGAATTTTAAGCGTGATATCTGTCAACAATTGGGCCCGTTTTGCCTCCAATTCCTGTTCACCCATCAACATCTGAATTTGGTCAGCCATGAGATTGATATTGGAACCGAGAAGGGACATTTCATCCTCCCCAACGATATTAAGTCGGGTGTCCAAGTCTCCCTCTCCCAGTTTTTGCACTGCATTCGCAGCGTTAATAATGGGGCGCGTTGATTGGTTCGCCAAGTATGCGGCAATGGCAGCAACCAGTCCAGCAACGACAAGGGAACTCACGATGAAAATGGTGCGAATCCACCCCAGAGGAGCAAAAGCAGCATCCCGGTTCGTGGAGATCAGGACATCCCAATTTAAATTGGGTACATCTGGCACAGGACGAACCGGCGAATAGCTGACCAAGTTGTTGTTAAATTCCGCAGAAACCTTGACTCCGTCCTCATTCAACCTGGCAAAGCCAGGAAAGGTCTCAGCAGCAATCATGTCGATCTGTTTAGGATCGCTAGCGAGAACGAATTTACCCGCAGAGTCAACCAGATAGTATTGGTCTGAGTTTGACCCATAGGTTCTGACGATCTCATTGAGGGGATCAATGGGGAGCCGCGATCGAATTACCGCGATCGTCTTCCCCGTGTATTGATCTTTAATGGGAGCCGCAAAGTAAAGGCTCAAAATGCCCGACTTGGACTTTTCTGGCGCACTAATGACCGGGCGGTTAGTTTTAAGAACCTCCTGGAAATAGCTCTTATCCTTGGGATTTTCCAACGTAGCGCCCTGGGATTGAGTAATGACATTCCCATCCAGATCAAAAACTCCGATGCCACTGTAGACCTTATAAGCCTCAACATAGCTATCTAGTACCGTTTGTTTTTGGAAGGATGTAGTCTGGGCCCGTAACTTAGGGTCAGTGAGAATTGGCAAAACTGATAGAACGCGTATATCTCCATACCGAGCCGCAATGAAGCGATTGACCGTATCCCCCAATTCCGAGGCTTTTTGCGCCTTTGTTTCCTTAATCTGATCTTTAATCGAACGCTCAGCTCCAACGTAAGCGCCTAACCCAGTTAGAACAACAGGAATCACGCCCAGCATCACTGCCACTGCGATCGCCTGGTTTCGCAGACTTTTCGTTGCCACTCGCTTCTGAGTCGAGCGGGATGGCAGCATCTTGGGGGTTCGCTGTCTCATCACTGAGTCGATCGATTCTGGGGCTGATTCCTGCATCCCTACCACCTCTGGCTGACGAGAGACAACCGGAGGAGCAGGAGCCTGAACCGCAGTTTTGCTCACCGCACCATTTTGAGGAAGGCTATTCGTTGATGGGGTGGGTCGCGGTGAACCGGATTGGGGCTGATTGCGAGGATTGCCCTGATTCGGTGCATCATTCTGAGTAGCCATAGCGCAAGTGCCTCAATACGATAGAGAAGGGACAATAAATTGATAAATTGTGGTAGTAAATAATGTAATAGATAAATTTTTCGGAAAATAAGTCAAAATCCAAGCTGGCAAAATTCCTGGCGACACGAAAGTTAGTGACCTTGTAGATCTGGAGAACGAACGATCGCCTCCGCATCTAATACCAACAAGTTTTCTGATAGCTGAAGGATGCATCCCCGCAAATAGGGCACTAGAGCCGCATCAATTAAGCCATCCGCAGATTGGGTGGAGTCAGCGGGAAACCGCACAACCCCTTTAACCTCTTGAATGGATAGGGCGAGAGGGGCCGATCCGACTCGAACGACAATGATATTGTGCTGCGCCACGCTGGGATCAAGGGGAGGCAAGCCCACCATCCGTGCTAAATCGACCAACCAAAATACTCGGCTACGGCGATTGAGCAAACCCAAGACACAGGTTGGCATATTGGGGATGGGAGTTAGATTTTGTGAAGCTAAAACTAGCACCTCCTGTACGTAGCCTAGGGGTAGTACAGCAGAAACCTGGGTATCCAGTTGTAATCTTAGATACGCATCCCCTTGAACCTTCTGAGGACGACTAAGATCGGGTAGGGTAAGAGTTAAAGTATCAATCATTACAGACAATTACTGGGTTGACGATTCAGGAGAAATCATTTAAGCAACAACAGACTTAACCGCACGAATCAATTGCTCCCGTGTGAACGGCTTCGTAACGTAAGCATCCGCCCCCTGTTTTAAGGCCCATAAACGATCGAGTTCTTGATTCTTGGAAGAACAAATAATGATCGGCAACTTCTCTGTGTCAGGATTCTTCTTGAGGGAACGGCACAATTCAAACCCACTCATTCCTGGCATCACAACATCTGTAATTACTAAATCAGGTTTATACTCCAAAGCTTTATTCAAACCATCTTTTGCATCACTGGCGATAATCACAGAGTAGCCACTATCTCGCAGATATTTACTGACTAACTCCAGTTGGGAGGGGGTATCGTCTACAACTAAAACTGTATTCACGTGTTGTTATCCTTAATACACTGTAGATGTCACGGTGATTGATTCAAGCATTAGTTGATATTAATCGATAGCACTGTTGAACTAGACGAAGTAATGAATGAATCTGAAAGAAGAACTTCAGTGGCTTGAAGCGTTAGCAAAACCAGTTAGCATCCGCATTAAGTTAAGTATTCATTAAGCTAGGTGTTTAAAGACAACTTTCAACAATTCTGACTTGGAAAACGGCTTGGTCATGTAGTCGGATGCCCCTGCAAACTTAGCTTTTGCCCGATCGATAATTCCTGTGTTTCCTGTCACCATCACGATCGGAGTCGTACCAAACAAAGAGTGGTTTCGGAGTAAGCGACAGAGTTTGTAGCCATCAATATTGGGCATCCCAATATCCAGCAAAATCAGATCGGGCTTTAAGCGAATGACTTGAATCAAAGCCTTAAGCGGATCATTAATGGCCACCACTGTGAAATTCTCGTCATCTAAAAACCGCTTCATTTCATTGAGAATCGTCGGGCTATCATCGATACAAGCGATCGTATGAGTGCGTTTGCTGGTTTCCTCACTGGGAGCCTGAAGCACGGTTGACGAAGTCTGGATAATTGTATTGCTGTGTGCTGGAGATGTCGCAGGTTCGGGTTGCTTTTGCACAGTCCTTGACACAGGAGCAGGAACCTTAGGCAGGAGATCGAAGGGAGGCTTGGGTTCACGCAGGACGATCGTTCCGTCTGTGATGTATCGCCGTAGACTCTGCGCCAGCTTGATTTCATCCTGATTCATCAAGGTAGCCAGGTGGCGAAAACTAAAGCCCTTTAAAACCGCTCCTAACTTACGCTGCATCTCCGGTGTCAACTTCTGCTGTGCCTGAGTTTGGCTCGCCAGGTAAGGACGCTGATAGGGAGAGTAAATCTGTGGACCCAGCGCCTGCCAACTTTGCAGCCGTTTACGGCAGGCATCTACAACCACTGGCAAATCAAAACGACAGAATGTGGGCAACTCTTCCAGTTGATCGAGAAATTCAGTCTTTCCCTCCTTAAGCAGCACAAAGGATTCCATCACTTCATTGACCAAATGCTCGATCAGAGAAGCGGCTTCCACCGGATTGAGATAACGCTCATTAACCAACCAACAAATTGCTCGATAGTCTTGGCTCCCCGATGCACTATCCTTGGAACGCTCAAACATCGGGCGCAGTTTGGATCGAGTCTCATTGTCCAGTGTAGAAATTTGATGACTGAGACGACGCAGATGGTTATCAATTCGATCGAAGGGATCTACTGAGTGAGATGCATAGGTAATTTTTCCATTCTCCAGCATCACGACCCAAGTAATTGAGCCGTCTGATACTTGTAGGCACCCATTCGCCGAGGAATTCGCCAATTGAGCGAGGGAATTGAGAGGACGCGACTTAGGGGAGGCTCCTTGACTCACCATAGGAGATGCCCGACGACTAGTAACTTCATTCATTTTTATCTCAATCAGGGAGAGTTATTGAGCAGCAACTTGCACGATTTGCCTCGCCAAAGGCGCTACGAAATATTGAAATATACAGCTATGAATAAGTAACGTCAGGAATCGAGGAAAAACTATGAGGTATCAAACTACACGTAGTAGTTAGCGCTGCATCCTATGTCGCAGATCTATGGCTTCGCAGATCTATTATTTAATTGTAGGAATAGATTACTCCAAATAGAGTCATCTAATGACACATCATATTAGATATCACATAGGAGCAATAAATATTGTTGTAGTCTAAAAGCCAAATCCAAAATAATAGTGCCCTGCCTAAGAGT
Organism: Leptolyngbyaceae cyanobacterium MP9P1.79; assembly: GCA_030248885.1. GTDB lineage: Bacteria > Cyanobacteriota > Cyanobacteriia > JARCMD01 > JARCMD01 > JARCMD01. The sequence continues at coordinate 154 of JARCMD010000218.1, read as the reverse complement.
TCCCTATCAGGACTAAAAAGAGTGCAACTCCGCAGTTTCCTGCCCAAAGTTTGTTCAATTACTAGTGTTCTGTCAAGAAAATTTTGAGGGGTCGAAGACCCTCAAAATTTAACTCCAACTAACCTCCCGGCTTTCAGCTACCCGTCAATTAATG
>JARCMD010000217.1 GCA_030248885.1 Leptolyngbyaceae cyanobacterium MP9P1.79 | reverse complement strand
CCCCCGTCCCCAGTCTCGCAGCCAAGCCACCCGCGCCATCGCCCAACTTGCCCACCAAGAAAACCTCACTGAAGTGGCGCAGGAACTCGAACAATTCCTCCTTAACCAGTGGGCGGAGGTTGCCCAAGGGCAAGATTGGGTGGAACTCGATCGCCTCTTGGAACAATGGACTCAATCGCCTGGCTATGCGCGGAGCTTGCCTGCTCCCATCCACGATTTGACTCCGACCCAACAACAGGTCAGCGATCGAGTAGGTGCTTTTTGGGCCCTCCTCTTTCTCTCCTCTCAATCCAAAGTGGAGTTACACCAAGCTGAGTTTTACCAAGAATTACAGGTGCGACCCCTTGTGGCAGAGAATCCTGGCAGCAGTGATGCACCAGCTATTTAAAAGGCATCTACTCTTGGGTCTTTAGAAGATTTCTGAGAAAGATGTTACCCCTGTAGGGGCGAAGCATCCGGGCAGTAATCTTCTGGTCAACTCAGAGATTTATCTGCCGGATGCTTCGCCCTTCCGGTGCCTGGTATAAGCTTTTCTGGAAATCTCCTTAGACTCACCTCTCGCTGCAATATGTGTTAGTGATCTAAATCCCAGTGCGTGTGATTAATAGTACGTAGCAGCTATGGCCCAGTGGTAATAGGCTATTCGCTTGCCTTGCTTGCGCCGATCGCTTGCCCAAGAGTTTAATCAATGGGTGAATCTTGACACTTGCGTTTCCCAGGCTCATCTCATTTCCCAGCCTGCTCAGTCCCAGTTTTATCGGGTTAAGGCAAGTTGAGTTCCATGCTGAGAGTGGAAGGAACAAGAGAAGACGTTAGCAGCTTCCCAGATGCATTAGGATAGCTGAAGCTCACCCTTAAATCGTTTACCCACGATCGGGCAACATTTCCCCCATGGGTGACTCAATAACCTTAGTCCTGTAAGTAGATAATCTTTATGAAAGCCATGATTCTGGCAGCAGGTAAAGGGACTCGTGTGCGTCCCATTACCTACACCATTCCCAAACCCATGATTCCAATTTTGCAGAAGCCAGTAATGGAGTTTTTATTGGAACTTCTCCGGCAGCATGGGTTTGACCAGATTATGGTAAATGTTTCCCACCTTGCCCACGAAATTGAAAGCTATTTTCGGGATGGACAGCGCTTTGGGGTGCAGATTGCCTATTCCTTTGAGGGGCGGGTGATTGATGGTGAGCTAGTGGGAGAAGCGGTGGGATCGGCGGGCGGGATGCGCCGGATTCAAGACTTTTCCCCCTTTTTTGACGATACGTTTGTGGTGCTGTGCGGGGATGCCCTGATTGATTTAGACCTGACTGCGGCGGTGAAGTGGCACCGTGAGAAGGGATCGATCGCCACGGTGGTCATGAAATCCGTTCCCCGCGAAGAAGTTTCCAGCTATGGCGTAGTCGTCACCGACGAGACAGGACGCATCAAAGCCTTCCAGGAAAAGCCTTCCATTGAGGCAGCCCTCAGCACCGATATCAACACAGGAATTTATATCTTTGAGCCAGAGGTGCTTAACTATATTCCATCTGGGCAAGAATATGACATTGGTGGACAACTGTTTCCCAAGCTGGTCGAAATCAATGCTCCTTTCTATGGCATTGCTATGGACTTTGAATGGGTAGACATTGGCAAAGTCCCCGACTATTGGCAGGCCGTTCGCGGGGTGCTTTTGGGTGAAGTCAAAAATGTGCAAATCCCTGGCATTGAGGTGGCTCCGGGGATCTACACCGGGTTAAATGTGGCGGTTAACTGGGACAAGGTGGATATTCAAGGGCCCGTCTACATCGGTGGCATGACTCAGATCGAGGATGGGGCGAAAATTGTGGGCCCGACTTACATTGGCCCGAATTGCTGCATTTGTGGGGGAGCAACGGTCGAAAATAGCGTAATTTTTGAGTATTCCCGCTTGGGGCCTGGGGTGCGCCTGGTCGATAAGCTCGTGTTTGGTCGCTATTGTGTGGATAAAACGGGAGCAACGATCGATGTCCAAGCGGCGGCTCTCAATTGGCTAATCACCGATGCCCGCCAAGTCTTGCCAACCCAGCCCCCGGCGGAACGCCAAGCGATCGCCATGCTGTTAGACATCGACAACGGAAATGACAGAAATGGCTGACCTCCAGTCCATGAGGATTCCAGCCATGATTAAAGTAGGTAAGAGCTAGGGCGATCGTGCCACCCCCCATCAGGTGAACGCTATGTATGCACCAGTCATTCAAACACCCCTAACCTTTGCAGAGTTTCTCGCTTGGGACGATGGCTCAGGCAGAGACTTTGAACTACGTGATGGATTTCCCATGCCCATCTCTGACCCCACAGCCAATCATGAAGATGTAGCAGACGACCTCTGTAAAATGTTGGCTGACCATTGCAGCGCCTTGAATTTGCCCTACATTCCTAAGCGTTCCAAAAATGTCAAGGTTAGAAATAATCCCTTGACTGGAAGAGAAGAAAGCCGGAAAGCAGACATCGTGGTGTTTGCCCAAGAGGAATGGCAACAGCTGAAAGCCAGCACCCGTTCGGCCGCCGCTTATATTCCACCACCCTTAGTAATTGAAGTAGTCAGCACCAATTGGCGCGATGACTACGACACCAAGCTCTTGGAGTATGAGGAAACAGGCATTCCTGAATATTGGGTGGTCGATTACGCTGGGCGGGGTGGGGTGCGGTTCATTGGCAAGCCAAAGCAACCAACCCTCACGGTCTACCAGTTGCTCGATGAAGAATATCAACCTAAGCTGTTTCGCGGAGATGAACAAGTTGAATCGTCTATCCTGCAAAACTTGAATTTCACAGCTAATCGAGTCTTTGCATCAGGACGGTAAGACCATGACTCAGGCAATCGTTAGACAGGAATTAACCTTTGAAGATTTTCTAGAGCTAGATCTAGGGCGTGTTGTCAATTGGTTGGTATTTCTTACAGAGCCTGGATTCTAGCCTTGAGCCTATTTTTGATGGGTAGCCATGAAAGCCTTGATCTGACTATATTCCAGATTTGAATGATGACACGCCCTAGACGAAAACCATATTTATGAACTGATGGGAGGCGTTGTAGTCCCAATGGCTGAACCCTCCGGGTGGCATGAATCGCTCCGAACATTTCTCATACTGGAATTGGGCTTTGAAGCCAGACGATCGAAACTGCCTCTAAAAATTCATCCAGGGATACTCTGCAAACTTGACCAAAAGGATGGGCGCAGACCCGACTTGATTGTGATAAACCGTCAGATGTGGATTGAAGCAACTAGGGTAGAAGCAGCGCTCTCCATTCCTCCAGACCTGACGATCGAGATTGTTTCAACCAATTGGGAAGACGACTATCAGCAGAAAGCGAAGGGATGTGCGGCTTTTGGCGTGCAAGAGTATTGGATTGTTGATCCATTAGAGGAAAAAGCAACAATTTGCACCTTGCAAGCTGGATTGTATAACCTGGAAGAGTTTCGGAACAACGATCGCCTCCAGTCGCCTACGTTCCCAGAGTTGAATCTAACTGTTGCTCAAATTTTGTCAGGCAGAGCAGAGGGGTGATAGAGGGCGCAGCGTTTCGTAGCTCCACGTTGATAAATCACTCAGGGCCCGATCGGCATAACGACCGTAGCGTTCCTGCTTATTGCGAATGCGATCGGGGAGTTCTGGCAAAATGCCAAAATTAGGTGGCATGGGTTGAAAATGCTTGGGCGAGGCAGAACTGATGAACTCAAACAAAGCGCCCATCATAGAAGTTTTTGGCACTGCGATCGGCTCCTGTCCCAACACCACGCGAGCAGCATTTGTCCCAGCCAGCCAGCCCCCCGCCGTGGCTGCGGTGTAGCCCTCGGTGCCCACCAATTGTCCTGCCGCCAACAGCGTCGGCCGTTGTTTGAATTGCAGCGTGGGGAAAAGCAATTCTGGGGCATTGATGAAGGTGTTGCGGTGCATCACGCCCATCCTGACAAACTCTGCCGCTTCCAGACCGGGGATCAGCCGAAACACTCGCTTCTGTTCGCTCCACCGCAGGTTCGTTTGAAAGCCGACCAAATTCCACAGTTGCCCTGCCTTGTCTTCCTGTCGCAATTGCACCACGGCGTAGGGACGCTGCGATCGGTTCTCTGGGGTGTGAAAGTCTCCTTTGCGGGCATCGAACAACCCCACGGGCTTCAGCGGGCCGTAGCGCATCGTATCTTCACCCCGCCGCGCCATTTCTTCGATCGGCAAACATGCTTCAAAAAACTTAGCCGTTTCGCGCTCAAAATCTTTTAGCTCTGCCTGTTCTGCCTGACCCAGTTCTTGCCAAAAGTGCAGATATTGTTCCCGATTCATGGGGCAGTTAAGGTAAGCCGCTTCCCCCCGATCGTACCGGGACGCGAGGAAGGCAATGTCATAGTTAATCGACTCTCCCACCACGATCGGGCTGGCGGCATCAAAGAAACTCAGGTACTCCAACCCCGTAAAGCGGTGCAAATCCTCCGTGAGGGCTGGGCTGGTGAGCGGCCCCGTGGTCAACACCACGACTCCCTCGGTTGGGATGCGCGGCACTTCTCCCCGTCGTAGTTCAATCAGAGGATGGCGATCGAGGGTCTCCGTCAAATCCTGGCTGAAGACTCCCCGATCGACGGCCAAAGCGCCCCCCGCTGGAACCGCATGGGCATCGGCTCGTTGGATGACGATGGAACCCAGGCGACGCAATTCTTCATGAAGCAACCCACTGGCGCGATCGATCGCCTGCGCCCCAAAGGAATTACTACACACCAATTCCGCTAAGTGTTCACTGTGGTGAGCCGGACTCGATCGCTCCGGGCGCATTTCGTGCAACACAACCGGAACTCCGGCTTGGGCGATTTGCCACGCCGCTTCGGTGCCTGCCAAACCGCCCCCAATCACCTGCACCGATCGACCCTGCGCCATGTTGCCCATCCAGCTTTAAGGAACTGCAAAAATAAATTCTATGCAATGTGCAACTTAAAGTCTGCCCTCATCCCCCGGCCCCTTCTCCCTATGGGAGAAGGGGAGCCAATCTAGGTCTTAGCCCCTCTCCCCTGCTGGGAGAGGGGTTGGGGCTTCGACGTGAGCGCTCAGCCGAACGGTGAGGGCGGTTCAGGAAAGTTGCACATTGCCTAATTTTAGGTGATGTTGCAACTACCTCACCTGAAACTCCACCACATCTCGCTTAATCGTGACATCGTAGTCGCCAAAGAAGTCGTGCCCCAATAACCCTGTTTCCAGGTTGGGGCCAGCGATCGCCACGGGAACTCGCTGCACCACTGCCCCCTGGACCTCCATGGAATTCACATAGCCGATCGGCACTTTGACATCCTTCTGGCTAGCCGTATCCACAGTAGCTGAGGTAAAAGGCTTTACCCCCAAAGCAGCCGCCATCTGCCGGGTGATCAAGGTGCCACTCGCCCCCGTATCCACAATCATGTCAAAAGTTTGGCTGCCATTGAACAACACCTCAATCACAGGGATACCGCTCTCTCGTCGCTTAATAGGAACACGATACACGGTTCCAGAAGAGGCATTGGAACTCAGGCGTGGGGCTGTCTCTCTAGCAATTGAACGGGGGGCACCCATTTGGGAGTCCGAGGCAGAGTTATTCTGAGAGGCGCCAGGGATGAAGGCGATCGTAGCTTCAGGAGGAACAGCCCTAGGGCTGCTAGCGCGGGCAACCTGCTGCTTGGCGGTGCTGAGTTGGCGCTGATATTCAGCAATTTTGGTTTTAGCCAAGGCTTTGTAGCGGCTAGAGGAGGGCACAGTTTTCATCAACGCGATCGCGTCCTGCCATTGCTCCATCACCAGTTTCCAATCATCCGAGGATGTTGCAGAACCCCTGATACTGGTAGCACTCGCCGCCTTGTCTAGGGCCAATTCGTAGGGGTCGATCGCTGGCTCTGGTTGAGTTGGAGGAGTGGGCAGAGGGTTTGCTGGAGCAGGGCTAGGAGCGATCGACGCTATGGAACTAGGTAAAGGCTCTGAGGGGGTTTGACGCTTCCCAACAGACCCGCTGCCACAACCAGCCATGACCACGAGCAAGCCACTCAGTAGAAATGTCAGAGTTAGACAACAATTAATAGATTTCCCCATATCCACCTAACCTCTGACCTATCTCTCGGTTTATTCTCGGTTTATCCATCCAGGATTCCCCATTCTTCCTGACAACCTACCACTCCCTTCCTCGATCGCAGATTAAGGGACTTTTAAGAGAAATACCATTTCACGAATTCAGTCCTACGATAAATTGAGTCGTTCATTCTTCATGTAGGTGCCATGCCGATTTCTACTGCTCCCAATGCCTTACTTGTCCTTGCAGACGGAACATTCTACCAGGGTTGGTCTTTTGGTGCAGCAGGAACCACGATCGGAGAAGTCGTCTTCAACACAGGCATGACAGGCTACCAAGAAGTCCTGACTGACCCTAGCTATTGTGGTCAAATCGTAACCTTTACCTGTCCTGAAATCGGCAATACTGGCGTAAATCCTGAAGATGAGGAATCCGCCCGTCCCCAAGTGAAGGGAGCGATCGTTCGCAACATCACCCACCAGCCCAGCAACTGGCGATCGACAGGCACCCTGACAAACTACCTGAAACAACACAATATTCCCGGCATCTATGGCCTCGATACCCGTGCCCTAACTCGTAAGTTGCGATCTTCTGGAGCCATGAATGGCGCAATTTCCACCACCGTGCTTGATCCCGTAGAACTGCTAGGACAAGTGCAAGATGCTCCCAGCATGGCTGGATTGAACCTAGTTCGGCAAGTTACAACTCCCACCGTGTATGAGTGGTCTGATCCGACAGACTCTGTGTGGGAGTTTAGCCCTACCGCTAACCCCCTTGAGGCTCCTTTGACAGTGGTGGCGATCGACTTTGGTATTAAACGCAATATTCTACGACGACTAGCCAGCTACGGCTGTCGCATCATTGTTGTTCCGGTTCACACTCCTGCTGCCGAAATCCTCAAATACAACCCCGACGGGATCTTCCTCTCCAATGGACCAGGAGACCCATCCACTGTGACAGAAGGCATCGCCACCATGAAAGCCTTGCTGAGTAGCCAAAAACCCATCTTCGGCATCTGCATGGGACATCAAATTGTGGGGCTATCCCTGGGAGCAGAAACCTTCAAACTCAAATTTGGGCATCGCGGACTCAATCAACCCGCAGGGGATGGAAAATCTGCTGCCGCCTCTGTTTCTGTAATGGATACCTCCCCATCCCGTTCCCGCGTCGAGATTACCAGTCAGAACCACGGATTTGCCCTAGACCCCGGTTCTTTATCTGAAACCGAGGTGGAAATTACACACTTAAATCTCAACGATCGCACTGTCGCGGGATTACGTCACAAAACCCTACCAATTTTCTCGGTGCAATATCACCCCGAAGCCAGCCCTGGCCCCCACGATGCAGATTACCTCTTTGAGCAATTTGTCCAAACCATGCAGACAGCACGGCAGGGCACCTAAGAATTGGGTCTAGTGTGGCTTGATAGAAGTTTTTGACCCCCTAGAGGGATTGGTTTGAGGTTTGAGGTTTGAGGTTTGAGTGCTGCTCACTTACTGCTGCCAGCTTGCGCTAGAGGCGGCTACTGGGTCACTTTTGGTTATTTGTATTTCTCTAAAGATTAGGGGAATGCATGATTACAGATGGTTGGAAATTGTAAGGAAAATTGTTTCGCACCCCTTGTAATTTTATGGGACTTCATAGTATTTTTATTTAAAGAGAGGTGACTTGAATTCAGGTCACCTCTCTTTATTTTGTTCATTCTTTGTCTTATTTATATTTATTGGGGTGCATTTGTGAAAGGGCGAAAATTAGTGAGGGCATTGGGTGGAAGCGATCGAAATCCTCTGAAGGTTTCGGGGTTTACATTACTAGAAATCTTAGTTGTGTTGGTGATCGTAGGAATTCTGGCGGCGATCGCTGCCCCTAGCTGGTTGACCTTCTTAAATCGCCAAAAACTTAATACCGTCCAGAGTGGAACCTTAGCGACACTCCGCGAGGCGCAAACGAACGCAAAAGTCCAGCGGCGCAAGTGGTTTGCCTGTTTGCAAACCTTTAAGAATCAAGTCTGGGGCATGGTCACGCCGGCCGATCGCTGCCCCACAACCACCCCCAACAATGATGGCAATTGGAAAAATGTCGGCGGGGGCAACACCATAGGCGTAGTGATCGATGAAACATCGGGCTACTCTAACCTCCGCAACCTTTCCGCTGGGCCGTACAACGTGCGGTTTCAGCACGATGGTTGGCTAGATGGCGCAGGAGATTTGGGCAGACTGACCTTTGTCATGCAATCCAACAAATCACCCCGCCGCTGTGTCATTGTCTCCACGCTATTAGGAGCCATTCGCACGGATACTGAGTCCGCCGGAGCCACAGGCACATCTGCCCGCTGCAAGTCGTAGACCCACTGTCAGACCCACTGTGGATGACAAACATTCAGCAAATAAGCCGTTGAATCGACTAGAAGGTCATTGCCCGAATGCTTAGTCCTTGCCCAACCTCCAGCTTATTAAATTCACGATCCAAGCATTTTACGCTCAATAGTTCGGACATTTTGGCGGTAGCTAGCCCTCATCCCCCACCCCCTTCTCCCAGAACGGGAGCAGGGGAGCCGGATTGAAGTCCCTCTCCCCTCTTGGGAGAGGGATTTAGGGTGAGGGTCTACACTGGCTACATAGAACCTATTTGACATCTTTGGTGAAAGCTTTGCGGTTAGGGCATTTCAGCAAAAGTAGTCAATTTGCCGAAACCACCTTCTGCTAAGGGTTACAGGTTAGATCTCAAATGGGTTCCATAACAGGGTTTCCAGCACCTCCACAAAAGCTGTCCGAAATATTGTTACGCCGTCACCCGCATGCTGAGGTCTAGCCAGGTCGATCGCGTAATGGGCGCACTGCTAGAAACATAATCTACCCCAGTCTCTGCCACGGCTCGAATCGTGTCTAAGGTGATATTGCCAGAGGCTTCAATCTTGATCCGATCGCTCACCCCTCGAATCATCGTCACAGCTTGCCGCATTAAATCTAGGGACATATTATCCAGCATAATAATATCGGCTTGGTGAGCTAGGGCTGTTTTCACTTGCTCCAAGTTCTCCGTCTCCACTTCGATCGTCAGGGGATAAGGTACGTGGGCGCGGACTTGAGCAATCGCCTCCCCAATTCCTCCCGCCGTCATAATATGGTTATCCTTAATCATCACCCCATCATCCAAACCCATGCGATGGTTCATTGCTCCACCGACCTGAGTCGCATACTTCTCCAGCAACCGTAGTCCTGGGGTCGTTTTGCGCGTATCGACTAAGCGAGTCGGCAAGTCCGCAATCTGAGCAACGTAACGCTGGGTAGCAGTGGCAATGCCGCTCAGTCGCATCGCCAGATTGAGCGCCACACGCTCCCCCGTAAGCAAAGCATCCAGTGCGCCGACAATCTGAGCCACAACCTGTCCCCGATCGCACCACTGCCCTTCTGCCACAAGCGGTGTAAAGGTTATATGTGAATTCAGTAAGTGAAAAACGCGGGCGGCGATCGGTAGTCCAGCGACGATTCCCGCTTCCTTAACAATCCATTGAGCTTGCCCTGCCCGTTGCCCCATCACAAACAAAGCCTGGGTAGTCCGATCGCCCCGCCCTATATCCTCCAACAACCAGCCATGCAATAGCGGATCTAAAATCAGCAGCGACGGTAGTACAGCAACTGGCACTTTCATCATTAGGTAATTAACCCTGCTAAATAATTTATACCTAAAAACCTACCCCAAAGCCTTTGCAGAAGCAACCTCTTGGCAGCAAAGTAGTCGGCAGCTAAAATCAAGTACAACCCTACAACGATCGCCCATACCTCGCCCGAAAAGTAGGCTTCACCTGTGTAAGATCCATGACGAGACATTATTTATCTGCTACTGGGTTTATCTACTGCTGGTTGAATGGGTGCTTTTTACCCAGATTCCGATCGCCCATCCTTACCGAATTTTAATCAAATTAAGATGTATACGTTACAGACTCCTCAGATGGCAGATCTCATGATGAAGGTGATCAGAAACCAGTCAAGCTTGGATGTGTAATGAACTGATTAAGGTAAGATGAAGTTTGACAGATTCCAAGGTCACCCCTTAAGTTAGAATGATGTCAATCGAATCGTTGGATATCCAGCGCAATCTTAAAATTTAATGCCTGAGACCTATTGGCAAATTTTGATTTGTTAGGGTAGGTTGAAGGTCGTCAACGTGCAGTGTAGGTGTGGAGAACGAAAAAATGTCAAAAATTTTGTGGAAGTCGCTACTTGTTGGTCCCGCAATTCTGGGAAGCATCATGGCAGTTTCGACCTCTGCGTCCGCAGAGGCAGTTTCAAAGAATGTTTCAGCCGATTCTTTAGCTCCTGAGTCCCAGCAGCTTCAGATTGCTCCCAGTGCCCAAGCATTAGTTCCTAGTGTTGCCGTTGCCTCAGTCACCCCTGAGACGATCGCCGCCCCTGTATTTACTCCTGCTCAAGCTCCTGCAACCGCGTCGATTCCTGTCCCTGTGGTGGTGAGTCAGGCTGCTCCTACTGAAAGTGGAGCGATGGAGCAAGTTAGATCCTATAGCAGCGAAGGCAGAGGCAGTGATGCGAAGCCCCAAGTTACATCTGTGTCCCAACTGTCTGATGTCCAGCCCACGGACTGGGCATTCCAAGCCTTACAATCCCTGGTTGAGCGCTACGGCTGTATTGCTGGCTACCCCGATCGCACCTATCGTGGAAACCGCGCCCTGACTCGCTTTGAGTTTGCCGCTGGTTTGAACTCCTGCCTCGATCGCGTTAGCGAACTGATTGCCGCTGGAACCGCTGACCTCGTGACCAAGCAAGACTTGGCTGTCTTGCAACGGCTTCAAGAAGAGTTTGCCGCAGAATTGGCAACCCTCCGGGGTCGTGTTGATGCCTTAGAAGCTCGTACCGCCACCCTGGAGGCGCAGCAATTCTCCACCACAACCAAACTAGCCGGTGAAGCAATCTTCGCCGTTAGCGATGTGTTTTCTGGAGACAATGTCTCAAACGCACCCTTTGGTGATGCCGTTCCTAACAACAACACCATCCTGGCTAACCGGGTTCGTCTTAACTTCAACACCAGCTTCACCGGGCAAGACTTGCTGGTTACCCGTTTGCAAGTCGGCAATGCT
>JARCMD010000216.1 GCA_030248885.1 Leptolyngbyaceae cyanobacterium MP9P1.79 | reverse complement strand
TCAGCTACTAGAAATTAGAAAGCAAAACTTCTCCGCCTCATAGTCTTGTAGCTAAAAAATTAAGAATTTCTCAACTATTAAACTGTAAATTCACGGGTACCATAATAAATATTTACAATATCTTGTACCTTTTGCACTCGCTAGTGTGAGATTCGATCGTGCTTCAAAATTCTCATGCTTTTTATCCTTACCAAGGCTAGAATTACTTAATCTAAGTGGCGAGTCTATCCATTGTGGATTAGTCAGGAAATTGATGGTTTGAGAGAAACGGTTTTTTCCATTTTCATTTGTTTTAACTAATAGTTAATCAATAGATTTTCCGTTTATTTTCCTGTTAGTTTGGTTCCTGTTTAGATTCCAAATTTAGATTTACAAAATAGTTTATAAAACTGCTGTTTATAACGTTTCATGAATTCTGATCATCCAAATAGAGCCTCTACGGATCAACATTCTCTAGAGCAGCAAACCTTTACAGTCACGACACCGTTGTACTATGCCAATGCTTTACCTCACATTGGTAGCGCCTACACGACGATCGCTGCTGATGTGATTGCGCGGTTTCATCGGTTGCAAAATCATGCGGTGCTGATGATTACTGGAACCGATGAGCATGGTCAAAAAATTCAACGCACGGCTGAGAGTTTAGGACGTGATCCCCAGTCCTATTGTGATGAAATTGTGCCCGGATTTACGCACCTTTGGCACCAATTAAACATTCAGTACGATCGCTTCATTCGCACCACTGCCTCTCCCCACCATGCGATCGTCAAGGAGTTTTTCTATCGAGTTTGGGATCGGGGTGACATCTATCTGGGGCAACAGAAAGGGTGGTATTGTGTCGCCTGCGAGGAGTTTAAAGAAGAACGCGACCTGCTGGAGCAGCACCACTGCGCGATCCATCCCAAGCGGCAGGCAGAATGGCGGGACGAGCAAAATTATTTCTTTCGGTTGTCCAACTATCAAGAGCGGCTAGAGGCGCTGTATCAGGAGCAACCCAATTTTATTCAGCCTGACATCCGCCGCAATGAAGTTCTGAGCTTTGTCAGCCAGGGATTGCGAGATTTTTCCATTTCTCGCGTCGGATTAGAGTGTGGATTTCCGGTGCCCATTGATCCATCCCATACGATTTACGTTTGGTTTGATGCGTTGTTGGGATACATCACAGCCCTACTTGATCCGGATGTGGAGCCGACTTTGGAGAATGCTTTAGCCAAATGGTATCCCATTAATTTACATCTCATTGGTAAGGATATTTTGCGTTTTCATGCGGTGTATTGGCCAGCGATGCTGATGGCAGCAGAGCTACCCCTGCCCCAGCGTGTATTTGGGCACGGTTTTTTGACGAAGGATGGGGTGAAGATGGGGAAGAGTTCAGGGAATACGATCGACCCGGTGCAGTTGGTCGATCGCTATGGCTCTGATGCGGTGCGCTACTACTTCATGAAGGAAATTGAGTTTGGCCGGGATGGTGACTTCAACGAAACTCGATTTATCCACATCTTGAATGCTGACCTGGCCAATGACCTGGGTAATTTGCTTAATCGCACGTTGAAAATGGCCTACCGCTACTGTGAGGGACGGGTACCCAATATCTCTGGCGCGGATATTCCAGATGACAATGTGTTGAAAGCGATCGGGGCAGACTTGGGCGATCGGGTGGCCCGTCACTACTATGCCCTGGCATTCCATCAGGTGGGTGATGCAGCGCTCTCCCTTATCAAAATGGGCAATAAGTTTGTTGATGACCAGGCACCTTGGGCATTATACAAACAGGGAGAACAGCAGGCTGTGGAACAGGTCATCTATGCCGTTTTGGAGTCAGTGAGGCTGGTGGCTTACCTTTTGTCGCCGATCGTCCCCAACCTCAGCAATGCAATCTATCAACAATTGGGGTTTGCTGTTGACTTTAATGCTCAACACAGGCATCCCCAAACTTTAAGTGATGTTTCGACCCCATTTGTAATTCATGCAAATTGGGGAATTCTACCAGCAAACCAAGCGTTAGGCGATCCCCAACCTATCTTTCAACGGTTAGAATTGCCCATCACTGCTTAGTGCTTTAGCAGTTAGAAACTCAGCGTTTGTTACCCCCACTCTCTATTAAAAAGCTGCACTTAACTCATTACTAAATCACATTTCATAAACGAGGCATAACCACCATGTTGAATCATTTAGAAGCAAATTTACCAGTCTTTACAGCGGAGCAAGTTTTAGAAAATCGGGGTCGAGTTGCCATCTTTATTGATGGCTCGAATCTGTTTTATGCCGCCCTTCAGCTAGGAATTGAAATTGACTATACGAAGCTCCTGTGCCGCTTGACGGCTGGGTCACGGCTCCTGCGCTCCTTTTTCTACACCGGAGTAGACCGCACCAACGAAAAGCAACAGGGCTTTCTGTTGTGGATGCGACGCAACGGCTATCGGGTGATTTCTAAGGATTTGGTGCAATTGCCAGATGGCTCTAAGAAGGCCAATCTGGATGTGGAAATTGCGGTAGATATGATGGCGCTAGTCGGCTCCTACGATACGGCAATTTTGGTGAGCGGCGATGGGGATCTGGCCTATGCAGTGGATGCGGTGAGCTATCGGGGGGTGCGGGTGGAAGTGGTGAGTTTACGATCGATGACCAGTGATAGTTTGATCAATGTTTCCGATCGCTACATTGACCTGGATGGCATTAAAGAAGACATCCAGAAAAACAGTCGGCAAAACTATACCTACCGTCCTCTGACTGGCATCGGCGTGATGGATGACGAGGAAGAGTAGGGCAATTTAGCCTAGACTTGGACTGGCCGTAATGTGTGGTGCATTGTTGTGAAAATTGCCATCAACCCGATCGCTGTCGGAATACTTTCGGTCATTCTGCTATCATCCGTGGGAGCGTGCGGCCGAGGCAATCAGGCACAGAATCCCCCGAAAAACAGCACCCCAACGGGTCAGATAGACAGCAACCTCACCTTTCAAAATGTCACATCAGAACAGGTTGATGAACAGGGACGGTTGTTGTGGAAAGTGAAGGCAAAGCAGGCCCGCTACACACCGGATCAAAAGATTGCTCAAATTCAAGACCTTTCTGGAGAGCTATTTCAGGACGGCAAGCTGGTGTTTCGCATTTCTGCAAAGCGTGGCGAAGTGCAGCAGGATGGTCGTAAAATTCTGCTGAAGGATCAAATTGTGGCCACGGACACCCAAGACGGGGTGGTGCTAAAAGGGCAGGAGTTGGAGTGGCAGACCAAGGATAATATTTTGATTGTGCGTTACAACCTGACGGGCAGCCATCGGCAGCTAGATGCCTCTGCCCAGGAAGCGCGAGTTTATAGCCGAGAGCGCCGCATTGAGTTAATGGGACAAGTGGTTGCCACGACGAAAGATCCGGTTCTGCGTCTAAAAGCTGAGCAACTGACATGGCGAGTGCCGCAGCAGTTGGTGACCACCACCCGCCCGATCGAAATCACACGTCCTGTGAGCAAAACCGAAAGCGATCGGGCCACGGGGGAGCAAGCCGAGGTGAATCTCAAAACCAAGGTCGCCACCTTAAAGCAAAATGCTCAACTGAGGCTGATTTCGCCGCCTTTGGATGTCTCTAGTAACGCGATCGTCTGGAATGTAGCGAATCAAACCGTTGCCTCAGATCAGCCCCTACGCGCCCTCCACCGCGAGCAAGCCGTAACGGTGACCGCCGATCGGGGCCAAGCTGATCTGCAAAAACAAATTTTTTATCTGACGGGTAATGTGCAGGCGATCGGGCAGCGCAACCAAACCCAACTCAATGCCAGTCTGCTCACCTGGTATGTGTTGACTCGTCAAGTTGAGGCTGAGGGCAATGTCTCCTATCGCCAAGCCAACCCACCGTTGAACTTATCTGGGCCTAAGGCCTTTGGCAAACTCGACTCGCAAACGATCGTCATCAGCGGCGGCAGAGTCGTTACCCAAATCGTGCCGTAATTTAGTATTCTGAGGGCAAGATTTAAATTATTGTGCCTTCAAGCGAATTTCGTTGCGTTCTGGAGAGCCAAGGCGGTTTTGACTGGGGCTGGCAGGGGGGCTGGGAACTACTGTAGTCGGGAGTTGTAGCGTTGTTTTCCACTGACGAACCAGAGTTTGGAGCAAGTCGTCTTGCCGATCGCGAAAGTCGTTCAAATCGTCGCCCCGATTGAGAATGGCAAAATATACCAAGCCCCGATCGCGAGTGGGCATGATGCCTGCCAGGGTACTGACATCGGATAGGGTGCCTGTCTTAATCACGGTTGACGTGGGAATGAAGCGGCCTACAAGGGTTCCCTGGTCTCGTCCAGCGACTGGAAATAGGTCGGCGATCGTATAAGCAGGCTGTTGCCCTGCCGCCACAGAGGATTTAAGGGAGCGCTGAATGGCAATGAGCATGGCACAGACGGCACGGGGAGAGAGCCGATTCTCCTTGCCTAACCCCGATCCATTAACCAATTGCACTTCGATTTGAGAGACCTTTGCAGCACTGGCTGCCCGTTGAGCCACCTGTTCTGCCCCACCCACTGATTCTGCTAGCATCTCAGCCATGGGATTGTTGCTGTAGATGTTCATTTGTTTCAGGATGAGAGCCAGGGGTAGCGATCGATGTCTAATCAGCAAGACGGGTTTGGGGAGTGGCGGTCTGGCTAATTCCACGTTGCCAGCGATCGTCACCAAGGGTTTCGGAGTGCCCTTAGGAAGCCCATTATATTGCTGGGTAATATCAGGAGTCCATAGGTCTGCATTGATTGCTTGTCGCAGGAAGCTACCCGTAAGGACTGGAACCGCCTCATAATTCATGTAGAATTTGCTACCGATGATGAGATCACCAGTGATGCGTCTGATCCCCATTTTGTTCAAGGTATTACCCAAGGCAATTCCTTCTTCCCAAACAAAAAATGGATCACCGCTCCCCTGAATCACTAAATCTCCATCCAATACGCCATTGTTGATGGGCCCGGTTGCCCCAATTAGGGTCTCAAATTGATGGTCGCTGCCCCAGGTTTCCAAAGCCGCTAAGGACGTGGCAATTTTAGTCAAGGACGCAGCGGGTAAGGGAATCGTGCCCAAATTGTCCGCCAGCAGCGATTTGTCTGACTGCAACCAGATACCTTGAGTTGGGTTATACCCGATCTTTGCCAGCTTTTCTAGATACTGCTGAATGACCGTTTGTGCCTTTAAATCTGGCTTTCCTGGCTCCACCAGGGTAGGGAGATCCAGCAGAGCTGAAACATCTACAGGGGCAGACAGACTAGAGACTCCCGCTACTTTTAACCACAAAGCCAGCAACCCCGAACTTAACGGTTCCACCGCACTTCTCCTGGAATTTAGTTCAGCCTGTAATCATACCTCAAGCTATCGCAAAACTCTGGGCACTTTCATCCTTTGGGCAGATTACTTAAAATCGGGAATTAAATAACTTGCAGAAGTTAGAGACCGGGTAAGGGCGAGGCAGTCGGGCAAAACCCTTTGAAACTCAATCATATTCTTTTACCGCTTACTTTGCCCCTGAACAGAGACTGTTGTATTTTATTTAGTTCACGATTTCTAAGAATCTGAGCAGAAGTTTCATTCGAGCATCCAGGAATTTGAATAGTTCACTCAGTACCATTTCGATGCTGCTGGGAAAGGGTTCGCATTGTGGAGAAGAATAAGCTTAAATCCTGGTTGAGAGGAGAATTTCTGGTTTCCTGTTCTAAGCGGCTCACTTCGGTACGTAGTCCATCAATCTGCCGCTCTAAAGGACTTGCGTCAAAGGGCAGTGGGGCATGGCGCATCTCTTGCTCTAGGTGATAAATTTGTCCTCTCAAACCCGCAACCTGTTGTTCCAGAAGGCTGGGATCAAAGGGGGGCGGGGCATTTTCGATCTCTTGCTCCAAGCGACTAATTTCAGTTCGCAGATGAGCCAACTGGCGATCGAGGGAACTCGTGTCAAAGGGCGGCGGTACACTCTCCAGTTCTCGCTCCACATAACTCATTTGGCCCCGAAGCTGAGTAATTTGCTGTTCTAAATCACTGGCATTAAAGGGCGGTGGCACATTTTGGATCTCTTGTTCCAAGCGACTCACGATCGCCTGCAATTCGACAATTCTTTGGTCTAAAGAATTGGAGTCAAACGGTGGAGGGAGACTCCCCAACTCCTGCTCCAGATGCTCAATTTGCCCCCTCAAGCCCGCAATTTTTTGTTCTAAAGGGCTGGAGTCGAACAGCGGTGGCATATTCTGGAGGTCTTGATCGACGCGACTCATGCTAGTTCGCAGTTCGGCAATTTGCTGTTCTAATGGGCGGGGATCAAAGGGCGGCGTGTTTTGCACGTCTTGCTCCAAGCCAGTGATCTGACTTCGCAACGCGACAATATCCTGTTCTAACTGTGCCGGATCGAAGGGGGGCGGTGTTCCTGCCAGTTCTTCTCCCAGAAAACTGATTTCTGTTCTCAAGTCTGTAATTTGTTGCTCTAGCTGGGTGGAATCAAACGGCGGTGGAACGCTCTGGATCTCCTGTTCTAGAAAGCCCATTTGCTGCCTCAAGTCGGCGATTTGTTGGGCGAGCTGACTGGAGTCAAAGGGGGGCGGCAGTTGTTGGATTTGGTAGTTGAGGCGATTGATCTGGTCTTGCAGCGGGGTTAGGTTGACTGGAGCCTGGCTGGTGATGATGTGGAGATTGGTTTGGATCTGGGCAATTTCTGTCTGCATTTCTGCGATGCCTGCTTCGATGAAATTGAGGCTGACGGTGGTCAAGGGGGCAAGCTGACTTTGCATTTCCGATCGCAACGCCTTGATCACATCTTGCTCCATGCCCTGTTGCTGTTGGTAGAGGTGCTTCACTTCGGCAATGAGGGGTTCCAGGTCAGGGGCGATCGGCGTTGTTTTCGTCTGGCGCAACTGGTTAATGATGGTGCTCAGTTCCTCGACCCGCTGCTCTAGGGCGCTGGCATCAAAGGGTTGAACCACGGGTTGGTCAGTTTTATCTCGCAGTTGGTCAATTTGCTCTTGTAGCGCTTGGAAATTCGGCAGGGAACCATTGGTAAAGCTATGCAGACCGGAATGCAGTTGGTTCATTTCGGTCTGGAGTTGCAAGATTCCTTCCTGAATGAAGTTGAGATCCAATTCTTCCAGGGGAACGAGGCGGTTATCCATTTCGGCACGGATGGAGTCGATCGCATGTTCCACCCGACTTAAATCAACCGGAACCAGGCGCGTTTCCATCTCCATCCGCACCGATTCCATCGCTTGCTCAATGCGGCTGAAGTCAACGGACTCAGGAGAGGTGGGCATGGACAGCAATTGCTGGCGCAGGGTGGTCACATCTTTAATCAGTTCTCGATCGAGGTTGATGAAGTCCTCGCGAAGCTGCCACAGGTTCGTATCAGCAGTTTGCCGCGTTACTTGATCCGCCCGCTGCCGATTGACCAGATTTAGGAACAACGTTAACGATAGGGGGGCTGAAGCAAAAATAGTCTGGCGGGTTATCTGAGCAGCAACAGTTCCTGCGATCGCCCCACACAGGGAGACGTATTCTGCAACGTTCATTAAATTGTTTTTTCTCATAGCACCTTTTTCAATACTTCGGACAAATTTTGAGCAGATTTTAAGGCTCAAACCCTGATTCAACCGTGGGCGGGATCTTATTTTCAAAGTCAGGAGCAGAGCTAACTTT
>JARCMD010000215.1 GCA_030248885.1 Leptolyngbyaceae cyanobacterium MP9P1.79 | reverse complement strand
GGTAATGACAAGCCTCTTGGGAGAGGGATTTAGGCTTCGACGTGAGCGCTCAGCCGAACGGTGAGGGTCTATACTGGCTGTACAACAGGGTTTCCAGCATCTCCACAAAAACTGTCCGAAGTATTGCCCCATGGTAGAGATGACAGAGATGGGGGTCATAAGATATTGCTTCAACCGTACAGTTTCAAGATTTGACGTAGTTAATATGACAACGGTGTAGTGTGCTAATCTTCTACTGTTTGTCATAATTTACGATCGGTGTTCAATAGGGCAACTAGCCTAAAAACAGTGGAGACTTGGGTGACAGAGCAAAACTCTACTGACCGAATTTTGCTTGTTGAGGATAACGATGCTAACCGACAACTGTTGAGCGACTACCTCATTTATTGCGGGTATACCCTCTCTAGCTTGTCGGGAGGAACTGGATTTTTCGAGGCGTTAGAAGAATTTCAACCTCATTTAGTTTTGTTGGATCTAAAGTTGCCTGATATTGATGGCTACACGCTTCTAGGACAACTGCAACAAAAACCCACGCTGCACGATATCCCAGTCATTGTAGTTTCAGCCTTTGCCTTTCAAGCCGATCAACAACGGGCACTCCAGCTAGGGGTTTGCCGTTACTTCGTCAAGCCTGTGAACCTAAATCATCTCAAGCAGGCTATCCAAGAGGAACTGCACGGGGCAGAGAGCACAACGGATGACAATATCTCAGACAACCTTACCTTAGACAATCTTGAATAGGAGATTATAAATTTTGCTTCGAGATGAATGCCTCTAGTGTTCTGTCAGAAAATTTTGAGGGGTCGAAGACCCTCAAAATTTAACTCCAACTAACCTCGCACCTTTCAGCTACCCGTCAGTTAATGATTGACAGACTACTAGAGCTATTTGAAGCATTTGTTATTTGGCTTACGCCAGAAAGAGTAGGATTGCTACAGCATTGATGCTTCACCCATCCCATTTCCTATTCCCTCTGCTACAGACCTATGACCGATCGCCTCCTCCCAGATCTGATTCAGCAAATGCTCCAACCGGGGTTCTATCCCCACCCCGTCACAGAGCCAATTCAACTGATTCAAACCCACGTCTCCTATGTCTTGCTCACAGGTGACCTGGTTTATAAGCTCAAGAAGCCTGTGAACTTTGGCTTTTTGGACTACAGCACTCTGGAGAAGCGACAGCATTTTTGTGCAGAGGAATTTAGGCTCAATCAGCGGGGAGCCTCGGAGTTGTACATTGAGGTGCTACCCATTACCCAGTCGGCTCAAGGGCAGTTTCAGCTAAATGGACTAGGTGAGCCGGTAGAATATGCCTTGAAAATGCATCAATTTCCCCAAGAGCAACTCTTCAGCGCTCTGTTTGCACAGGGAGAACTGACTCCAGCCCTAATGGAAAACCTGGGTCAAGTAGTTGCTCAATTCCATGCCAAAGCTGAGATCAATGACTACATCCGTGGCTTTGGCCAGGTGGAACAGATCCGCAAGGCGATCGACGAAAATTATCAACAAACCGAAAAATACATCGGTGGGCCCCAAACCCCGGCCCAGTTTCAAGCCACCAAAGAGTACAGCGATCGGTTTTTCATTGAGCAAGCCACCGTGTTCACCGATCGCATCCAACAAAACCGCATTCGCGAGTGTCACGGCGACCTGCACTTGCGAAATATATGTCTCTGGCAGGGCTTGAAGTCCTCAGATCCTGAAACACCAACCATCCTGCTATTCGACTGCATCGAGTTCAACGAAGACTTCCGCTTTGTCGATGTCATGTTTGATGTAGCCTACGCCATTATGGATTTAGAGGCGCAGCAGCGCCAAGATCTCAGCAATGCCTATCTAAATACCTACGTGGAAACAACGGGCGACTGGGAAGGGCTGCAAGTATTGCCCCTGTATCTGAGCCGCCAAGCTTACGTCCGTGCCAAGGTCAATTCGTTCCTGCTGGATGATCCCGCCATTCCAGACTCCGTGAAACAGGACGCTAGCCACACCGCTGCCCAATACTATCAATTGGCATGGCAGTATACAAAACCCCGGCAAGGTCAGCTATTTTTAATGGCAGGACTCTCTGGTTCAGGTAAAAGTACCACCGCCCGCCAACTTGCTCGACGCACAGGAGCCATTCATATTCGCTCCGATGCAGTTCGTAAACACTTGGGTGGAGTCAACCTTTACGATCGCGGCGGGGACGACCTCTATACCCCTGAAATGACCCAAAAAACCTACGATCGCCTCCAACAACTAGGGCTGATGTTGCTCAAACAAGGCTACTCTGTCATCCTGGATGCGAAGTACGATCGCCAACTGCTGCGACAAGGGGTCATTGAACTAGCCCAAGCTGCCCAGATGCCTCTGCAAATTCTGCATTGCTCTGCACCGCCGGACGTGCTTCAGACACGGTTACATCAGCGCACAGGCGACATTGCAGACGCGACAGCCGACCTGCTGCCGCAGCAGTATTTGGAACCCTTTACCCCAGCCGAGCAAACCATTCTAAAAACGATAGACACTACCCACGATATCGAGCAGCAGCTTGATCAAATTACGTCAACCCTAACACCTCTGCATCCGTGACTAGACCTGCCGGGATATCAAATGGCGTAACCATAGGATTGAGAACATCTCTGTTCTTCCTCATTAGCTTTGCCCTCATAGGCTATCCCGTCGTTCTGAGCATTTTTCTGTGCTTCATTGGAGGGTTGGCTGGTGGATTGATCCACGAATGGTGGCGATCGAAGGACACAGCTAGCACCCCCAAGCCAATCAGTGACACCCCTAGCACTAACTCTCTACTCAGCCGCTTTCCGCGCAAAGCTCCTGAAACACGAGCCGAAAAGTGGCAAAAACATAGCAGTCGCCGGAAACGGAAGCAACTTCAACAGCGCCCTAACGGATTAGGGGAATTATTTCGTAGAAGAAGGTAGATTTAGCCAAATTAGGAGATGTCTGAGAAAGATTTAACCCCTGTAGGGGCGAAGCATTCGGCAGATAGAGCCTTGAACTAACCAGAAGGGCATTGCCCGAATGCTTCGCCCTTCCGGTTCCTGGCATAACTTTTCCTGGAAATCTCCTTACCTCAGATTTTGCCGCTAGGAGAGAAACCGAATTTCCTGTGAATACGATTGCGTAAAACCTTGAATTTTTCAAAATGTAGGATGCGCTAGAGATGGCGCAACGCATCGTACATTTTATAGATTCGGCAGATTAGTTTTTGTGCAGATCCTTCAATCTCTAACAGGGCAAGAGTTGGGGGTCAGAGGGGACAGCGATCGTCACGCTAGTCTCAAGTAAGTAAGAAAACTCATCTCTCACAGGATTATGCAGGGAGAGGGAATTAAGCGATCGTAAACCCACCCACACAATCCAGGAGCTATCTGATTTTGTAACCACAACGCCCAAGCCATTTTGGTGCAAACGACCTGCATACTCATCCACATGCAATTTGTAAGCTGCATTGAACCGCCGAGAGCAAATGTAGAGTTCTCCTCCCCACCTCATGCCCTCATAAATTTCGCCTTTACAATAAAACTTAAAGGAGTGAACCAACTCCTCTGGGATTGCACTGGGTAGCATATTGCTCTAAGCCAAAGTAGATTTCTATCCGTAATGGTACGAGTAGGTGAAAGAACTTAGATGTATCCCCAATCACACTTAAACGGTAATTTTTGTCCAAAAGTAAAAGTTCAGCATATTGGCTGAGGTTTGCTTCTCTAATGCGATCCTTAGCCATGTCATCTTAAATCTTTGCTCGTAAAGCTAACCGTAAACCGTAGAAATTTTGGAGTAGCAATGACTACCAAATATCGTAAATTATTCGGGCTTCAGATGCGGGAAGTTGCTTGAGGTTCTCTCACGTTTCCACGAGTAACCTACATAAACATTGACAAATAGTTATTCGCCCATCCACCCATCCACCCATCGGCTTTCTTAGATTTTTGTTGATAAGTGTCGCTTATCAACAAAAATCCTCAACACTCTGGGATTTTTACGGGAGTGAGAAGAGTATCTCTCGATACTCTTCTCACCGACAAGTCGAGCAAGCCATCCTATCCACCCCCGAACTTGAGTGTCCGAATTTAAGCCCAAGACTACTCGTTCTTTCACTTTGGGTAGGTTAAGCATTTTCTTACCTGCTCGTCTTTCTATCGTTCAATGAAAAGTTGAGCAATTACTTTTAAGTTATGCTAAAACCTGTTATGTGATGAGAAGTTGTCTGTACGTTTGTAACTAACCTGAGAAGCCTTGAATACTCAGTTTGCAAAACCCAAATCAATTCCAGTGCTTGGCGCAATTGCCTTAGCCGTCTTCTTGGCGATCGTACTCTTCCTTTTCAGTATTCAGCGGGCACAAGCCTTCAATCCCTATGTCAAAGGCGTTTTGTCCATGCATGGCGATCGGGTTCAGGGTCACGCAATTTTTCAAATGAACTGTGCGGGTTGCCATGGCTTACAAGCCGATGGACACATCGGTCCCAGCCTCAAAAATATTTCAGGACGTAAGTCTAAAATCGCCTTAATTCAGCAGGTTACTGGCGGCAAAACACCCCCCATGCCTCAGTTTCAGCCTAATTCTACCGAGATGGCAGATTTGTTAAGTTATCTAGAAAGTCTCTAGTGCAGGCTGATAGAAGTAACTGAGCAGCCATCAACTCAAAATTTAAACCAAGCCTCCTCACAGGTCAAAAACTGCTGCCGCGCTGCATTGGGGATAGGTGTCAGAAACTTCTACCGTGCTGCAATCGGGCAGAGCTACAGATTGAGTTTGCCTAGTCCGTCATTTGCCCATCACTTTTCTCCACAGCTTTTGCCCCATCAAGCCTGGAGAATACCAAAAGGCTTTAGCCATCAAAAGCAGGAATAGTCGCCAATCTCGATCGTCTCTGCGGGCAATTTCAGCGGCATAAAGTGCCCAGGACGTGCGCGATCGGCTTTCCAAATGGCGATAGGACTGATGATTGGGGTTCGCAAAAAATAAGTCCAGCACCATAAAGATTTCTGTTGCCCATCGCCAATGGTTACTGGAAATGTTATTGCCGTGAAACACTCGGCTCACCAGGATTTCTGGAACGTGAACTAGGTCTCCTTGGTTTAGTAGACGTAGGTATAGCTCTCGATCGTGAGAAATTCTCAACGTTTCATTCAGTAGCCCAACCTGGGTAAGGGTTTTGTGACGAACTACCACCACTGACATCGTGTAGATAAACGTCCCCATCAACAGGCAATGCACTGGATCAGGATAGGCATTGGATGGTCGGTAGATGACCGGTTTTGGGGAAGGTAGTCCGGGTCTGATTTCTTGTTGATCAGTGAAAGACATGACGGCTGTAGCTCGCTCATTAAAGGCATTAACCTGAGCCGCTAAGTAGTTTGGCAACCACTGATCATCATTATCCAAGAAGGCAATAAGTTCTCCCTGAGCCGCTTGAATCCCCACATTTCTCGCTCCTGCTGGGCCACGGTTCTGAAGCAGTGAAATAAACTGTATGGTGGGGTAAGCAGATTTAATCCAGACGGCTGTGCCATCGGTTGATGCATCGTCAACTACGATTAGCTCATAGTCCACATAGGTCTGGCTCAAAACACTCTCTACAGCTAACTGAAGTAGATCGCGACGATTGTACGTCGGAATAATTACGGATACATAAGGCTTGTGAGTTAGCATAGTCAGGATTCATGGCTGAATCAGGTAGAACGTAATATGCCCCCTATTTCTATCATTCTCCCGGTTTACAATGGCGAAAAAACTATTGAAGCCACGATCGAATCAGTTTTAGCTCAGACCTATGCTGATTTTGAAGTGATTATCATCAACGATGGTTCCCAGGATACAACTCTAGAGATTGTCTCCTGCTTTACCGATCGTCGCCTGCGGGTATTTTCCTACCCCAATGCAGGTGTGACAGTCAGCCGAAATCGTGGGCTGGCGCAAGTTAGAGGAGACTATGTTGCCTTCATCGACGCAGACGATCTATGGACTCCTGACAAGTTAGAGTCTCAACTTGCTCTGCTACAGGCCAATCCCCAGGCAGCAGTGGCCTACAGTTGGAGCAATTTTATTAATGAGGCAGGGCAGTTTCTGCATCCAGGTTGCCATACCCCAATTACTGGCAATGTCTATGCCACTTTGTTGGCTGTCAACTTTCTAGAAAATGGCTCCAACCCACTCATTCGTAGACAAGCGCTACTAGAAGTAGGCGAATTTGACGAGTCGCTCCCCGTGGCTGAGGATTGGGATATGTGGCTGCGACTGGCAGCACGTTATGAATTTGTATTGGTGCCCCGTCCCCAAATTCTGTACCGCGTTTCTTCAGGTTCCATGTCGTGCAATGTTTCACGAGCCGAAATTGCTAACTTACGAGTGATCGATCGCGCCTTCAGTCAAGCTCCAGAATCATTGCAACATCTGAAGCCGCAAAGTATCAGTCGGGTGTATCGGTATTTGACTTTTAAGTCCCTAGAAGGAACCTTGAACCGATCGAAAGGACTGACAGCCCTCAGATATATTTGGCAGTCTTTAAAACACGATTCATCTGTATTTTTACAATCAAAAGTTATCCTCGTGGTCACATTCAAGGTGACGATCGCCCTCTTGTTGCCTCCGCAGCACTCTCAAAAGCTCGTTGCCTCCGCCAAAAAACTCTATCGTAGAAAAGATAGGGAAGAAATGGCCAATTCTGAAATGGCCATTTCTGTACCAGATCACGATAAGAAATACTCACAGCAGGATTTGCCGACTAAAGAAATACAAAAGTCGAGTAAACCATGAATTCTTTACAGACTTGCTTTGACGCTTGGCAGGGCATTTTAGGTTAACCTATGGTTTGATGAGTTTTAACACTCACGCCTTATAAGCTCAGGAAATATTGGACATGACGCAACGGAAGCGATCGTTGATCACAGGGATCACAGGTCAAGATGGTTCGTATTTAAGTGAATTACTGTTGGACGAAGGTTACGAAGTGCATGGCATTATTCGCCGCACCTCCACCTTCAACACCGATCGCATCGATCACATCTACGAAGACCCCCACCAGTCAGGAGCCAGATTATTTCTGCACTACGGGGACTTGACCGACGGCACGATGTTGCGGCGAATTTTGGAAGAAGTGCAGCCCGTAGAAGTCTACAATCTGGGCGCACAATCCCATGTGCGAGTCAGTTTCGACTCTCCAGAGTACACCGTTGACACCGTGGGCATGGGAGCGCTCAGACTCCTCGAAGCCGTGCGTGACTACCAGAAACGGACGGGCACAGAAGTGAAGTTTTATCAGGCAGGGTCGTCGGAAATGTTTGGGAAGGTGCAGGAAGTCCCCCAAAGCGAGACGACTCCCTTCTATCCCAGAAGCCCTTACGCCTGTGCCAAAATGTATGCCCATTGGCAAACCATCAACTACCGGGAGTCCTACGGCTTATTTGCCTGCAATGGCATTTTATTCAACCACGAATCGCCGCGTCGGGGTGAAACATTTGTTACCCGCAAAATTACCCGCGCCATTGCCCGCATTGTCGCAGAGAAGCAGAAAAAGCTCTACCTCGGTAACCTGGAGGCGAAGCGAGATTGGGGCTATGCCAAGGATTACGTCAAGGCGATGTGGCTGATGTTGCAACAAGACCAGCCCGATGACTACGTGATTGCCACCGGGGAAACCCATGCGGTTAGTGAGTTTCTGGAATTGGCCTTTGGCTGTGTCAATCTTGACTGGCACGATTATGTGGAATTTGATGAGCGCTATCTCCGTCCCACCGAGGTTGACTTACTGATTGGTGATCCAACTAAAGCTCAGCAAAAATTGGGCTGGAAGCCATCCGTTACGTTTGAAGAGTTGGTAACCCTGATGGTAGAAGCCGATCTGCACGCGATCGGACTGCCCTCACCCAATGGGAAGCCTTCCCAATTTGCCCCAGATAATGCCACAATTCGGCAAAATGTGGGTAATCGGGTTCCCTAGTAGTTTGTCTCTGCGATCGCCCCGCTTCTGAACTCCCTAACTCCTGACAAACTCATGACAAAACTAGACCTTAGAGATAAACGGATTCTAGTCACTGGTGGCGCTGGTTTTTTGGGTAAACAGGTCATCCAGCATCTTTGTGAAGCTGGGGCTGACCTCCAAAAGATCACAGTGGTTCGATCGCGGGACTGCGACCTGAGAACCTTTGAGAACTGCCAGCGCGCCGTTGACCAGCAAAATATCATCATTCACCTTGCGGCCCACGTCGGCGGCATTGGCTTGAACCAGGTCAAACCTGCCGAGTTGTTCTACGACAACTTGATTATGGGAACGCAGTTAATTCATACGGCATACCAAGCAGGGGTCGAGAAATTTGTGTGTGTGGGCACCATCTGCGCCTACCCCAAATTTACGCCCGTCCCTTTCAAGGAAGATGATCTATGGAACGGTTATCCAGAGGAAACAAATGCTCCCTACGGCATCGCGAAAAAGGCTCTGTTGGTGCAGCTTCAGTCCTATCGCCAACAGTATGGATTCGATGGGATCTATCTGTTGCCCGTCAATTTATACGGCCCAGAAGATAACTTCGATCCCCGTAGTTCCCATGTCATCCCCGCCCTGGTTCGCAAGGTTTACGAGGCTCAGCGGCAGGGCGAAAAGCAACTCCTCGTCTGGGGAGATGGCAGCCCAACCCGCGAGTTTCTGTACTCAGAAGACGCAGCGCGGGGCATTGTGATGGGAACTCAAGCCTACAGCGACCCGGAACCCGTAAACCTGGGCACTGGCTACGAAATTTCTATCCGGGATCTGATTCATCTGATTTGCGAACTGATGGAGTACGACGGGGAGTTGGTGTGGCAAACCGATAAACCCAACGGACAGCCCCGCCGCTGCTTAGATACTGAACGGGCAAAGCAAGCCTTTGGTTTCACGGCCCAGATGGAGTTCAAACAAGGACTGAAAAATACGATCGACTGGTACCGCCACCATGCTGTATGAGCGATCGTCGCCACTGTGGCAGAATCAGCCAGTTGAATGAATGACCAGAAAGTTCTGTTCTTGCACTTCTGATCTGGATGCCACTTATTACTATAATCTTCAGTTGAATGAATGACCAGAAAGTTCTGTTCTTGCACTGCTTATCCTGAACCTGCTGTTATGATTGTTCCAGCCATAGGATTTCTGCAATAGCATCTAAATTAATCTGTGTTGATTAACGTCATGCCCTAGTCAGTTGCTTCTGAGGATTGTGGGTTAAATAACATAGAACAAGGCGATGTGCAACTTAAAGTCTGCCCTTATCCCCCAGCCCCCTCTCCCACTGGGAGAAGGGGAGCCGATCTAAATCTTAGCCCCTCTCCCCTTTTGGGAGAGGGGTTGGGGTGAGGGCGGTTCGGGAAAGTTGCACATCGCCTAGAATATTTCTTCTATAGAGGCGATCGTATAGGATATGTTTTGTATTTAGCAGTCGGCAAACGACCCTAATTGAGGTTCAACGTTTTCTGCTCAACCACTTCACCCTTAACCAATCTCCCGGTTATTAAATTCACAATCCTTAGTCATCTTGGTGTGATGAAAGCGATCGACATCAGGGCATAATTTGAGCAACTACCATTAGTGCCAACAGAAGCAAAACTTTCTCTCAGGGAGTCCTGCGTGTTTGCACTTCATTACCCTTCACAGTTCATGCTAACCACAGGAACCATCATCGGTGGACGCTACCATGTGATCAGCCACTTGGGTGGCGGCGGATTCGGGCAAACATACTTGGCGGAAGATAGACATCTCCCCGGCAATCCCCAATGCGTTGTTAAGCAACTGAAGCCCAAAGCAGCCCACGACACGGTGATTTTGCAATTGGCCCGGCGATTGTTTAACCGTGAGGCAGAAGCTCTTTACAAGTTGGGGATACACGATCAAATTCCCCGGTTGTTTGCTCACTTCGAGGAAGGCGAAGAGTTCTATCTGGTTCAGGAATTTGTTGAGGGCGCTGATTTAAAGAAAGATCTGTCTGGGGGGAAAAAGTGGTCAGAACCCCAAGTCGTCGAGTTTCTAGAAGAAGTGCTAGGAATTCTGGAGTTTGTGCATCAACAAAATGTGATTCATCGTGACATCAAACCGTCTAACTTGATGCGGCGGCAATCGGATAATAAGATTGTGTTACTTGACTTTGGAGCCGTCAAGCAAATTGATACCCAGATCGAAAATCTCGATAACCAAACTGGATTTACAGTTTCGATCGGCTCCCCAGGCTACATGCCCAATGAACAAGTGGCGGGCGATCCCTGCTTTAGTAGCGACATTTATGCTTTGGGCATGATTGGTATTCGTGCCCTCACTGGGTTGCACCCAAAGCGCATTCCCAAAGACCCCCATACGAGTGAGGTGGTTTGGCTGGAGCAGGCTCAGGTTAGCCCCAAACTCGCTGAAATTTTGTCTCGGATGGTGAAATATGACTTTCGGCAGCGCTATCAGTCTGCCACTGAGGCTCTACAAGCTCTCCAAGGATCGAAACCCGCCCCCCTGCCCGGTGAAGTGAGTGCCGCCCAATTGGGGGAACTTTCCCAGACACTTCAGGATCTCCAGCGCCAGAGTATGCAGATTGTGCAGAATGCATCTCATAGCTTAAAACTAAAGCTCGATCGCACCTCAGAATTAGCAGGAGAGGCGATCGGAGCAAAACCAGTCCATAGGCTTGCGGAAACCCTGCGCCAGCACCGACGCTGGGTTGTGGGAGCTAGTATTGCTGCCCTGGTTGGTTCTGGGGCTGCCGCTGGCTATGTTTACTGGCTTACCCAGCAGCCGAAGCCGATACTTTTTACCTCCAGTCAACTGGCAGATCTACCTTCTCTGTTGCCTCCACTGCCTGACGTGGTTGCCGTTGATGTTGAGGAGGTTCTTAGGCTAGGGGATACGTTTGCGAAATTGGAAGAATATTCCGATGCTCTGAACTTTTATCAACAGGCTGTGCAGGCAATGCCCACTGACTCTAGGGGATGGCAGGGGCAATGTAGGACTTTGGGAATGCTGAAGCGGTATCCAGAGGCTCTGAAAGCTTGCGATCGAACCCTAAAACTTGCCCCCACTAATGCTGAAGCATGGCAGCAAAAAGGCTGGACATTGCAGCGATTGCGTCGTCCCGCAGAGGCAAAATTAGCCTATCAAAAAGCGGCACAGTTCCGCTCATCCTCACCTTCTGCCCCAAATTAGCCGATCGCACTTTGAAGAAACCTGGATGAGCTATGCTCTCAACCCGGTGAAATTAAGATGCACCTATCGCGACTCCAGCCGATGGCGCAATTGACTGCTTAGCATATCAATGAGGGTAACCACTCCAAGCAGTACCAGCATCATGGTTGTCGCTTTCGTGTACTCAAAGCCATCCATGTAGCTTTTGAGGTGAAACCCAATACCCCCAGCTCCTACTACGCCCAACACGGAAGCTGCACGAATGTTGTACTCAAACATGTAAAGCGTGTAGCCCAAACCCAGGGGCAAGACTTGGGGCAGGATTCCATACTGTGCTACCTGTAACCAGGACGCTCCGCTGACCTGCAAGGACTCGATCGATCGCACCTCCACCGCTTCAATCGCTTCTTGATAAAACTTGGCAAGATAGCCGATCGTATAAATGCCCAAAGCCAATGTGCCTGCGGGCGCACCTAGCCCAGTTGCGGCGACGAAAAACAAGCCCAGCACGATTGAGGGCACCGATCGCACTGCATTTTGCAAAAAATTGGCCGACCATCGCAGCCAGCGTGGGGTGAGGTTTCGGGCTGAGAGGATGGCGATCGGCAGCGAGAGAATGGCCCCGATCGTCGTGCCCCAGAGCGACATTTGTACCGTTTCGATCAGCGCCTTAACGGCCACATCCAACACAGCCCAATCAGGCGGAAACAGGCGAGCCACAAAATCAGCCATGTAACCCCAACTGCCTTTCAGCAGTTCGAGGTCAACTTTTAATCCCTGAAGCGCCCAAGTGTAGACAAGAACGACACCTAGCAGGATGAGTAACCGATTCATCCAGGCGATCGGGAGATGGGGAATCCATTTGAATTTAAGCTTCACAGTCTATGGTTTCGCCTCCAAAGGATAGGGCTGAAAATTGGCTAGGGCGGTGTTCTGAGTCTTATGCTCCTGGGCATCCAACTCAAGACCAAATTGCTGGGGTAAGTGGTTGCAGTCTCCGTCGTGGACGATTTGCCCTGCCCGAAGCACGATCGCCCGATCGCTGTATTGCTGGGCGATCGATAAATCGTGTAGCACCGCCACGATGGTGATCCCCTGCTCCCGGTTAAGCGCTGCCAGAGTTTCCATCACCTGCTGCGCTCCCAGGATATCCAACCCCGCGATCGGCTCATCCACCAATAAAATCTGGGGCGATTGCATCAAAGTGCGGGCAATTGCGACCCGCTGTTGTTGTCCGTCACTGAGACGACTGGTTCTCTGATGGGCTTGATCGAGCAATCCCATTTGAGCTAGCAATTCCCTCGCCCGATGGCGATCGGTTTTGCTAAAGCCCCATAGCGTCTGCCAACTAGAATGAGCGCCCAATCGTCCACACAGAACGTTGTCCAAGGCAGAGAGTTGGGGAATCAACCCGCCGCCTTGGAACAACACACCCAGATTGCGTCGAGACTGGCGCAGCGTTTGGGGAGTCACAGGAATGCCTTGCACTTGAATAGTGCCTTGCTGCAAGGGAATCAGCCCCAGAATGGTTCGCAATAGGGTTGACTTACCTGCTCCATTTAACCCCAGGAGAGTAACAAATTCCCCTGCGCGAATTGTGCAGGTAATCCCCGCCAGTGCCGGACGTTGGAGCGCAGGCAGGTAGGGCGTTACAACGTTTTGACATTCGATATGGCATTCGATCGCGTTCAAGGTTCAAATCCAGCGCGCTTAAGCGCATCACGGATGGGGGCAAGGTGGCGAGTGTGGTCTACTCGAACCAATTCTGTTGAATTATACAAGTCTCGCAGCAATAGGTTGTTGGCAGGTTGATTGAGTTTCAGTAGGGCAGTGATTAATTTCTCCCGTGTTGGGGCTGGCACACTATCATCAATCACGATCCCGTGGGCAGGCACCCCAGAAATTGCATAGAGAACGCGCAACTGTTGCGCTTCCTCAGCCGTGATGTAGGGCGCACCAAGGGTGTACTCTGAGACTGCTGCCACATCTGCTTGACCGCGCAGTACTGCTTGCAATGCGCCGCTGTAGCCATTGCCGTAGGTGACGCGACTAAAAAATGCTTCTAGCCGATCGCGGTTAGGCACCAAATTTTGCTTAACCAGTTCTGCCACAGGGAAAACAAAACCAGAGCCAGATGTCGGCGACGTGAAGGCGATCGTGCGTCCTCGTAATTGCTCTAGCGTTAGCTTGGGGTTCGCCTTGGCACCCAGGAGGCTCTCCTTGCGGACAACCATCACAGAGCGATAGGTATAGCGCCCTGAATAGGTGGAGCGCACTTCTGCCAAATACATGCGAGCTTTTGCCAATTGTTCTGCCTTCAGCGCCGCTCGTCCACTCAAAAAGGCAACTTGAGTCCGATTAGTGCGTAACGCTTCCACTGAGGCAGTTTCATCAGCGATCGTAGCTTTAATGGGCATTCCCAATTCACGAGAGAGCAATGCGGTGACCTTATCTGCTTTTGCTTGCAATTCCGTTGTATTCGCACGAGTTGCAAAAGCAATGTTGATTTGGGTTATAGGTGCTTGAGCAACCTGACCTTGGAGTCCGTGATGAGGGGCATGGTGAGCCATCACCTTGTTTCTACCACTGAGGGCACCCACTCCAACACTGGTCAAGGCAACTAAGGCGGCAGTCAACCCTAGCACGGCTTTTTTAATCAATACCATTGAAAATCTCCCATGAGTAATTGTAAGTGTAAGATTATAATTCATTCCCCTTTTTGATAAAGAGTCTTGAAAGCTGAGAGTAATCTTACAGGTTATTGAGAAATAAAGTCAATAAGTTTAACTAATTCGTGGTTCTTCATCGGATCAAGCACTTCCTTGGTTTGATTTGGCATTGGCGATTCAAAACCACGGGATGGCTAACTTTTGATTTCGTAGTTAGATTTTAATTTCTGGCTATTAAACTGAATGGGGTGTAATATCTAGCGCTCAGCCATGAAATTTAGTGAATTAGTGCAAAAACTAGGGGCGATGACGGCTGCCCATTCGCTCACTACTAACGTGGGCAATGACCCAAAGATCAGTGACCCGGACATTGTGGGAGCAGCGGCAGTGGATGAGGCGATCGCAGGCACCTTTAGCTTCATCGAAGGTGAAAAATTTGC
Source organism: Leptolyngbyaceae cyanobacterium MP9P1.79 (assembly GCA_030248885.1). Taxonomy (GTDB): domain Bacteria; phylum Cyanobacteriota; class Cyanobacteriia; order JARCMD01; family JARCMD01; genus JARCMD01. Next base: position 19,613 of record JARCMD010000215.1, on the reverse strand, counting down.
GGCTGGGATCAGTAAAACCGGGGCTAGCGCTTTGATTTTGCCGCTAATAGAAAAAATCCAAATCGCAGCCACCGATCGGGGGATCGTGTGGGTAGCTACCTCCCAACCTAAGTTATTGTTTGCCCAGGCTTTAACGCTGTTTTACCAGCCCTTTCGTCCTGCGCCAGGAATTCACCCCAGTGCAGTGATCCATAGTTCAGCGACGATCGGTGCAGGGGTGTCTGTGGGGGCCCATGTGGTGATTGAAGCAGGGGTGAAGCTGGGGGATGGCGTATGTGTTCATCCCAATGTGGTGATTTATCCAGAAGCGGAGGTGGGCGATCGAACCGTCCTCCACGCTAATTGTGTGATTCATGAGCGCACGCGCATTGGGGCAGGTTGTGTGATTCATAGCGGCTGCGCGATCGGCTCTGAGGGATTTGGCTTTGTCCCCACAGCGGAGGGATGGTACAAGCTGGAGCAATCTGGCTGTACTGTGCTGGAAGATGGAGTAGAAATTGGATGCAACTCTACGGTCGATCGCCCCGCCGTGGGAGAAACGCGAATTGGTCGCAACACCAAAATTGACAACTTAGTTCACATTGCCCATGGCTGCCAGATTGGGCAGAATTGTGCCATGGCCGCGCAGGTGGGAATGGCTGGGGGCGTGAAGATTGGCAATCGCGTGATTCTGGCGGGTCAAGTGGGCATTGCTAACCAGTCCACGATCGGGGATGGAGCCATCTGTTCTGCTAAGGCTGGGATTCATGGAACCGTGGAATCAGGGGCCGTGATGTCTGGCAATCCTGCCATGCCCCATAAGGTATTTCTGAAGGTTTCGGCGCTCACTAGTCGCTTGCCGGAAATGTATCAATTTGTACGCCAACTCCAACGCCGATCGCTCCATGGGGAGTCCTCAGAGCCGTAGAGCCTACGAATACTTCATCAAGCGCTTCAGATTGCTCCACAATCTATTAAACGCATGATGTGAGTTGTTCAGGTAGCAGTCGTCGCGCAGGCTTCCAGCCTGCATCCAGATTTAGTAGGCAAGCGAGACGCTTGCGCAACGGTGGTTTTAGATCCCAACTCACATAAGCCGTATGCAATTAAGATGTGATAGATATCACCCGAACGTGTAGCATCTGTCACTCAGTCGTCAACCGTGCAATCACCTGTCAAAGACTGAATTGCTTGCATAATGAACTCCAGAGGTTAGATATATACGTATTAATAAAGTTTCTAAGAAAAATGTTGCCACTGCGTGGGCGAAGCATACCTTTCGGGAAGCAAGCTACGGCAGATCAATTCTGAATCGACCAGAAGATTACTGTCTGTAGTTCGCTTCCGAAGGAAAGGATAGGCTTCGCCCCTACATTTACTGGTATAAATTTTTCTGGAAGTCTCCTCAGTTCTCAGGGTGCTCTGCAAGCTCAAACGTTCAGGGTTGATGTTTAAATTTATGGCAACTACTAACGAGATGACTACGCAGAGTAAGCACGGAATTCAAAGAAAACCTTCCAAACAAATTATTAAAGAGACGGTTGAGCGCATTTTGGCATCACGCAGAATTACCAGAACTGATCAGCAATTGTTGATGGCTGCGTTGCTCTCCAAGAATTCTCTGAGTTTAGAAGATCAAGTTCAGGTCAATCGCATTTTCGATCGCCTCCGCATTGGGTTGATTCGCGTCGTGGATTGAAGTTACGTGACAAAGCAGCGGGGCTAAGGAGAGTTCCAGAAAAGGTTATACCTGGAACCAGAAGGGCGTTTGCGTAGCGTGTGCTTTGCACTTAGCATCGGGACAATGACCCTTTGGTCGATTCAAGGGGTTATCTGCCGGATGCTTCGCTCCTACGGACGGACTGTTGCATGTTATTTAATCCACGATCCTAATCGTGAGAGTCCACAGGAGCTTTATAAATAGGCAATAGCACCTTAAACGTTGTGCCCTCACCCATTTTGCTCTTGACTGAGACAGAACCCCCACAACGCAAAAGGATTTGCTGCACGATCGTCAGTCCCAGTCCTGCTCCAGCCAAATCCTCTCCCGTATGCCGTCCCCGATAGAAGCGATCGAAAATCTTGGGAATCTCGCTGGGAGCAATGCCAATGCCCGTGTCCCGGAATTCTAGCTTCACATAATCTCCCTGTTGCTCTGCCAGCACCCAAACCTTACCTGTTCTGGGGGTAAACTTGACGCTGTTGTGCAGCAGGTTAATCACCACTTGCTTCAGCCAGGCACTCAAGCAAAATACGGGGGGCAAATTCTCAGGAACGGTGTAGGCCAACATCACACCTTTTTCGTGGGCCAAGGGTTGATAGGTACTCACGACTCCCGGCACCAAGTCTGACAGGTGTAAAGGCTGCATCGTAGGCTGATCGATGCCTAGGTGGAGTTGCACCAAGTCCATCAAACTACTGATCAGAGCGCCCTGCCGATCGCACTCCGTACGCAAAAGCTGCATGTACCGTTGTCGCTGTGGCAGTTTTAATTGCGGCGAGTTCAGCAGTGTTAGGGCAGTTTTCATTGTGGTGAGGGGAGTTCGCAATTCTTGAGCCACATTACTCAGTAGTTCATCCCTCAGTCGTAGGGCACTAACCAGTTCTTCATTTTGCACCTGTAGACTGTCGATCGCTTCCACCTGCTTGCGATAGTTCGTCGTGCGATGCCAAATCTCCTCCTGACGCTGAATTTGTTTGGTAAAGAGGCGAGTCAGCAACTCTGGGTCAGGGAGATAAGCCGCACAATTCGCTTCGACTTGTTCCCATTCTGCGATTACACGCTCTGGCGTAATGGGAGAATTTAGTCCCACTTTAATTTGGGTTTGGGGCAAAATGTGCTTGAGCGCTTGTAAAACGGGTTGAAGCTTGGGTAAATCAAACCAGCAAAAGGCAGAATGCTGATGCTTGGGCTGGGTGGATTCGTCCGGCAACAGAGTTTCCAAGTCTGCACCTTGACTTATGGGCTTGGCATTTGAGTTGAAGATGCGATCCGATTTTGGTCGGTAGGTCACGAGGACACTACAAAACGACTCTGACATCACGAGTAGAAAATAGTCCCGTTGTAGCCCGCTGTTTTGGGAAAGCTCGATCGCGTAATGGGTGGGGCGATCGGTTCTAGCATCTGTCGATAACTCATCCCCATGGGCTAGTTCTGTTCCCGAACTTTCTTCGTCTGCATCCGGGTAATTATGAAATACGTAGAGCGCCTGGGGAACAACCTGTGTACTGTAGCGTTGAATCTCAGCCTGCCAACTCAGATCACGAGGCAACTTCACCCAAAGCGTGGCCGAAATTTGCTCTTCCACCAACAAATCGATCGTCGTGTGAATGATTGACTTCAGGGTAGCGAGACTCACGTTTAGCGGAGAAGCTGAGTTTGAGCCAACAAGCTCGTACAACGAAGAACTTTGAGTAAGTGTCATAAAAAGTTGCCCAAAATTAACATGGGTCGTGATGCATAGAAGGCTGAACTAGTCCTTCATTGCGTTGAGAGATGGAGAGTAGGATCTGCTCGAGCCTGATCAGTAGTTCTACTATTCGATCGCGCCAATCACCAATTAGATAGATGCTAGTTCTGGATTACTTGCCTTTATGGAAAATTTCCGGTCTTTTGCTACAAGGAAATTTAGTTAACACTATAGCAAGTCATGGTGAATTACATCTCCGACAGAAGGTAGGGAAATAGCAGGCTGATCAATCATTAAGCCTGCGTATGCTTCACGGTCTCACCCATACTGGTGATGGTCAGCCACTGTGAGAGAGATGGAAGTGTCTAGTGTTCTGTCAAGGAAATTTTGAGGGGCGAAGACCCTCAAAATTTAACTCCAATTAACCTCCCAGCTTTAAGCTACCCGTCAATTAATGATTGACAGACTACTAGGGCGTGTCATTAATTGACTGGTATTCCTTGCGGGGACTGGATTCTAGTCTTAAGCCCATTTTTGATGGGTAGCCATGAAAGCCTTGCTCTGACTACATTCCAAATTTAAATAATGACATACCCTACAGCCCAATGGCTCGCCTGCTCTACCTCCTGCTATCTTTTAGCTGTTGAACTCATGTTAAAACCAAAAAAATCCCTAGTAAAAATTACTAGGGACAAGGTGTAAAAGTCTAAAGGGTTGAAAAAATCGGAGGTAGTTAGGCTTAACAGCAACTTCCATCCAATTTCAGCAGATGTGCCTATTTCACCAAGTCTTTAGCAGACTTGACAGCATCTTCAGTTTTGCCTTCGAGCGTCTCTAAGCTCTGCTCAATTTTCTGCTCAATGGAAGGAGCGGCACCACGGGAGTTAGAAGGACGATTCATTTTGTCGATGTCTGCATCACCTTGAACTTCATTCAGTCCCTTATTCGCCTCTTTAATCGTCTTCTTCATTGAGGTAGGCCCACCTGCTTTTAAAATATCGATCGACTTACCTTCAATCTTCTTCAGTTGAGCTTCACCTTGAGTAGGTTTGCTCTTGGCAGCATAGGCGGGCAATGCTTGAGCAAAGGTGAGCAAAGCACAGACAAAGCCAACCAGCACAAAGCGAACGAGACGAGCAATAGGCAACTTAAAGCGAGTAACTAACATAGCAAGCTTCTCCAGAATTTAAGCAAATATATAGTTGGGGAGATAATGTAAGAATCAGGGTTTCAATCCCGCTACTTCCAAACTCCTCAAACAGTTTGCGAAAATTTCATCGGGTTTACATCTGCATAGAGGTAGATTTGTACAGACATTTGACAGCTTAGAAATATCATTTCTGCACTAAGAATTGGATGAAAATTGCTGTCAAGGAGATTTCTGAGAAAGATGTTACCCCTGTAGGGGCGAAGCATCCGGCAGACAGAGCTTTGAATCGACCAGAAGATCATTGCCCGGATGCTAAGTGCAAAGCACACGCTACGCAAACGCCCTTCCGGTGCCTGGTATAACCTTTTCTGGAAATCTTCTAAAGTCCCTCTGTAATTTGTTTATCTTCAAATAGTTGCGGTACGATCGCTGTAATGTAATCAGCGTCACACTGAACCTATGGAGCCACAGTCTCTGCCAACAGAGATCATTCTGACCCATCCCCATCGATCGCTTGGCAGCCTCTGGCTAGATTGGACTCCCCAACCAGGAGCCTATCTGGATATGGAAGGGCAGACTTACGCAGTTTTAGAACGTCGCCACCGCTACCAGTTGAAAGCTGGTCGATACCTTTTACACAAAATAGCTTTGTATGTCCAATCAGCCCCTGCCCTTCAAGAAAAAAGCTGGTTTGAAGGACGGTGGGTGGTCGGGGATGCTAGTTGCCGCTTTAGTGCTGGCTCAGAGCTTATTCGGTGTGCCGTGAATCCCCACGGCCCTTGTCACCAGTGCCGCTTTTTTGAAAATAGACATTAGGTGGTTCCTGAACTGTTGCTGCTTAAACACAGTCATCCAAATTCTTACAGTTCGGATTTATTTTGTAGAGGTTTAAATTCGGCAGTTTCGGCTTGTAATTCTAAGCATTGAGAGAGAGGCAATTCAGCTTGAATCCAGTTCTCATAAAGCAATGTAGAGCTGAGGATTAGCGAGTGAAAGGAAGTACTGTCAATAAGGAAAATGCCATCACCAGAAAAAACCTAGTTTCTAGTCTGACTATTGGCTTAGTTCTGGGTGGTTTAATTGGTTTGGTTGCTGGAGTGCCTCTAGGTTGGATTGGACACCGGATTATTTTTCAACAGCGAACGGCCCAGGTTTTGTTATGCCGACAACAGCACTATGGGTTAGCTGAAGCTGATCTTCAATCTAAGTGTGGTGCAGTTTATTAAATTGTTCTTTTCTATAAAAGTTCCTTGGAGACGGCGATCGACTGACTAGCTTCGCCTATAACTCCTTAGAGAGCCTTGGTTGTTGCAAGCAGATGGGGACTGTTTGCTCAAGCTTGTCGGATCTATTAGCTATAAGATCGTATATGATTGGAAAGCTGTCAAAATTCCCCTTTTAGTTATGGCTGTTCCTAAGAAGAAAACATCAAAGTCTAAGCGAGACAAGCGCAAAGCCACTTGGAAGCATAAAGCAACCGTGGCGGCTCAAAAAGCCCTCTCCCTCGGGAAGTCCATCCTAACTGGACGTTCTAACTTTGTTTATCCCACTGACGATGACGACGCTGAAGGCGAAGAAGTTTAGGCTAAGTTCAGTCCTCAATTTTTCCTTTAATCCATGCTAGGAAAATTTTTTCGCAAACCTGAATCTGATCAGGCTGGACGTGTCCCTCCTGGGCAACACCTCACAAATGGCTTCCCTGTCCTAACCTACGGTTCGACTCTGCCAATCAGCACTGAGAACTGGCAATTTAGGGTTTGGGGTAAGGCAAAGGAAGCCGTTTTTAGTTGGGTAGATTTCTTGTCTCTGCCACAAAGTAGTTTCACGGCAGATTTTCACTGCGTAACTACGTGGTCGAAGCTGGATGTCCAATGGACAGGGGTCAAGGTGCTAGATTTTATGCAGCACCTTGAGGTGGACTCCACGGCTGCTCATGTTATGGAGCATTGCTATGGGGATTACACAACAAATATTGCTCTGGAAGATTTTCTGAGAGACGAGAACTTTTTTGCCCACACTTTGTTTGGAGAGCCACTCCCGCCGGATCATGGTGGCCCATTGAGACTGGTCGTTCCCCATCTCTATGCCTGGAAAAGCGCGAAATGGATTAATGGCTTAGAGTTTTTAGACCATGAGGAATTGGGCTTTTGGGAGCGAAATGGCTATCATCGCAGAGGTGAACCCTGGGCAGAAGAACGTTATAGTAGTCGCTTTTCCTAAATCAGGATTGGAATGCCCCTAAAACTTTTCCTCCTTTGTTCTGGGCTAGGTCGCATTCGACGAGGGTTTGAATCGTTTACTCAGGAATGTTTTGAGGCACTTTTGTTGGCACCGGAGTTAGAGGTAACCCTCTTTAAAGGTGCGGGAGAGCGGCAAGAACGAGAGTTGCCTTTGTGGAATTTACCTCGCAACAGTACGGCGGCTCGACGGTTAGCGAAGTATACGGGGAAGTCCTCTTATACGATCGAGCAAGCTACTTTTTGTGGGAGTTTGTTGCCCCACATTCAGCGCCAGCAACCTGATGTAATTTATTTTAGTGACACAGATATCGGTAATTGGTTAGGGCAGTGGCGGCGTTTAACTAGGCAACGCTTCAAGTTGCTATTTGCTAACGGTGGGCCCCTATCGCCCTACGAATATCCAACCTGCGATCGGGTTCAGCAGGTCATCCCCACTTATTTCCAAGAAGCACTCAAGGCAGGAGTGTCTGCCGAAAAGCAAGTATTAGTTCCCTATGGAACCAAAATGCCGCCAAATTTGCCGACGCTAACATCGGCGGAACGGGTAGCGCTACGGCAAACACTCAACTTGCCTGATGTTCCTTTAATTTTGTCGGTTGGTAATATCAGCAAACGCCACAAGCGCATGGATTATTTAATTCGGGAGGTGGCGAGTTTGCCGTCGCCGCGCCCGTTTTTGTTGTTGCTGGGACAGCAGGATGCGGAATCGCCAGAGATCATTCAGTTAGGAACTAGTCTGTTGGGGAGCGATCGGTTTCAGGCTAGAACTGTTGCCCCCTCTGAGGTAGCGAACTATTACAAAGCTGCTGATATTTTTGTCCTCGCTTCTTTAATTGAAGGGTTTGGACGAGTGTTTTTAGAGGCGATGTCCTACGGTTTGCCCTGCTTGGTGCATGACTATGAGATCACCCACTATGTTTTGGGAAAGGAAGGGTATTTTGCCAATTTTGAACAGGTGGGAAGCTTAACTCATCTCATCTCTGAAGTATTGGCTGGGGGCCCTGATCTGATGCAACAGCAACAGCGTCACCGTGCTGTATACGATCGCTTTAGTTGGGAAACACTGCGCCCTGATTATGTGTCCATGATTCAACAATGCGCCACTTCAAAATGACAGTAGAAAGTAGTATTTCTGCTAAAGAACTATTGGAATTCGGCATACCATTTGTGATAAAAAATTTCTTGGGGATCGTATTTACGTTTGAGCTTGAATAGCTGTCCGAGGTTTGGGTACATTTGATAGATTTGTGCTTTGGTATAATAGCCTTTGTAGGCCAAGTAGAATTTAGCATTCATTTGATTTAAAGCATTCATCATCTCTTGGGTAAATTGAGACATTTGATGATATCCAGATTCATCTTTAGGAATTTTGTAATAGGACACGAAAGCATACATTTCATCGGTGGCATAGGACACTAAAGCTTCTCGATCGGGCTTTACTCTACGCACTGTTACATTAATTAATTGCACCTGATGTTTAAGGAGCAAGGTTTTATAAATGCTCCAAAATTCATCAATCTTGTCAATGGGTACAAAGTATTCTTGTAAGATATCTGTTGTTTCAGGCGCATCAAGTTCTAATGTTCTAAATGGGGCTGCCATACTTGAATTGCGACTAATTTTAGATGGGTCAAGTAAGGGCCCAATTTGCTTTTGCATAGCCCAACGAAACTGCTTGCCCCAATTGCTTTGCCGTGATGTGCGATAAACCAGTTTTCTTAGCCAGATACTATTTTCTCCGCTCACATCGTCTAGTATTTTGGGATCAGTGTCAATGCGATCGAAATAATAGATTTGGGCTTCATTTAGGTAATTAGATTGATCCACTGACATCTGGGCTTCAATCATTTCTAACGTGGGGCGTTGAATCTGAGATTCCATAAAGGAAATCATTTCAGACTGAGGCTTGTGAATAACGGTGTAAGCATAGGTCGTATTTTCTGTTGTTTTCAAGTTCACCTCGGTCAGCACACCGAAAATTCCCATTCCGCCAATTACAGCCCGAAATAGTTCTGGATTTTCAGTGCGACTACAGGTAATTTCTTGCCCTTCGGCGTTGATTAATTTGAAGTAATTTACACTTTCAATTAAGGAGCCAAAGCGAGAATCTTTACCGTGGGCGTTTACTGCTAGGGAACCCCCGATCGTAAAGATATTAGAGTCTTGCATAACACGCACGGCTCGGCCATATTTACCCAATTCAAGTTGAACTTGTTTCCAGGTTGCTCCACTTTGTACCGTGATTGTTTGATCTGAGTTGTATTGAATTTGGTCAAATTTAGACATATCAAGATGAAGGGAATCTGGGTAGGCAATTTGTCCACCCATACTATGTCTAGCGCCTGAAATTGATATTTTTTGCCTATGCTGTTTGGCTGTCTGAATAATTGTTTGAATTTCAGCGATCGAGGTGGGCTGAAAGATGGCTGCTACCTGTGTGTTGTTGAGTTTACTAGCATCATTTATTGCTGTAGCTGTTAATTTAGGCGTGGTTGAGACAGCAGAAATGGGTGGGGCGAGTGTTAATTTGGTAGCCAGGGGTGGGCGATAGTATAAGTCTTGAATTAGCCAGCGATCGTTGGGTGAATCCCAAATCATTAGCTTTAAAGTTAAGGCGCTAGAAACAGAAACTGCCGCAACAATAATGGCTCTTCTGAGTAGTTTTCTAGAGAGTTTTTTACGCATAGGAGATTTAATGGGCGATTCTATTAGGTTAACTTCCGTTCCCTCTCAGCTAATTTCGGGTTTTAGATAGACTGCCCGATGTCCAATCCGAATCACCCAGGGTTGAGCATCAGAATACCGTTTATACAGCCGATCGGTTGCTGCGACCGGCGTGTCAGCAACTTCAAAGGCCCCAGTGTCGATGTCATTCACGAAGTGTTGCGTCAGCAAATCTCCACAATCCTGCCATGATTGCCTACCTCGACTTGAGGACGCACTTGAGAATCATAGATCTCATTACCACGTCGGGCAAATTCTTCTTTGCTATAACGAGGTTGTCGGATTGTTACAGGGTTGACCTCGTTGCCACTCAATCTTCTTATCTTAGCTTCGAGCGATCGTTGACTTCAGCGATCGTATCGGGTTGCAGCCATTGTGAAGTCCAACCGACAAGAGCTAGGGTGAATTATTGTTCGTGAGTGAGGTGAGTACGATCGCTTTGCCCACCCTACAGGGAACTAGCTACTTCTCAACACCTACCACATCAAGGAATATAGATACGCCCCACCCCGATTAAGTTCTCAAGATCAATCATAATATCGATAATACGCGCAGCACATTGTTCTCGATATACTCTTTCATTCATTCTATCTACGTTCTCGATTGTGATGACCGGAAGAGAATTAACTGTATTTTCACTGCGGATTATCTCCTCTAAAGAGTCTCTACCCTTCATCTTCCGATTGGCAGTTAGAATGATCATCTTATATTCTTGAGCAAAACACCAAACGATACGATCGCTACTTTCAATGGGAAGCTGAACTTCTTCAAATGTAACGAAGCGAATTTTAACCAAGTCCAGCCAACCTTCGTCTTGAATTGTTCCCCAAAGTCTTTTGGATTGTCCTTCAATGTTGTGATCGATTAGAAAGAACATTCACTTTCTCTAGACTCAATTTGAGATTTCCAAGCCGCAAGTTTTGCCCGAATTGCTTCCTGTCCAGGCTTTGGAGGTGTTGTCGCAATTTGAGCAAATCGCTCACGATTCCGCTCTTCCCAATACTTTTGAGTCTCTTTGTCCTCTTTGATAATGGTTTGATACTCTGCTTCAACTTCAGCATGGTTTGCCTGAATGTAAAACATGGCAGCAGCAAATTGCTCGTTTGTGATTTGGGGAAAATCTTCCCGAATTTTCTGGGGCTGATAACCCGCATGGAGATAGTCCATGAATTGGTAAAGGGTAATGCGGGTGCCTGCGATCGTCAGTCCCCGTTCTGTACGAATGATGGCGACTGGCTCACTTGATGTCCAAGTCATCTCGTTTGTCCTTGAAAGTGGATCTTTCCATATTACTCTATGGCAACTTGTTCATGAGAGAGCGATCGTTGACTTCAGCGATCGTATCGGGTTGCAGCCATTGTGAAATCCAACCGACAAGAGCTAGGGTGAATTATTGTTCGTGAGTGAGGTGAGTACGATCGCTTTGCCCATCCTACAGGAAACTATTTTTTTAACAATGAAGCCTACTAGACGTGCAACCATTGGCAACAAAGCCAAAAACTTTTTCTTTCGTTCCAATGCACCGCAGGTTGAACCTCACTCCAAATCCAACATCTCTTCAACGGTTAAACCGATGTCACTTGCAATTTTTCTTAGCAAAGTCGGCGATATATCATGACCTTTGTGAAATGGAACGGTTGTCCCTCGACCGTCTTCATGTCGAAATTGTTTATGTGAACCTTTTTACCGAACTTCTACGAATCCAAAATCTTCTAGCATCCGTACAACTGCTTGGGCTTAAGTACAGGTATATTGCTCATACTTAACGAACTGTAATTTGCTGCGTACCAACAAACTCTGTATCAATTTTCGGTTCTTCGTCCCCCAAAAGCATCTCAATCACTTCACAAAGGTTCTTTTGTAGCTCATCTAATGTCTCTCCTTGAGAATGTGCCCCAGCAAATCCAGGAACATAGCCAACATAAAGTTCAGTTGCATGATCTTTTTCAATAATGGCTGTGAATGTTCTCATAAAACTTAAGTACCAATAATTGTATTTATGGTATCAAATCTTTTGAGTAGATACTACAACTGAGCTATTTACATTCACAAACCATAACGGCATATTTCACTAGCTGACTAAAACTTTGCTTGGAGAGCGATCGTTGACTTCAGCATTCATAGCACGTTGCAGCCATTGTGAAATCCAAACGACAAGATTCTGCGATGAATTCTTATTCTTGAGTCAGGTGGGTACGATCGCTTTGCCCACCCTACAGAGAACTGCCTAGCTTTCTCCTTAGAATTTCTTCCATTTCCCTTAAATCCTCATCGGTTTGCGGAAATGGGTAGGTTGGACTTTTAGGATTTCCCCTTCTTATCAAAGCCTCAATTGCCTCATCATCTTCTCGGTGAGCCAAAACATAGGCTCTCAATTCTTGACGGGTCATTTTGTTAAAGTCAGGCTTGGTCATCGTTAAACCTCCATTGACTATCGGGGAAAATCAGAATCTCCAGACTCTCAGTTATGCCAGCAAGCACGAACACTGTTTTGGTATTTTGGTTATACCGAAATACATGGATAGGCTGATACCCATTTGAGAGCATTTGACATACTCTGAAACAAGCAAAAGCCTGTTCTGCGGTAGGCATACACTATTTCCATATAATAGCAAGTACCACCATACCGTAGAAGACTGACCCTACTCTGCGATGAATTATTGGTTTTGAGTCAAGTGGGTACGATCGCTTTGTCCATCCTACAGAAAACTATACTCTGTCTGCTCCAACGCAGTGTTAGAGTGCTGTGTGTGGTTGTAGTTTTGAGCTACATCGCTTTGCCAGGTGTTCGTTTAGAGGCTTCAGTCTCATAGCATTTAAGGATCAAATCACTGAGAATATCCAAGTCACTAACTGATGAAATGATCACTCTTGATGCTGCATCCCCAAATGAAGCTGACATCTCCTGAACTTCAAAACCTAATGATAGGCTTTTGGCTTCATCAAAGGGCAACCGAGTTACAAAACTCTTCTTCTTAGGTGATAGATACAACCTTAAAAACCACCAAGTTATCTTGCCAACATTCAGTCCAAAATATGAAACAACATCCTTATACTTAACCTCTAAAGTATAAATACTAGAACGCGCTGCAATAGACTTGATTTTTTCAAATGCTTCCAGTTCTTCAGCAGTTGTCTCCACTTTAGTATCTTCCGAACTTTGTTCTAGTTCATCCTGAATTCCTTCAACCTCTTCCATTAGTTGTGTAGGGGAAGAAATATCACTGGACTGACCCATCTCCTTGCTAATAGATTGGGTCATTAGCTCAACTAAGCTTCCCTGAATAGACTTTTTCACAATCGGTCGGAATTTCTCAACAATCTTGCTGGTAATCTTGCTTTCTATCGCATACCTAGAGCCAATGTTACCAAGCTGAGAAATCAAGAAACGAATGAATTCATCAGATGGAGAACGAAGAAGGCTGTCCACTAGTTGAGTCATGCCGCTGAGATAAACCATCTCCTCGGCATGTCGTTTCATCACGAGAGCATCAAAGTTATCTCTGTGAAAGAATTTTAGGCTTTCAACTTGCTTTGGTTCATGGTTAAGGATGTTGAAAATAAAGAAAGGTTCATCATCCATCATGTTCTCATGGCGTAAATCTGTGAAGAAGAGATACTCAATGCCATTTGTAACAATAGCGACTTTAGCTGAACGCAACCCGTTGAAATACCTTTTTAGCTGTCCATCATGAGCTTCCGGCTTTTTATCACGAGCTTTTGCCTCTACAAGCATGACGATCGCATTACTAATGGATATGGCATAATCCACTTTCTCCATCTGCCCCGCCTTCTTGATTGCAAAATCCGCTATGTATTCAGGGATAACCTCCGTGGGATCGAAGACATCGTAGCCGAGAGTGCTGAAAAATGGCACAATCAATCCCATTTTTGTTCCTTCTTCGCCTGAAACTGCGTCAGCCCTTTTTCGGACTTGCTCTGCGACTTTCGCGATGTCATCTGCAAATGCCATATTGATTGCTCCAGTAGCTAAAATCTTAAGTACATAATTTAAACTTCCCAAAAAAACACATTGTTAACGCCATTCGTCTCATAGACTTCCTGGGGAAACAAGATATGAAGTAATTCGATTTATTTTTAGAGAGAACCTTTCGACATAATATTCCCAGAAAGGGAGATTAGCAAGATTGTTTCCGCGTAAACCACTCATTTAGCGGAGTTAGGCAGAATTATTTTTATCCAAGTATTCTAAATCTCTCAATCCTGGAGGACTTTGATTTCAGAACCATCCAGAACATAATGGAGTCTTCACACCCAATCTTTAAAGTGGCACCGAATAGCCCAGCGCTGCTTTGACCTGGCTCAAGGTTTCATTTGCCACCGCCTCAGCCTTTTCTCTGCCTTGCTTCAACACCGATTCCAAATAGCCCTGGTCAGCCACGATCGCCTGATGCTTATCCTGATTCGGTTGCGGGGCGGCGATCGTAGCTTTAGTCAATGTCATTTTAAGGTCACCACCTAAAGTTCGAGGCTTTCTTGAGAGGAATGCCGAAAGCGAGCAATGCTAATCAGCTTTTTGTCCTCCTCGACTCTATAAACAATTCGATAGGGCTTCAGAACGAGTTGTCGAATATCAGGACTGTCAAATTCAGGTACCTTCTGACCTTTGAGCGGAAACTGGCTCAACTCTTGAATCTTTTCAAGGAGGCTTTGACCTACTTTTCTTGCAGCAATTGGGTTGGAGAGAGAAATATACCGGACGATCGTCTCTAGATCCCCAACCGCTTTTGGAGACAGGATTACAGCGTAGTCCATGCTTCCATCATTTTTTCAACAGCTTCGACCGATACCCCTTGTCCTCGATCGATCTCATCTAAGCCCTCTTTGACCGCAGCGATAAACTCGATTTCTCGCAGGATCTCCCGGAGCGATATTTCACTAGGCAAGCGATTGAGAAGTTGAATAACTGCTTCTTTGTCGTTCATTGCAGTTCAAAACCTAATGGCGTGAATAATCCAGATGTTAGACCACTTTTCATAGAGTCTGCAATCACGCTGAGTCAGTATGTGAGAGGCACAATTGTGACAAAGAAGCGCCTTTCAAAGCGGCACCGAATAGCCCAGCGCTGCTTTGACTTGGCTCAAGGTTTCATTCGCCACCGCCTCAGCCTTTTCTCTGCCCTGCTTCAACACCGATTCCAAATAGCCCTTGTCAGCCACGATCGCCTGATACTTGTCCTGAATCGGTTGCAGGGCGGCGATCGTCGCTTCGGTTAACAGCGGCTTAAACGTGCCCCAACTCATCTCCCGGCACTCCGCCGCCACAACATCCTTGGGTTTGCCAGAGAGGAGTTGGTAGAGCGTCAACAGGTTTTCACATTCTGGGCGATCGGGGTTGCCAAACTCCAACCCTTGCACCAAGTCGGTTTTGCAGCGTTTAATTTTTTTGGCGATCGTATCGGGCGAGTCCAGCAAATTGATGCGGCTTTGCTCGGAAGGGTCAGACTTCGACATTTTGCGTGTGCCATCGGTCAAGCTCATCACCCTCGCTCCCTCTGCCCGAATCAGCGGATCAGGCAACTTCAAAACCCGCTTTTTCTTGCCAAACTGATGATTGAAGCGCGCTGCAATGTCGCGAGTCAGTTCCAGGTGTTGCTTCTGGTCTTCTCCCACCGGCACTTTATCTGCTTGATACAGCAAAATATCCGCCGCCATCAACACCGGGTAATCCAGCAAGCCCGTGCTGACATTTTCCCCCTGCTTAATCGCTTTTTCCTTGAACTGAATCATGTCTTGCAGCCAGTTCAAGGGCGTGATGCAATTGAGCAACCAAGCAAGCTCACTGTGGGCTGAGACATGGGATTGCACAAACAAATTGGCGTAGTTCAAATCCAAGCCACAGGCTAGGGAAACCGCTGCAATTTCGTAGGTGTCGGCAGCCAAGGTTGCGGGGTCGTGAGGCACGGTGATGGCGTGTAAATCCACCACACAAAAGAAATTTTCGTATTGCTCCTGTCCGTCCACCCAGTTGCGAATTGCGCCCAAATAGTTACCCAGGTGTAGGTTGCCTGTAGGCTGAATTCCAGAGAGAACGCGGGGTTTAGGCATGATGTTTGGCAGGCTTGGGCAGAATGTTTAGCATTTAATATGCGGGCTGTTACCCCTCGTAAGACGTAAGATCAACTATATTTGCAAATCTTTTGGTAACGTTAACTTTTGTTTAGGTACAATGATCAGCATCACAAGTTTTAAAAGCCTAAATCATATAGGTATCTAAGGTAACAAAACGGTAATGAAATTTTAGCTAAATTATGACTCAGACTACTTTTTCTACTCAAACTATGGTGTCTCAGTTGCAGTCCTGTCTGTCCCAAGCCCGTGAGTTGGCGAACCATGGAAGTGCTAATGAGGCGTTTATCCAATTGCGCGATCGGATCTCCGCCACGGATGCCGAAACTGCAACTCTCTTGGATTTACTTTGGACTGAAGTGTTGGCAGCCCGTCGATCGGCTACTTTTTGGCAAGAAATTTGTGATGTTGAGAAGCAACTATCCGATCGCATCGCTGCTAATCATTTGCAGTTACGCCAAAACTATCTGCGTCTCATGCAGGAGCAGTAATTGCTAACATGAAAACTAAGGGCGCGATCGAGATTGGCTCCTAATATATTTCAAATATAAAAGTTGTGGGTAAGTAAGGATATGGGTTTTCAACCTCTGTCCTTATTTTTTTACCCTAATTTATGGAAACCCCTACTTTATTGTGCAAAAAGCGTATCTGAAGTAATACATCTTCAGCCTGACAATATGTCCTGAGATAGATGAAAGCGATGGTGTGAAGCAGATGATGTAACTATTCTCCTGTTTGAGGAGCCTAGTAGTTTACATCTCTCACCTTTGGGGTATCTATGAAAGTGCTGCTGCTTTGGCCAATCATGCCTAATTCTTTCTGGTCCTATCAGGAAACCTTGGATTTAGCTGGTTTACGCTCCACAACGCCACCTCTGGGTTTGATTACTGTTGCTGCTATGTTGCCCCAGGATTGGAACATTCGCCTAGTCGATCGCAACGTGCGGCTAGAGACAGCAGCGGATTGGGCGTGGTGTGACCTGGTGATCCTGTCAGCTATGATCATCCAGAAAGAAGATTTACGATCGCTCATTCAAAAAGCAGTGTCTCTGGGTAAAAAAGTAGCCGTCGGCGGCCCTTTTGCCACCTCAGTTCCAGAGTTTCCCTTAGAAGCGGGGGCGGACTATCTGATTTTGGATGAGGGCGAACATACAATTCCGCTATTTCTGGAAGCCTTGGCCCGAGGAGAGGAACAGGGGACGTTTCGATCGGCGGACAAACCAGATGTAACCCAAACTCCCATTCCTCGCTTTGATCTGTTGGATTTAAACGCCTACTATGCCATCACGGTGCAGTTTTCGCGGGGGTGTCCGTTTCAATGTGAGTTTTGCGACATCATCAACCTGTATGGACGCAAACCCCGCACCAAAACACCAGAACAGATGCTAGCGGAGTTTGAAGTCCTCTACCAAATGGGGTGGCGGCGCTATGTATTTGTGGTGGATGACAATTTCATTGGCAATAAGCGCAATGCCAAGGTTTTCTTGCGGGCCTTGATTCCTTGGATGCAAGCGCGGCATTATCCCTTCACTTTGATTACTGAAGCCTCGTTGAATTTGGCAGAAGATGGGGAAATGATTGACCTAATGGTGCAGGCGGGTTTCACGACTGTGTTTATGGGGATCGAAACGCCCGATGTGGAGAGTTTAGTAGGCATCCATAAGGAGCAGAATACGCGGCAGTCCTTGGCTGAATCCTGTCACACCATTGTGCGATCGGGGTTGCAGATTATGTCGGGGTTCATTTTGGGGTTTGATGGAGAGCGATCGGGGGCAGGGCAACGGATTCAGGAATTTGTTGAGGAAACTGGCATTCCCCAAGCCCACCTGAGCCTGCTGCACGCCTTGCACAATACCGCGATGTGGACGCGGTTGCAAACTGAGGGCCGATTACTAGAGGGGTTGGGAAATAATTTCACCTCCCAAACATCGCTGATGAATTTCACTCCTACTCGTCCGATCGCTGATGTGGTGACTGAATATATCGAAGCCTATTGGAATCTCTATGAACCACTTCCCTATTTGCAGCGCACCTTTCGCCACTTCATGATGATGGAAGGCGATCGTCCACAGCGTCCCTTCTCCCTCACTGCACCAGACTTGCAATTTTTCCTGGCTATATGTTGGCGGCAGGGGGTGCTGCGATCGACTCGGTTTCAGTTCTGGCAAAAGCTAGGGACGATCGCCCTCCGCAAACCTAAAGTCTTCCATGACTATTTCATTGCCTTGGGCATCGGCGAACACTTTTTCAAACTCCGCCAGGAAGTCCGCATCAAACTTCAAGCCCAGTTAGCAGAGTTCTTAGCTCAGCAGCCAGAACCAGAACCAGTATCTCTTCAAGCCTCAGCCCCTACAACAGTTCATTCGTCAGTAGGTGAAGCACTGATGGTTCAATCTCAATAAACAATCTCAATAAACATTGTTGCCGTTGCCTATGCTAGATGGATAGGTGCCAGCAGGCTGGAAAGATGCAACTGACCGAGACGATCGGTGTTATTGAGGTATTCCATGCCTCAAACGAAGCTCAACCAACCGCAAACCAATTTTTCATAAATAGTGGACAACTTGATACTACATGTGTAGTATAGAGAGAACCCGTCTATTGCATTACGCAAACTACAGGATTGCCATGATACGCACTGCCCTACCCAACACCTTATCCATCGCCATGCCATGCCGCCTCCACCAGGGATTGGGCAGAGCAGTTGTGTTGGCTGTGGGCACGATCGCCTATCGATTTGGTAGCCATAAATCCATCAATAAATCCAGCTTCACAGCCATTAGTGAATGGCTCAATTCAGATCAATCTACTCAGAGCGGGAGGTGCAGGGCAAACCTGACACCGACATAGGGCAAAGCGTATCTAAACGTTTCCTACCCCCGCTTCTGACAACCAGAGGCGGGGGTTGTTGTTTGAGGAATGAATGTGAGGCATGAACATGGGGAGTAAGTTTTAGGAGCAACTTTTATGCAGGCTCAGCAGTTACCCATACTCCAAAACCAGGTGGTGGTATTTTCTAAGAACTATCTGCCCTTAGCCCGGATCAACATCAAACGGGCGATCGTCCTCCTGGTTACGGGGCAAGCAGAATCCCTGGAGTTCAGCAGCACCCAACAGTGGGAAGTTCGATCGCCCAGCATCGTCCTCCAGATTTCCGAACACATCCGGCTGACGGGTGGCAACCCAGAACGACACTGGAAAGCACCCCTCGTCAGCCGTCGCGAGGTCTTCCGCCGTGACAACCACACCTGTCAATACTGCGGTAATACCAAACGCCTAACGCTTGATCACGTCATCCCCCGATCCAAGGGCGGCACCCATACCTGGGACAACATCGTGACAGCTTGTGAACCTTGCAACCTAGCGAAAAGCGATCGGCTGTTACACGAAACCGGAATGGTACTCAAAAGTAAGCTCAAAGCTCCGATCCATCCTGCTGTTGCCTTTGCAGAACAGTTCTGGAAAGCGCAACAGCCCCAAAGTGACTGACTCTCATACGAGGAGGCAAATCTCATGTTGAAACTAAACTACACCGAAATCGGGCTGCACATGGAGCGGGTCATGACACCACTGGAGTTGGTGATTGCTCAGCGAGTTGTTTTGGCAATGCGTCTGGGTCAAACCCTGCATGTGGAGCCGAGTCGCGCCTCCTTCCTATTGCCTGCTGACCTTCCCGAATTAGGGCATCTAGAGGCAACATTGCGGCAGAAATGCAGCCCCAGCGTCTATGTAATGCCGGTTGATGACATGTTTGTGGAAGTCAGCCTACATGGAAGCTGGATTGCTGAGAATGCCGAAGCCCATGAAGGAATGTTCCTCACAGCCGTAGATGGCCGGACTGAGTTCTTCATCTACAAGTTGTGGCAGATGAGCCAAGTCCCTATGTCCTCAGTGGTATAACTGCTACACCTCAGTCAGAGAGGGCGATACTCAGATATAGGTTCGATCGTCCTCTCTGCTCTCAAAAAAATTGCAGTTCACCCTTGACCTTTGTAGTATATTGTATTATGTTTGTAGCATAG
>JARCMD010000214.1 GCA_030248885.1 Leptolyngbyaceae cyanobacterium MP9P1.79 | reverse complement strand
TTTATTTCCCAGTTAGACTTGGACTCAATCTCCATTAAATCCCATCCCAACTATCAAAACCTCCGCTCCTACGGCATCATAACTTCCTAATTCTGTCCGGACTATTGTTAGAGAACATCAAGACTAGTGAGACTGTGCAAACGATCGACCTAAAAGCTGATTGTGGCATCGCTGGGAAACTGCTTACACTGATTGAGAGTTGTTAGCAGGGTAAGCTAGATGATGATCAAGCAAGTTCTGAAAGTGTTGTTAGCCATATTTATGATCACCGCAGGGGTATTGCACTTTACGATGTCAACCCCCTTTGCCAAGATTGTGCCAGACTACTTGCCCTACCATTTAGAACTGGTGTATGTCAGCGGCTTCTTTGAAGTGTTGGGCGGTGTGGGGCTACTGGTTCCATCCGTGAGCCACGCGGCTGCCTGGGGATTGATTGCCTTGTTCATTGCGGTTTTTCCAGCCAATATCAACATGGCGGTTAATCACATTCATCTCCATGGCGTTCCCGACTCCCCCTGGTTGTATTGGGGAAGATTGCCATTCCAAGCAGTTTTAGTTGCCTGGGCCTGGTGGTACACACGATCGGCTCCCAGCGCTGAATCACGCCCAACTTCACCCAATGCTGTTTAGGAGATTTCCGAGAAAGATGTTACCCCTGTAGTGGCGTTCGCGTAGCGTGTGCTTTGCACTTAGCATCCGGCAGATCAGCCCTTAGATCAACCAGAAGGTCATTGCCCGGATGCTTCGCCCTTCCGGTGCCTGGTATAAACTTTTTTAGAAATCTCCTTAATCCAATCTATGAAATTACGATCGCTCCTAGCCGTGCTACCCCAATTACTCGATACCATTCCTGAGCATCCCGCATTGGAAGCTGAAGTGACTGGGTTGGCGACTAACTCCCACGCCTGTCAACCAGGGGACTTATTTTTGGGAATGCCAGGGACACGGGTGGATGGGGGAGAGTTTTGGCAAAGTGCGATCGGGCAGGGAGCCATTGCCGCCTTGGTTTCACCCCAGGTTTGGCACGGGGATGCCAAGTTGCAGGAGGCTGCTTCTGTGGAGAGCTTGGTGATCCCGATCGCCGATATGGTGCAAGCCTGTGCCACGATCGCCGCCGCATTTTATAGGTATCCCGCCCAAACCATAAAACTGGTGGGCGTGACAGGCACCAATGGCAAAACGACTGTCACCCATCTAATTGAATTTTTGCTCAACCAATCCAACCATCCTTCTGCCTTGATTGGAACACTCTACACCCGCTGGGCAGGCTATCAACGCATCAGTGCCAACACTACTCCCTTTGCCACAGAACTGCACCAGCACCTCGCCGCCGCAGTGACCGCAGGCTGTGAATTTGGAGTGATGGAAGTGAGTTCCCACGCCCTAGCCCAGCGGCGGGTTTTGGGGTGTCCATTTGAGGTTACGGTTTTCACCAATCTCACCCAAGACCACCTGGATTACCACCGCGATATGGAAGATTATTTCGCAGCAAAATCTCTACTATTTAGTCCGGATTATTTGCAAGGTAGGGCAATGATTAATCGGGATGATGTCTACGGTCAGCGCTTAGTCGATCGCCTCTCCCCCGATCGAGTCTGGAGCTACAGCACGAAAACCTCCGCTGACCTATGGACGAGTAACCTAACGTATGGTGCCGCTGGGGTGGAAGGGCACCTGCACACGCCTCTGGGAGATAGTCCATTTCGATCGCCCCTCGTCGGTCAGTTCAATTTGGAAAATCTGCTGGCAGCCGTGGGTGCGGCCTTGCATTTGGGTGTGGATTTGCAGCAAATTGTCGCCGCCCTCCCTAACTTTCCTGGCGTACCAGGGCGCATGGAACGGGTCACAGTAGCTGCTGACCAAGACATCAGTGTGATTGTAGACTATGCCCACACCCCAGATAGTTTGGACAATCTCCTGCGGGCTGCCCGTCCCTTTATTCCTGGACAGATGATTTGTGTGTTTGGGTGTGGCGGCGATCGGGATCGCACGAAACGACCGCAGATGGGACGCATTGTGTCCGAAGGCGCAGATCAAGCGGTCGTCACTTCCGATAACCCCCGCACTGAAGATCCTGAGACAATTTTGCAGGATATTCTGGCAGGCATTCCCGATACTGCAAATTCTATTGTGATTGCCGATCGGGGCATTGCTATTCGTACAGCTATCTTGCACGCCAAGGCTGGAGATGGGGTGTTGATTGCGGGCAAGGGCCACGAAGATTATCAAATCTTAGGCACTGAGAAAATCCACTTCGACGATCGGGAACAGGCACGGGAAGCGCTGTTGCTGAGAGCGAAACCAACGTGAGAACTGAGACCGTGATATGGGGTGGAACGATCGCTTCTGTACTCAGTTAGCGGAAAAGGTGCGATCGTCCTTCACCCTTCTTGATGAGTTTGTAACCACGTTTCCAAGTCAGCGATTCTCTTTCAGAGAGGCTACGCCAACGTCCTGAAGTCCAACAGTGCCTCACCCAATGCTTCTAATTGTTGTAGAGGTAGCATATTGAGGGGCGATCGAAGTGCCTCTGGAATTTCTCCGACTCGTCGGGTTAATTGGCGGAAGACGAGCGATCGTTCTCCCCGCTCAATACCCTGCTCAATGCCTTCTCTCATCCAACTAGTAGTTTGTCAATCATTAATTGATGGGTAGCTGAAAGCCGGGAGGTTAGTTGGAGTTAAATTTTGAGGGGTCGAAGACCCTCAAAATTTTCTTGGCAGAACACTAGTGACAATCTCCATAACGCCCTCTCACTTTGCTTTGCCCATCCTACGGGGAACTGTTAGTTGGTGCAAATATACTAACTTTGCCTAATGATTTTGTAACCACGTTTCCAAGTCAGCGATCGTCCTGAAGTCTAACAACGCTTCGCCCAATAACTCCAGTTGTTCTAAGGATAGTAAGTCAAGCTGC
>JARCMD010000213.1 GCA_030248885.1 Leptolyngbyaceae cyanobacterium MP9P1.79 | reverse complement strand
TGGTCAATTCGTCCTGCACGAATTTTACTAATGGCAGTATTCGGGACGCAAGCTGTGGCGACGGTAATCGCGGTTTATGGACTCTTTATGACACCCCTTGGCTGGGGTTGGGCAATGTTTGTTTGGGGCTATGCGCTGGCATGGTTTATCGTGAATGACTGCGTGAAACTGCTCGCTTATCGGGTTTTAATGCCACGGAGATCGAGCCAAAGAAATTCTATCAGAACCGCTTGAGCCTGCGAAATCGACTGCTAAATTCACTGGCAGAGGCGGTAGAAACCAAACAATACCCAGTTGATCTATACAGCTATTTTCACAATCATCAAAGCACAGGGGATTTAAGCCCCCACCTTTAGGTGGATTGTTTTTAGGGGCTTAAATCCCCTGCCTAAAAACTTCGCTGTCAACTGTCAACTGTCAACTGTCAACTGTTAAAAATACAGGTGAGTCAGATGTGGATTCATTGGACTGCAACGATCAGTTTTTTAATCTATGGAATCGGTGATTTCTGCATCCATGATTGTGCTGGTAATTCGGACGCGGCAATCGATTCTCGCGAGCAAGCCGGGAAAGTATCTGCTGATGTCAACGATCGCGATCGTCATGATCGCACTATTTCTTCCCTATACCCCGCTTGCAAGTTTACTGGGATTCCAATCCTTGCCGCTCGAATTCCTGTTGGTGCTGGCAGCAATTGTCGGACTTTACATCCTCTGTGCAGAAACTGTTAAACGAGTTTTCTATCAACACATCCACTCTTGACCATTCACAATTCACCGCATCAATGTCTTGTAAGCTGAGAAGAAAAACATGATTACTGTCCACCACTTGAACAACTCTCGCTCCCAGCGAGTGCTCTGGCTGCTAGAGGAACTCGACCTAGAGTATGAAGTCAAGCGCTACGAGCGCGATCCGAAAACAATGCTGGCTCCCGCTTCGCTGCGTGCAGTGCATCCACTGGGTAAGTCTCCGGTGATTACCGATGGTGCGCTGACTCTGGCTGAATCCGGTGCGATCGTCGAATACTTAGTTGACCGTTACGGTGGCGGACGACTCGCAAAGGAGCTTGGCACGCCGGAACGGTTGCGATACATCTACTGGGGTTAATCAAACCTGATCAAATCTGTGCAAACAGAATTAATTAACCCACCAGGTACAGGATCAGACCTACGTTGATTGAGTTACGACACCCACGAATTCGCTAGTTTGTGGCTCTGTCGCTGAAAGTTAAGGAATGTCCGAAAGGTTTATAGGGCAAGTGCTTTCAGCAAGACCAGACATACAAGCGAGCGTCAACATTACCGAAGCAAACCTTACAAAACCAAAAGGATTGGTCAAACCGACCAACTTAAACTATGTCAAACTTCGTTTTTCTGATTGACGCCAACAAATCGACGATGAATCCAGTTCATCCATGCCATGCCCGTAAATTAATGGAATCAGGCAAAGCTGCCGTGTTTCGTCGCTACCCATTCACGCTGATCATGCGCCGAGTGGTAGAAAATATTGTGACTTACCCGCTCACGCTGAAGATCGATCCAGGTTCTAAAACGACTGGTATTTCATTGGTCAATAACAGAGATGAAGTCATTTGGGGAATGGAGTTAACTCATAGGGGACTGGCAATCAAAGATTCTTTGGAATCTCGGAGAGCCGTTCGTGGTGGTAGACGCGCCCGGAATACCCGATATCGCCCTGCGCGATTCCTCAATCGTACTCGACCGAAAGGTTGGCTTGCACCATCTCTGTTGCATCGGGTTCTGACTACTGAAACTTGGGTTAAGCGACTTATGGGCTTTGCTCCAATTACCAAAATTGTTCAAGAGCTGGTGCGGTTCGACCTTCAACAGATGGAGAACCCTGAAATCTCAGGTTTTGAATATCAGCAGGGAGAGCTTGCAGGATATGAGGTGCGCGAGTACCTATTAAACAAGTGGGACAGAAAGTGTGCTTACTGCTCGGTCGAGAATGTGCCTTTGCAAATTGAACACATTCAACCCAAGTCCAAAAGTGGAACCAATCGAATTTCCAACCTTTGCCTAGCTTGCGAGAAATGCAATATCAAAAAAGGAACTCAGGATATTCAGGTATTCTTAGTCAAAAAGCCTGACTTGCTTAAGCGCATTCTTGCTCAGGCAAAAAGCCCGCTCAGGGATGCAGCAGCGGTTAATTCAACCCGCTGGAAGCTATTTGAGGTACTGAAAGCGACGGGATTACCTGTTACTACTGGTTCTGGTGGTCTAACTAAGTTCAATCGCACTCGCTTGGGACTGCCCAAAACGCATTGGCTAGACGCAGCCTGTGTGGGAATTGTAGAAACATTGAAAGTCTTGATATCTAATCCATTACTGGTCAAATGTACGGGTATGGGAATAAGAATGCGCTGCCGCATGGATAAGTTTGGCTTTCCATGTTCCAAACCCAGGAAAGAATATCTACATGGTTGGAAGACTGGAGATATCGCCACTATTAATGGCGTTACTGGACGGGTTGTGGTGCAGTCAGAGAAAAGGTTAGAGGTTCGATTGGGTAAAATACGGCACGGTGGTCAACTTGCTCAATTCACGAAACTCTTTTCAAAAGACGGCTATTCCTACGCATAAGTCAAACTCCTACAGTTTTGACTAGATTTACCTAGAAATAACGCATTCTGATTAACCGCTGCATTATGCTGAAGGCTCTGCGATGCCCCCGCTACTGTTGAAGCTAGTCTTTAACCAAATCGAAACAAGTCCGATGCCGTTTTTCGCTCGATCGCGCGGGCAATTGTGGCTCGCGTCAATAAATCGTTCATTGAGCCTCAAATCGCACTGCATCTGGGTTATCTAGAAGCAGAACTTGAGAAAAGCTTATGGTTTGTTGGTAGTGAGTTCACCGCAGCCGATATTCAGATGAGCTTTCCATTGGAGGCGGCGGCTGTACGGGCAGGGTTGGACAGCAGCCGACCGAAACTGATGGGCTTTCTCGATCGCATTCACGCGCGTCCCGCATACGGCCGTGCATTAGAACGTGGCGGGGCATACGATCTGCTGAATTAAGTGGAAATCCTTTCATAAACTGAGGTGAAGCGTTCAGCCCGAAACGATTGTTAATAATGCTGGAAAGTCTGTGATGCCTTTGACATCATCACACCTTCTATTGTTGAGGCGATCGCAAGGTGCAATTGACGATCGCTGAACGCTTGAAGTTACCCATCAATGCCATTAAAGTTGCGATCGACGCTCAGCGCGATCGCCGACGTGGAAGAGGATCACAACGGCAATCTGAGATTTACGCGGAATGGCGAGACGCTGACAGTTCACCCCCCGAAGCACAAAGATTTATCTGATTTGAACAAACGATGTGGCAGTCATCGCGATCGCCTACGCTTTGACAAAATAAGTCCAACAGCAAGCTAAAATATTGGGAGAAAAGATTCAGAACGAGAATGGAGTTGATGGGGCAGTTCAAGCGATCGCTAGCTGCCTTCAGCCAAGATGAACCTGGGAGATGGCGATATTTTACCGATGGTGCATAATTTATATTCACGCACAATTTTTTTTGGGCGATCTCGATTGACTTTGTACAGAAATCTGTGGTAATGTATCGCTGATATGAGAATTAAACCGCATTTTCTGGATTAATATATAGTTATACTTCTCTCTACTCGGTTAGAGTGCAGATACATAAGAACAGCAGATAAGAATAATGCAATCAACACACCAAGTCGCACTGCAATCACGGACTGATCTAACAAAATATGGAGATAATGCTTTATTACTCTTCACGCTTCAGCTTCGGTTTGAAATTGAGGATATTGATGCCGTAGCTACTAATTCTCTCACGGACGGTTCCAATGATAAGAAGTGTGATCTTGTCTACGTTGACAAGGAAAGCCAGATAGCAGTTATTGCACAAGGATACTTTTGCCGCAAACCTACATTGCCTAGTGAGGCTCAAGCTAACAAAGCATCTGATTTAAATACTGCTGTAGTCTGGCTCCTTTCAACACCAATCAATGAGTTGCCAACTCAACTTCTTCAGTCAGCAGCATCTGAGTTGAGAGAAGCACTTCAAAACAATGAGTTGAATTCAATAGAATTTTGGTACTCGCATAATTTACCTGAGTCAAAAAATGTTAGAAATGAGTTAGATGCAGTCACTAGAAATGCCCAGAATACAATAAGGCAAAATTTCCCAAACTGTTCAGACATAAATATTTCTGGCTTAGAATTAGGACTTGCTAGCGTAGAGGGGCTTTACAATAGCTTGACTACTCCTATTTTAGTGCCTGAAAAACTTTGTGTATCAACTTCTGAGGGGTTT
>JARCMD010000212.1 GCA_030248885.1 Leptolyngbyaceae cyanobacterium MP9P1.79 | reverse complement strand
CTCTCCCCTCTTGGGAGAGGGATTTAGGGTGAGGGTCTATACTGGCTGTACAACAAGGTTTCCAGTACCTCCACAAAAACTGTCCGAAGCATTGTTAAAAGAGTCGGTGTAAAAATAATGTCCCCACTGGCGTGATGCAGGCTGCTACGGCTTATGCATTTTACAGTCGGGACATTATTCAAGCGCAAGCTCTCCTAACGGACTAGGGTTTCTTGCATGAAATAGAGGTTCGGGCAGTAATTAGAGTCGGTGGAGGTCGTCACACATTCCTGCCCGATCGCCAAGCTGCGGGTGTTAGTGAGGTCAATGGCGAGGTTTGCCAATTCTCCGCGACGCACAATTTTCTCCTCCGATCGCTGTCCATCTTTGTAAATCACCAAACGAACCTGGGCCCGGTTATCCACGTAGGGTGCATTGTCAGCGAAGGCAACGCTGAGGTTTAGTCCTCTGACTCCTGGTAAACCGCACACCATCTCAACTCTATCTGCAAAGTAAACTCCTGGCTTAGAGATACCGCCCATGTACGTTACAGCGGTAAAAATTTGTCGATTCACTGATATATTTTGGGCAACACGCCAGTAGCCCCCGGTTTCGATTTGAATGCACCCCAACTGGTACAGGGTGGAAACTGGCAAGCCTTGGGCATTGGCTCGATCGGTTGCCACACTGGTCAAAGCAACAACAGCAGCTAGACCAGACGTAATTTGACGCAGATTCATGGGGACTCCTTGGGGGTTACGGTGCGACTCACGTTTGCTTTTCTTTCCTAAACCTACCAAAACCGGATGGTTTTTTATACTGGCATTGCGCCTAAATGTGGGGAGCGATCGGGATTTGCTTAGGCTTTTTAGGTTTGAGGTCTTTATAGAATCTGATCCGCGATGGGTCGGAAAATATCTTACGATTGTCCTAAGAATTAAGCCTGTCGATGGACTAACAGAAATTGGCTAATTAACAATAAGTATTTTAGGAGGAATTTCTATGGCGCTCGTACCCATGCGGCTAATGCTGGATCATGCGGCTGAAAACGGTTACGGTATTCCGGCTTACAACGTCAACAACATGGAGCAGATCCAAGCGATCATGCGGGCTGCTGATGAAACGGATAGCCCAGTGATCCTGCAAGCTTCCCGTGGCGCTCGCTCCTATGCGGGCGAAAACTTCCTCCGCCATCTCATTTTGGCTGCGGTAGAAACCTACCCCCACATTCCCATCACCATGCACCAGGATCATGGCAATGAGCCGAAAACCTGCTACTCAGCGATGAAAAATGGGTTTACGAGCGTCATGATGGATGGCTCCCTCGAAGCTGATGCTAAGACTCCGGCTTCTTTTGAGTACAACGTCAACACAACCCGTGAAGTTGTGAAAGTGGCTCACAGCATTGGCGTGAGCGTTGAGGGTGAACTCGGTTGCTTGGGTTCTCTGGAAACAGGCATGGGTGAAGCTGAAGATGGCCACGGCGCAGAAGGTGTCCTGTCCCACGACCAATTGCTGACTGACCCCGATGAGGCAGTGGACTTTGTGGAACAAACTCAGGTCGATGCCCTAGCGGTGGCGATCGGAACCAGCCACGGAGCCTACAAGTTCACTCGTCAACCAACGGGTGAAATTCTCGCTATCAGCCGCATTGAAGAAATTCACCGTCGTCTGCCCAATACTCACTTGGTCATGCACGGGTCTTCCTCGGTGCCCCAAGAGTTGCTAGCTCTCATCAATCAGTACGGCGGCGCAATTCCTGAAACCTACGGGGTGCCAGTTGAAGAAATTCAAAAGGGCATCAAGAGTGGCGTGCGTAAGATCAACATTGACACTGACAACCGCTTGGCAATCACCGCAGCAGTGCGGGAAGCTTTGGCTCAAGACCCCAAGGAATTTGACCCCCGTCACTTCCTGAAGCCATCGATCAAGTACATGCAAAAAGTGTGTAGCGATCGGTATCAACAGTTTTCCTCAGCCGGGAACGCCAGCCGCATCAAGCAAATGAGCTTGGAAGAGTATGCAACTAAGTATGCCAAGGGTGAATTGACCGCCGTTGCCAAGAAATTGGTTACTGCCTAAGACTCACACTGCAACGAGTAGGATGTCTGAAGGTGAGTCGAACTAGATTGAAACCTTTAGATGTCCTCAGTTTAGATATCTTCAGAAAGTGAGAGAGCAGCCCCGATCGGGGCTGCTCTCTCACTTTAAAGGTTAACTTCCAAACTGGAGTGCTGAGGAAAATTAACGGATTAATTGTCGTAGACTCGGCACTCTGCGGCATCAGGGTTGTCATCGCAGAATTGTTCTAGGGAATTTTTCTGCTTAGATTGCTTCTGATGGGCAGCTTCAGCTTGCAGTTCTTCAACTGCATCCCAGGCGGCAGCGCACTCGCCAGAAGTCCCTCCTGCGACATCACAGACTTCTCGTGCCTGTTGCAGTTCTTGCTCGATTTTTTCGTGAATATTGCTCATGGATAATCCTTTAATTCCTCTATCAATGCCCTCTACACACGAGGTGCAACCTCTGGACGACAAGTCTTTTGGGATGAATATCGTGTTGGACTTGGCACTGTTGGACTTAGCTAAGGGAGGGCTGGGTAAACGGTGACTTTGTTGTAACTCTTGCTCAGTCTACTGTGCAATTAACCCTTTACTAGTGTTCTGTCAATTTAATTTTGAGGGGTCGAAGACCCTCAAAATTTAACTGCAACTAACCTCCCGGCTTTCAGCTACCCATCAATTAATGATTGACAGATTGCTAATCATACCTGAGTCAGAGAGGAAAAATGGAGATTGAGCCTTATTTTTTAAGATTCAAGACCCATTTTTCCTGTTACTTACTGCCCAAAGAGTTTGTAAATATATGTTAACTAAAATACTCCCTAATGTCAAGACAATTCTTGACTAAAATTAGGATAGGAAGCTAAATGTGTCATCTTGGCTTGAGTTGTATTAATTCAGACCTATCTCTCCTGACGCGCTAAAATGTACCCTAGCAGGGGGCTGATACCCCAAAGACTGATGTAATCGCCGCTGGTTATAGAAATCAAAATAAGCAGCCAAACTCGATGTCGCCTCCGCCACACAACCATAGGGCGTGTTATCAATTTGCTGGTATTCCTTACAGAGCCTAGATTTTAGCCTTAAGCCCATTTTTGATAGGTAG
>JARCMD010000211.1 GCA_030248885.1 Leptolyngbyaceae cyanobacterium MP9P1.79 | reverse complement strand
CCGTAAAACTTCGAGGGTGACGAGCAGGACGTAAAAATGGTCGTAGGTTTCGGCCACGGGTTCACCGTCAGAACTGGGGTAGTCAAGGGCGGGGGAAGGAGGGGAGGTGAGTAGCATTGCAGTTGCACATCAAGGTAATAAGGCTATTTTAGAAGGCATCACTTGCTTGTGGTAGGTTCGATCGACCGTTCCATTACCTCCTGCAATCAGTTTTGCTAGCAAATTGCATCATCTTAGGCCCTATAATTTTAGGCTATGTAATTTCAAAGTAGAACAAAATGACTATCGATCGCCCTCTACAAAATTCCACCCTTCAAAGCCGCACCCTTCAGAGCATTTACACCGATGGCGCTTGCTCCGGCAACCCTGGCCCTGGCGGGTGGGGAGTGGTGGTTTACTTCACCGATGGCTCTGTGCATGAGCTAGGGGGAGCCGCCGCCGAAACCACCAACAATCGCATGGAGATGCAGGCGGCGATCGGGGCCCTGGAATATGTGACGGCTTCTGGGCAAACCAGCCCCATCACCCTTTACACTGACAGTGAATATGTAAAAAACGGGATTACCCAGTGGATCTCTGGCTGGAAAAAGAAAGGCTGGAAAACATCCCAGGGTAAAGCCGTTTTGAACCAAGATCTGTGGCAAGTCCTCGATCAACTTAACTCCAAGCAGATTAATTGGCAGTATGTGCGGGGTCACGCAGGCAATGTGGGCAATGAACGGTGTGATACAATTGCTCGTGCCTTTTCCCTTAAAAAAACGCCTTTGTTAAACCAGTCCTAGAGCGCGGGTGTATTGATGACTGACTCAACCATCTCTCACCCTGGAGAAGCTTCTGAAGATTTACCCCGGGAAATCAGAGTCGCTCAACTCCGCAGCCAAGTTGAAACCCTTCGGATTGCTGATGAAATTGCGAGTCAGAGTTATTTGATTACCAGTGCAGAACTCGCTGATTTAATGGATGTGAACGCCAGTGCGGTGACGAGCCGAGGCGAGAACTGGGTGTGGAGAAATTGGCAGGTTTCTAGAGTCCGGCGAGAAGGTAATCAAATTCTTTGGCAACTGGAGCGCATCGATTAAAGTAGGCAACGTATGGCTTAAGAAATGTCACGCTGTAAGTTGCATAGCAGTAATGGAAACTGTTGAGCCGTCATCGCGTGAATCTGAAGTTGCTGCTGGGTGACGGCTGCAAAAATTCCTTCGACAAGCTGATCGCCATTGTTAAACCATAATCGGAGTTTGAAGGGGGCGATCGGTTCCACTTGAATGACTTGGGGTGACATGGTGTGTTGGGTTATTTCAACGGGTCTATTTTGAAAACTTGCTGACCTGCAACGGCTAACTCCCAGTTTGCCATGAGTTTATCTTGATGGATCTCAATCCAGGCTTGCACAAGGAGCAGGTTACTGATGAACAACGATCGTGTCTCGACTCATTTCGAGGTAAGAGTGTTGCTCGAAAAGTTCTACAAGTTTGGGTAAGTTTTGGCTGAATAAGGCTTCGAGTTCTGTGTTTTTAAGGTTCCCAGTGGAGATGAGCAGAAGTTTATAGGGTTGCTGGATGGTCAGGAAGGAGTTGACGAAATCGCTATCTTTGGTGATGACGATGCGGGATTGCTGAAGGGAAAGGCGATTGATGGTGGAGTCGGGGGTGGCGTTTTGCTAGGTCAGGTTTTTGGTATGGAGGGTGTCGTGGACTGCGGTTTGCAAAAATCGAGCGAGACGATCGGGCAGTTGGGCATCGACTAGAAATCTCATGAGGCGATTTTGTGAATGCTTTTGACCTGGGTGAGGCGGGCAGCAAACAGCAGAACTGCCAAAATGTCTTCTCGTTCTAGGTCGTCGTAGTCTGCCAAGATTTCGTCGATCGTCATGCCAGCGCTCAGGAGTTCTAGAACAAATTCGACAGGGTAGCGCAGCCCTCGGATGCAGGGTTTACCGTGACAAATTTCTGGATCGTGGGTGATGCGTTGGAGTAGGTTTTCCATAGGGTGAAGAGAGGTAGTAGTCTCGATCGATGATTTTCTGCCGCATCTTATCGATTATGATGGGCTGCGATTCGAGTTTCTAGTGTGGGCAGAGATATTTCCCTCGGCTGCAATGTGAGGGTTCATCTCACTGTGGCATTTCCGGTAACCAGGCTTGGGTGGTTGGAGAGTGCGGCAGATTGCATCAGACCTTGCCTCCCGCGATCGGACTCCAGAAACCGGGGTTCTCACCTTTGAGCTATTCTTCAAGCTGATATGTGACACGATCGCCTCTTATGTGCTGAAGCTAGATTCGTTTCAGGAGCCGCCGCAGGAATGAGCCGTCAGTCAGTGATTAAGCATTAGGAGGCGCGATCGTTTTTCTTGCGGTCTTCTTCTTCAATTTTTTTGCGAAGTGCTTCTTCGCAAAAGCGAATGTTTTCCTCAATGGGTTGACCTGTCGCATCAAACATGGGCGGCATCGTTACCCATTTCCCTGCAACATCAGGGTGATGGAATAGGGCCCGAATTGCGTCTAAATCATCACGATGTTCAAGCACATATGCTTTCAATTCTGGGCGGCTCATCTCGGTAAAATTTGGTTTCATAGTAAGAAATCCCAAAGTCCATTAGGGGGCACAGTCAGTTCGATATTGTCACCTGCCAGGATATAAACGTTACAGGTCAGAGGATCGAAGCGGAATAGATGAATGCTGCGAAAGCTGTTGGAGAGCATTTGGCAGACTCGCAGGCAAGCTTGAGCTTGTTCGTCGGTTGGATAAATGGCCGATTCCCCCAATTTTTACACAGGAATTACGATACCATTTGTCCGGGGAGTGAAAGCGTCCCGTTATCCAACTTCTGTCACGATCGCTCTTTAAAGGGTAATGATCGTCGCTCTCTATCAACGACAGAAGAACCCGATCGCAGGGGAATGCAGGCTACAGGCTGACAACTTCTACACTCAATCGGGCTTTAATGGCATGTTCGGATTTGAGCAACGCATCAATGCGATCGAGGGTTTTGGCGTGAAAATAACGTTCTCCACAGTCCAGACATACTTCGGCTTCCACGTTCTCCACAATGTAGAGGTTGCCACTGAGCCAGTGTTGTTTTTTCACCTGTTTAGTGATGGTTTGTCCGTCACAAAATTCGCACATCATAGATTTTATAGGACGTAGTGCGCCCTGCCTGAGTCACTTGTTGCCACAAATCAAGTGTGTTTGATTGCGATTCCATCCATTCCCCACCTGAGTATTTGCTGCGGTTATGAAACAGCATAATCTGTGAGGGGTCGCCGATAGGATGGCTGAAACCCTAAGACAATATCGGACTTAGGCACCCCCCGATCGACCAGTTCTTGGGCAATATCAATTTCAGTGCCGTTGTATTGCAGCCAAATTTTGTGGTTTTTGATGTCAAGATGCAGCACGCAACCATAGACTCGGCGGTTATTTTCCCAGCCAACGTTGACAACTTGGTAGTGATCCCGTTGGAGATCAAAGTTGCATTGAGATTCAATTTCATCAGTCGATCGCCGATCGCTGTATTCACTCAGCAGGGTTTGGACAATCGATCGATAGGGCATTAAGGAATCCATTGGCTAATCACCTCTTGCTGTTCGTCGTAAATCAGCAATTTTAAGTTGGCTCTTTGAACGGCTTTCTGGATAAATTGTAGGGTGAAAAACTCGTCATAGGTGTTGAGTGGAACTGCCAAGTAGAGGACGCGATCGGGGTCTTTTTCTTCGAGAGCAAGGCGATAGTTGAAGAATTGTCCCAGAGCGGTGTGAAACTCCGAGATCGAAGAGGCACCCAAAAAACTTTTGACCTCGACGGCAATTTTTTGTCCGGCTCGCTCCGCAGCGACGATCGCATCAGCACCGAGGTCGATAAACAATTCAACACCACCGACTTTGATGTAATAAGGATCGTGGGTTATTGTCCAACCGTCTTTTTCGAGGGCGCGTCTGACGGTGTTGTGAGTCGCATCTTTAGCAGACATGGGTAGCAGCGATCGTCATAGTATCCACATTCTGATAGTAGTGCTTCTGTGTTGAGTGAATTATCGATGATGGTCGATCGGGCCCTATCCTGCTCCCCGATTATGTCAGACCTTGCCCCCCGCAACGGGACTCCAGACGGGGTTCTGGTTCTCGATCGAGCTAGTCATCAGGCAAGTTGCCAACTCGCATCCGTTTCGCTTTGCAGGTAGAGGGTATCGG
The DNA here is from genome assembly GCA_030248885.1 of Leptolyngbyaceae cyanobacterium MP9P1.79. Taxonomy (GTDB): domain Bacteria; phylum Cyanobacteriota; class Cyanobacteriia; order JARCMD01; family JARCMD01; genus JARCMD01. The sequence goes on along the minus strand of JARCMD010000211.1, from coordinate 1,046 downwards.
CGCTGAGGTCTTGTTCGTGTCGCCACTGGACACCACCAAAAAAGGGTTTCACGGACTGAAATAGGTGAGGATCGGTGAGTTGTGTAAACACGCCTCGATCGAGATAGGGGGTGACATCAAATTGCCTTACTTCGCCATTGTCAAACCATAATCGGAGCTTGCAGGGGGAGATCGGTTCCACTTGAATGACTTGGGGTGACATGAGGCTCTGAATGATTGCAACACTTTAATTTAAGTAGGACGGTGTTGACGACCGTGATAGATTCTGACAATTAGAATTGTTTGAGCTTCGATGTAGTAGTGCATAACATAATTATGTTTGCCAAAAGGAATGACCAGTTTGCGTCGATCGCTCTCATCGGATAGTAAGGTTCCTCGGTAAGGATTGCTAACAATACTGAACCCTGCATCACGGATTGCTTGTGCGGCTCGACCAGCGGCAGCAGAATCTTTGAGCTTGAGGAATTCAAAATGGTCTGCCAAATCTTGCAGGGCTTCTGGAGACCAGATTAGCTGGGGCATGGTAGCTCATCATCGGTGCCAATGCTAGAAAGCCATGCTGCTACCTGAGTGTGGGGAATGCCATGTCCAGTTTCGCGATAGGTTTGGAGGCGCTGAGCGTCATCCTCGCGGGTGAGACTATCGGGGTCAGTTTGGTCGTATTCGTCTAACAACCGCAAGGCAATATCCAGGATTTCGGCGGCGGTGTGGTATTTGCCAGTTTGGAGCTTGATTTGGATCAGATGCTCCTGTTCGGGGGTGAGTGTGATGGTCATCGGTATGCCTTGGATACGCTGGTACTTATTTTAGCAAGTCGGCAGATTGCATCAGACTTTGCCCCCTGACGGGACTCCAGAAACCGGGGTTTCTCACCGCAAATTCAGGATTTGCCGCAACCATTTTCGTCAGAACCCCGGTTTCTCGCCTCTGAGTTGCAGCAACAAGGCTTGGGTCGTGGGATCGTTGGAGAGTTCCGCTGTGCGCCCCGCCTGGATCACTTGCTGCAACAAATAGCGAAGGTTTTGCCGACCCGTTTGTGTGTTGGG
>JARCMD010000210.1 GCA_030248885.1 Leptolyngbyaceae cyanobacterium MP9P1.79 | reverse complement strand
TATACATAGCGGCTTTAAAGCTATTCTCCGTTCTTATATGTTTATCCTACCAGTCATTATTAACCAACACATCTTCCATGTCTAAAAGTCCCTTACGTTATCCTGGCGGAAAACAAAAGGCAATCCCTCAGATTGCCCACTATATACCTAAAAAATTCAAAGAATTTCGAGAACCTTTTGTCGGTGGGGGTTCTGTCCTATTTTATGTTCTGCAAAAATATTCTATGCTTCCATGTTGGATTAATGACTTTAACCAGGAACTTTACTGCTTTTGGTTGCAAGTTAAGACAAACTTACCAGAGTTGGTTGATCAAGTATGGCGGATAAAACAAGAAGCAAAAGATGGACGTGCTTTATTTAATAGGCTTGTATTAGCAGATACAAGTACTATGAGTCCAACAGAACGGGCGGTAAGATTTTTTGTACTGAATCGCATTACTTTCTCAGGCACGATTGAAAGTGGTGGATACTCTAATGCTTCCTTTGAAGGCAGATTTACAGAGTCTTCTATTAAGCGTTTATCAGATTTAAGTGGATACCTTAAAAATACTCGTGTCACTAACTTTGACTACAGTGTTCTATTGCAAGAATCTGGTGAAGATGTCTTCATTTTTTTAGATCCACCATATCTTAGTAAGACTCGATCCAAGCTTTATGGCAGAAAAGGGGATTTACACACCTGTTTTGATCATCATCGTTTTTCAAGGTTGATGTCGGAGTGTCAGCATCAATGGCTTATTACATATGATGACTGTGAGGAGGTAAGACAAAACTTTGCCTTCGCTTACATTTATGAGTGGGAATTACAGTACGGCATGAATAACTACATGCAGGGGAAAGCAGCAAAGGGAAAGGAATTATTTATCAGTAACTATCCCGTGGAATTACATAAATTCCCAATGTTGATGGAAGTTGTGTGAATTTTAGTTGCTTTTGTTGACAAATCAATAAAATTAATCCGGCGAGTGACCTTTACAGATGACATACTTGCTGCGGATTTATCTGATGGGCACACTCTATCTGTGCCATTAGCACGGTATCCTTACTTCTTGCGTGGCTCGATCGCTGAAAACTGTTAATAGTCTTTACAAATTATTGTGTAGTAAGTCCTGTAGTTTTATGTTCAAAATAGGAGTGTTGTAGCGACCTCAAGGCGTTCCATGGGGGCGATCGATCGGGGTAGCACAGGTAGACGGACGATCGTTTGCTGGGGGAACATATCGGGTGGAAGTTCCTGTCCTGGTTCATAGCGATTGTGGACAATATAGCGCTGGGAAATGCCCATGGTTTCTAGGGATTGGGTCAGGCGTTGGGCTTCAGCGGCGATCGTCGCTTGGGCTTGCAACACGCCAATAAACTCAGTGTGTTGGGGGTCTTTGAGCTTCTTCTGAGCCTGCATCACCCGTTGCCGCAAGTTCCGCAGCCGTCCCATAAAATCCGTGCGTCCTAACACATCTTGATACTTAATCCACAGTTTGAAAATCCATGCTAGCCAGTCGCCCATTGCTGTGGGCATTTCCAAGAAGCGCAGCAAATGCCCGGTAGGAGCCGTATCCAGAATAATCAAATCCTGTTCTTTTCGTTCCAATAAATCCATCACGGTTACGAGGGACAACATTTCATCAATACCGGGTAGAGCTTGGGACACAATCTGTCGCCACGCTTCTGGCCCGTAGGCAATTTTCATAGAACTATCGCTATCCTTTGACTCGCCGCTCATCATTTCTGCTAATTCCCACAGATAATCGGTGCGAAACTGTTCCAGAACTTTTTCGGCATCGATTTCCTGCCCACTCAGGTTGGAGGACAGGGCGATCGGTTCATGGCCCAAGGGTTGACCAAAGGCATCACCGAGGGAGTGGGCTGGATCGATGGAGATAATCCGCAAGGTTCGATCGCTATATTGCTGAGCCATACCCCAGGCAATGGCTCCTGCCACCGTCGTTTTGCCCACACCGCCCTTGCCGCCTACAATAATCAGCCGTCGGTTCTCAGAAATGAAGTCACTGAGGCTGGGCAGGATTTTTTGGGGAAGCTCAATTTTAGGGGCTGGGGGCAGCGCGACTTCTGCCCCCGCGACTTGAATTCCAGCCATTAGCCGATCGAGGGCCTCGCCACCGATCGGTTCTAGCGCAGTTTGGGGCGCGAGGAACAGCGGTTTATTCCCTGCTACGGGTAGGAACTTGTCTAGAAGCTGCACCTGTTCAAAATAGCGATCGGGGTCAATGCCCGCTGGCAAAATGTGATTGATGAACAGCCCGCCCACGGAAATATGCAGCGTTTCCAGAGATTTGAGGAAGCGATCGGTTTCCAACAAGCTCATCGGTTCTGCAATGGCCACCACGAGGCAAGCGGTATGTTCCTGATCCTGGAGTAAGCGCCGCCCCTCTGCTAAGTCAACCTGCATCTCTTGCAAAAACGTATCGGCTTTGTCAGGAGTGTAGCGTCCTGCCAACGTTTCGCTGATGACGCGGTGCTTTTCTTGGAATAATCCCAAAGCTGCCAGGAATCCATCCAGAAAATCCATCAACTTGAACAGATTGAGGGTATGACCGCTGGGAGCCATGTCCACCACAATGCGATCGGCGACCTGCTCTCGCAACAGGCGTTGAATTTCTAGGATTCCCATCAATTCATCCAATCCTGGCCAACTCAAATCCCATACGGGAGTTAAATCTTCCCCTTGGACAAAGCTACCTCGTTCTACCAGAAGTTCCAGAACATTACCGTAGTCAGTTTTGAAGGTCTGGAGGAGTTTTTCGGCATCCAGGGCCCGGACACTTAAGTTGGGCAAGTCTTCTAGGGGCTGGGCGCTATCTGCAACGGCAATTTGAAGAACATCTCCCAGAGAATGAGCAGGATCGGTGGACAATAGCAGAATCTGGGCATCGGGAAACTGCTTGGCCCAATGGCGCGCAAACCCACAGGAGAGGGTCGTTTTACCTACGCCTCCTTTGCCGCTAAACATGGCAAGGTGGAGAGAATCATACTGATTGAGAGGCACGCTTAATGCAGTGGGCGCAGGAGGGAGCATAGTTGTAAAACCGCTAAGGATCGTAATTTTAATAAGCTGAGGCGATGTGCAACTTAAAGTCTGCCCTCATCCCCCAGCCCCTTCTCCCAATGGGGGAGAAGGGGAGCCGACCCAGTTTTAGCCCCTCTCCCCTTCTGG
>JARCMD010000209.1 GCA_030248885.1 Leptolyngbyaceae cyanobacterium MP9P1.79 | reverse complement strand
CCCCAACCCCTTCTCCCGTTCTGGGAGAAGGGGAGCCGGATTGAAGTCCCTCTCCCCTCTTGGGAGAGGGATTTAGGGTGAGGGTCTATATTGGCTGTACAACAGGGTTTCAAGCACCTCCACAAAAACTGTCCGAAGTGTATTGTAGGTTGGGTTGAAGAATGAAATCCAACATCTCTAGGCGTTGGGTTACCCTACGGGAAGCATGCTATGTAAGGCTCAACCCAACAAATTGCAGGTTATTTAATTCCGACTCCTTAATTTATTTAGCCGCAGACACTCCTGGCCCAGCCGTGACGATTACCAATCGATCGGGGTAAAGCAACTCTTTAATCGATTGATTCACCTGATTCAACGTCACCGCTTGGATTTTGTCTGAGAACTGGCGCAGTTCGACTTTATCCAGTCCGTAGACTTCATTCATCAAAATTGCCCCCGCCAAATTGTCGGGATCAGCCAGTTCAACCGGATAGCTGCTGGTCAGCGATCGTTTGGCCGCCGCCACCTCGTTAGCCGTGACCCCCTGATCGCGCAACTGTTGCAGCAGTTGCACCGTGCTATTAATTGCCTTTTCTGCATCCTCAGGAGCCGTTTGCATTTGAATCAAGAAGGGTCCGCTTTCCCGTCCGGCTTGGAAGTAACTGTAGATGCCGTAGGTCAAACCTTGACGATCGCGGATCTCCGTCCCCAAGCGGCTAGAGAGAGTATCGCCTCCCAGGATTTGGTTCATCACCAGCACCGTGTAATAGCGGGGATCACGGCGATCGATGCCCCCGTATCCCAGGTAGGTAATGGACTGGGTTTTGCCAGGTAAGGAAGGAGTCAAGCGCACCAGTTTGGGCGGGAGCGCCACGGTGGGAAAGGTCACTTTAGGAGCTTGACCACTCGCCTTCCAGGTTCCCAAACCCTTTTCCAGTAAGGTACGCACCTGCTTGGAATCAAAGTCGCCCACCAGGGTCAAGATCGTGGTATCTGGGCGATAGTGGGTTTTGTGGAATTGCACCAAATCCCCACGAGTAACACGTTTTAGGCTTTCCTCAGTGGGAAAGTTGTGGAAGGGATGATTGGCAGGGTACACCGCTTGCTGAAACACCCTGCGCCCCAATCGGGCTGGGCTGTCTAGCTCCACTTTCAGCGCAGTGAGCGATCGGTTCCGGCTCAGCTCCAACTCGTCAGCAGGGAAATTGGCATTTTGCAGCACATCCGTCAGCGTTTCCAGCAACACGGGTAAATCTGTGGACAAGGCACTGCCGCCAATCCCCACCCCTTCTCGGTTGGCACTGAAACCCAACCCTGCGCCTCGGTTCTCCAAGATTTTCGCCAACTCCAGCGCGTCCTTGCTTTGGGTGCCGTTCATCAGGTTGCTGGCGGTGAAACTGGACAATCCAGCCCGATCGGGTTGGTCGAACTCGGTTCCCGCCCGGACATAACCACTCAGAGTAACCGTAGGACTGCTGCGATCGGGGAACAGTAGCACCTGCAAGCCATTGGGTAACGTAAACTCATCGGGCAACGCCTGGGGCCGGAGTTGGTCGCCCGGTGTAGCAGCAGGCAAGTACTTTGCCACCTCAGCGGGGTCTACTGGAGCGCCAGGACTGAAGTTCTCAGCAGTTTGGGAGAAATTCCCACCCGTTGCGCCGGGTTGGCCATCGGGCTGAGTCGGTTCAAAGTAACCGACGGTGCGGCTTGCGGGTTGAAAATAGGTCTTGGCGACTCGCTGGACATCTGCCGCTGTCACGGTTTGCATGGCAGCGAGGTAGCGATCGGTGAAGGTGTAGTCCCCGGCGATCGTCTGGTCATTGCCCAACTGCTGCGCCTGACTGGTGACATCCCGATTTTGCAGCAACACACTGGAGCGAATCTGGGTCTTGGCCCGATTCAACTCCTCCTCCGTCACGGCTTTGGTTTGCAGGGTCACAATCTCCTGCTGTAAAACTTGGTCAATTTTTGCCAATGCCTGATTGGGAGCCGCTGTCACACTGAAGTTATACCAACCCGTGCCAATTAAATTGGCCGCATAGCCGCCGACATCGCTGGCTAAGCCCGTTTCTACCAGAGATTGATAGAGTCGGCTACTTCGTCCCCCGGTCAATACGCCATCCAACAGATCCAGCGCCGCCACATCAGGGTGGGTGACATTGGGCAGAGGATAGATTGCTTGCAAGAGGGGCGCGCTGCCTGCCTGTCTCAGGACGATCGGCTCACGGGGTTTGGCATCCTTAGCGATCGGAGGAGCTTGGGGCGCTGGCGGTTGGTTTTGAATATTGCCCTTGGGAATCTTGCCGTAGTAGGCTTTAACTTTCTCCAAGGTGGGGTCTGTTTTAAAGTCTCCAGCAATGATCAGGGTGGCATTGCCGGGACTGTAGTACTTCCGGTAATAGCTTTCCACCTGTTCTAGGGTGAATTTCTCCACATCTGACTTCGTGCCGCCGACGGGTAACCCATAGGGCAGATCGGGGAAAGCTGCTCGCATCACAGCCCGACTCAAACGGTAGCCAGGGCTATTTTCATATCCCTGTAGCTCGGAGATCACGACCCGTTTCTCACTTGTCAAATGCTCATCGGTAATCAGGGAACCCTGCATCCGATCGGCTTCCAAGACCAACAAGGCATCCAATTTATCGCGCTCCACAGTGCCAAAGTAGGCAGTCTGGTCATAACTGGTGAAGGCATTGGACTGACTTCCCAAAGCGCTAAACAAACGACCAAACTGAATCGGACGAGTCGCTGTGCCCTTGAACATTAAATGCTCTAGTTGGTGCGAAATTCCATTGATTCCGGCTGTTTCGTTGCGTGACCCGACGCGATACCACACCTGCACACTGACAACAGGAGCCGTGTGGATTTCCTTTGTCAGCACCGTCAAGCCATTGTCCAGCACCGTTTTACGCACACCTTGGGTCAAGGAGAGCGCCGCCGGAGGGGTTGGGGTGGCTGGCTGACTGGTCGGCTGACTGCTAATGGGGGCATTCTCCATAAATTGAGGTGAGGGTTGAAGTGAATTGCTGGCAGGAAGAGATTGAGTTAAGGCTGAGTTGCCGGAAAGATTCAACACGGCAACAAGGCAAAGGGTAAATAGAAAACCAAACATACCGTATCGGCGCAACATCAGTGACATATAAGTTTAGCGGGGAGCAACGATCGCTGGGATTTTGAGGGGGCTGTAACCGTTCAGGAAGATACCCATACATTCCAGGATAACCAGACTAAGACACGATCGCAGAATTTTTGAGCAGATCCCGCAGGCAGGTTATTTTTTCTCAGGTGTAGGCAAGAACGAAGGATATTTCTGAGCAAGATGTCACTACTGTAGGGGCGAAGCATCCGGCAGATCAGCCCTTGAACCGACCAGAAGGTTATTGCCCGGATGCTTCGCCCTTCCGGTGCCAGGTATAAGCTTTTCTGGAAATTTCATAAGGCTAGCTCAGCGCCAGCACCCTACTCAACAGGCATCCAGAAACCGGATTTCTCACCAAAGAAATCAAGGATTTGCCTCAACTCTGGGCGCTGGAAACCCGGTTTCTACTCTGAGTCAAGGATCTAGGCTAACCTTCCATAACAGACTCTATGATGATTTTGTAGCTCCCCTGTCTGATGCCATGCTCCCTTGCCTCAACCCTGATTGTGGAAAGCAAAATCCTGATGGAACCAATTTTTGCCAGAGTTGCGGCACTCGCTTTGTGCTGAAAGACCGCTACCGATTTCTGCGATCGATCGGACAGGGAGGCTTTGGCCGCACCTATTTAGTCGAAGATCAGGGGCGCGGCAACGCCCGTGCAGTCATCAAGCAATTTTTCCCCGATCCAGAGGTGCAGAATAATCCGACCGCCTTGGCAGAAGCGGTGCGCTTGTTTGAGCAGGAGGCCGATCGGCTCTTGCAACTAGATCAGCACCCCCAAATCCCCATTTTGTTTGAATACTTCGAGCAAGACGGCAGTCGATACTTGGTGCAGCAATATATTGAAGGGCCAAACCTGCACGAAGAGTTGGAGCAGCAGAAAACTCCCTTCACTGAAACTCAAATTCGGGATTTATTGCTGGACTTGTTGCCCGTGCTTAAGTTCATCCACGCCCATGAGGTGATTCATCGGGACTTAAAGCCAGCAAATATTCTCCGGCGACGTAGCGATGGTCGGCTGGTGCTGGTGGACTTTGGAGCCGCCAAAGCGGCCACCCAAACGGCCCTCGCCCGAACAGCCACCCGCCTTTACACCCTGGGCTATGGGGCCCCAGAACAAGAAGCGGGACGGGGCATTAATTTTGCCACAGATTTATATGGCTTGGGGGCAACATGCCTTTACCTGTTGACTCAGCAAAATCCACTTGACTTGTTCGACTACTCCCAATTCAAATGGACGTGGCGATCGGCAGTGCCCCAACCGATTAGCGGTAGTCTAGCCAGAATTATAGATAAGCTCGTAGAAAAGGGAATCGCCAGTCGCTATCAATCTGCGGATGAGGTGTTGAAGGCCCTGAAGCGGGTGCAATTGGCCACAATTAGCAATCATGAACTGCGACCACTCCCCCAAAAACCCGCCCCCAAATCTGCGAGGGGCATTGATTTCACAAAGCTGGAACTGCTGCTAGCCGCAAAACGATGGCAAGAAGCGGACAACGAAACGGGCAGCAAGATTATGGAAGTGGCGGGCGATCGTCACGTTGAAACTGGGTTCGTGATGCCCAAAGATATCGACAAGCTGCCCCGCACCGATCTCCGCACGATCGACCAATTGTGGTCTTACTACAGTGAAGGGCGGTTTGGTTTCAGTGTCCAAAAGCACATCTACCTCAGCTTGGGGGGAACCCGCACCAACACCCAGGCAGTGTGGGAAAAATTCGGAGATGCCGTGGGCTGGCGAGCCAGCGGCCAATGGCTCGCCTACCCAGATATCCTGTTCAAAGGCAATGCGCCCTACGGACACTTACCGCTGTTCCTATTTTTCGGCTGCGGTACGTTGGTGAGCGGTCAAGGGGCTGGCAATGTATTCGATCGCCTCTAATATGCCTGAAGCAGGACGTTTGATTTTGGTGACGGGCCCTGCTCGATCGGGCAAAAGTGAGTGGGCGGAAAAATTGGCGATCGCATCCCAGCGATCGGTCACCTACATTGCCACTGCCCAAAGCGATCCCGCTGATTTGGAGTGGCAAGCGCGGATTGAACATCATCGCCTGCGTCGCCCGCAGGATTGGGCAATATTGCAGGTGCCCATTGAGTTGACCCATGCAATCCAAACCGCCTCCGAGCAAGATTGCTTGCTGATAGATTCCCTCGGCACTTGGCTGGCTAATCTGCTGGAACAGGATGAGTCTGTTTGGCAGCAAACTGAGCAGGAGTTGCTCACAGGGTTGCAGCAAAGCCGTTGTCAGATCATTTTGGTGGCAGAGGAAACAGGGTGGGGCGTTGTGCCTGCCTACGCCAGTGGTCGCAGCTTTCGCGATCGGCTAGGTCGCTTGGTGCGCCGCATAGGAACGATCGCCGATCCCATTTATTTAGTGACCGCAGGTTATGCTTTGAATTTGAAGGTGCTGGGCTGTGCGATCGACCAACCCGCTGTTCAACCTATATAGGAATTATGGATGAAAGAGCAGAACGAAAAAATACCTTATCTTTATTAAGACCTCAACTTACAAGGTTCTTAGCAAAATTCTTATTTCTATCGAGTTTCTTAGCTGGAGTAGAATTGGGTGCTGGAATTGTAATGCTTTGGGCAATGTTCTACATTGCTTAGCTTTCTGAACTGCGAACACTTTCTAACTTGGTAATCACATTTATAAGTTCATTGTTGGCATTACTTTTCCCTACCAGCAATCTTTTCCTTCACCAAGAAGTACATTTATGACTCAGAAATCAAGGCTTAACGCTCCTCTTTCGGCAATGGAAGTAGTACTTGAATTGGCAACTATTGCAGGGTGTCTACTCAAAGTTTTTATAGTAGTACACATGAGGGAGATGTTACCTGACCAAATACCTAGTAAGCTTGACCCTTTTTCGGGACGGCCAGCTTTTTATGTAGCCAAAGCGTTTTTTATTGCAGGAGTTGGATGGACTGCTATCACAAATCTAGGATTGTTGCTTATAAGCCGAAGCTCTTACGCTTACTATCGTCTTTTTCTTGAAGATCTTTACAACCGCTTCAACCTACACAACCAAATAGCAGAACACCACATTTAGGAACATTATCGAATTGTTCGGTCATTAATTCATTGGGTAAATATGGAAATGATATATCTCTCTATGTTCTACAACTGGAGGCAGATCCAACTTGCTCTTGGTAATTCGCAGAAAATGAGTCCTATATTTCCGCTGTCATTTCGATAACTATAGTTAGTGTCGTTACCTATCATCTATATTTAATTTATAAAACCTTGGATGTTCGTACTAGGTAACCCAACTACTTCTTAGGGTTTGAGATTTCAGTAAAAACTTAGGGACTTTTACTGGAATCTCAATCGGCTGTTCTTTCTATAATGAGTGTGATCGCCTCGATCGAAAAGGTGGCGATCGTGCTTCACCCTTCCTGATGAGTTTGTAGCCAATGTTCCAGGTCAGCGATCGTGCTGAAGTCCAACAATGCTTCGCCTAGTGCTTCTAGCTG
>JARCMD010000208.1 GCA_030248885.1 Leptolyngbyaceae cyanobacterium MP9P1.79 | reverse complement strand
TACCGATCGCCATTGCAAGCGGCGTAGCCATATTGCTAGTCGGTAGCTGGTTCTCGTCGCCCCACATCCCTGGATTGTGTAGCGCTTTGGGCAATTGCCAGGAGTGGAGCGATCGGTTCAGCAAAGCCAAGCAGCAAGCAGCATCTGCCCAAGACGATGCAGGTAATGTGACAACCTTTGCCGAATTGCAGGATGTTCGCGGTCGGCTCGACCAAGCCATTGCCTCCCTCCGCACCATTCCTGCCAACGCCAAAATTCGCCCAGATGTGCAAAAAGTGCTACCAGGCTACGAAGCTAGCTTAAAGACCTTAGAAGCCCGTCTCACTAAGGAGAGCAGCTTTCAAAAGCAGCTAGGCACAGCAAACACTGCGGCCACTGCCGCCGCTCAAGCATGGCAGAAAACCGAAAAATCGTGCGATATGGAGGCACTAGAGAAAGCCCGCACCGATTGGGAAAAAGCCAAAGCAGACCTTGAAAAAATCCCCACATCGTCTTTACTACTTGCCTCAGCCAAAACCAAAACTGGTGAATATACGCAGAAGCTGAAACTGGTTGATAACAGAATCACAATTTGCAATCCACCTCCTATTGACACAATTAGAGATCCGCTCGACCCTCCGGGGATAGAAGATGATAGGGGAACTACAGGAACAGGTTCAAACGGGGGAAATGGTCAGCCGCCTCCTGCACCATCTGGACCTACTCCACTTGAGAAACCTCTGTGGCCCTAATATTCTTTTCGTAAACTTCATCGATCATCCTGCTTTCTCACGAAAGATGAATTTTTGATGAAGAAAAGATTCCGTATGATTACGCAATGATTTAAATCTATTTTAAGATAAATTATTGTTAGTCTTTTACACACTCACCAGAGATATCCAACCATGAAATTAAAGCAAACATTTGCGCTAGGGTTAGCATTTTCCGCCGTTTCCGTGTTCGCACTGCCAATGATCAACCCTGTACAGGCACAGGAAACTCGCTTCTTTTGTGGCACCCAAAATGGTATTCCCGCAACTGTCGCCCAACGGTCAGGACGTACTCATCCCATCATTCAGTTCAAATCCGAGTATTTTAGTAGCAACGGCTGGACACCAGAGCGTCGTTGTCAGGAAGTATCTGAGCGATTTCAACGCTTTTATGCTCAAGGCACCCTGAAATACATCACTACAGGTAAAATTAATGGGATGCACGTCCTGTGCATTGCAGCAGCAAAAGGTGGCGATTGCATTGAAAATGGCTTATTGCTAACGTTGAGGCAGGGAAACAACCCCAACAAAGCCCTGCGCCAACTGCTTAACCTACAGACTTATGGGTCAGGCGTTAATCCTGTGAATGAAAGCGCAGAATTGAGCAAGGAACGGATTTACATCAGCGTTGATGAGCTACTAAGGAATGCACCTGGCAAGTGATCTACCTCTCCCAGTTGACTTTTGTGAGTAGATGTTTAAGTGAAGAGAAAGAAGAAGCAGTCTCAACCCAGAACTACTAATTCTTTTTTCTCTCCACTTTTCAAGTCTTTAAAGATTCGTTTTTGCATAGAGAAGTAGAGTGAGGTGAGCGTGAATAGACGATCGCGCTATGTGGTGTCGGGGCTACTCGCAGGCTTGCTGTTTGGATGTCTAGAGCCGCAAAGGGCTGTGCTACCCGTTGTAGTTGACTCGGCCTCGGCAAGCAACAATGAAGTACCCCAGCAGAATCTGGTCAGCACCCTGCAAACTGACAGCAGACAGATTACAGTCAAAGTAATTTCTGGCAAAAGTTGGGGATCGGGTGTACTGGTTCAGCACCAGAACTCGGTTTATACAGTCGTGACCAATCAACATGTTCTGGCAGACGCACCCTACAAAATCCAGACAGCAGATGGACAGATTCATACGGCTCAGCCCTACCCCGTTAAAGCATTTCAGAAATACGATTTAGCCATTCTCCAGTTTCGTAGCCCGATCGCCTATCCGATCGTCCGTCTGGGCAGTGCAGAACCCTTGAAGGTTGGCGAAGCAGTCTTTTCAACGGGATTTCCCTACAACTCCCAAGCTGTTGATGCTACAGGGTTTAAATTCACTGAGGGAAACGTATCTTTGTTTGCAGCCAAGGCCTTTGAAGAAGGCTATCAGCTTGGCTATACCAATGATGTGGAAAAAGGCATGAGTGGCGGCCCCGTGCTGAACCAAAATGGTGAGTTGGTAGGCATCAATGGGATTCATGCCCGTCCCCTTTGGGCAGCCGATCGCAACTATTTTGATGGCTCCAGTCCCTGTGCGCCCCTGCAAAACGTCATTCCTGAATTTAGCTGGGCGATTCCCACTGAAACGTTTTTGCGCTTGCTACCCAAGTCCTTGCAATCTGCCAAAACACCAATAATCCATCCCCTCACGACAATGCCTCCTCTCGCCAGTCCCACTCCCACTCCAGAAACTGCCTACAACGTATTGGTTTTGCAGGCAAAAGCCAGTGCTGCGCTCAATTGCGTGACACCAGAGGCTAGATGACGCCTAAATTTCGATTTCACCCACAATCAACGCATTGTAATGGCTCCCCAGGAAACCACGCGTCTGATGCAGCGAATTGATGAAACGATTCCTGGATTCCCGATTAAATAGGAGCCATCCTCCATGACCAGACCTGCTATTCTCCATCCGGGACAGTCCTACACCTTTAGGCAATACTTTGAGATGGCCTATGAGCCAGAAGACATTCTGGCAGAATTTGGCTATACCCTCCAGCGATCGCTCCTCTCTCTACCGCAATCAACCGCAAACCTCGATCGGCTCGACAACCTCAAAAATCGCATTGAAGAAAGCCTCCCCTACATCAGTCTCACCAGCGAAACTGCCCATCGCGAACTGCTGATCGCTCCCCTGCTACTAGACGTAGTGCATTATACCCGTGCCCAACTTCGCATCGAATATCCCCTCACTGTCACCGAACAACTCAAAGGCTCCCTTAACTACTACCTCTACTCAGTTGGCAAACTGCTGGTCATCGAGGCCAAAAATGCCGACTTAGCCAAGGGTTTTACTCAACTCGCTGTTGAGCTAGTCGCCCTCGACAAATCGACAGATAGTGAGCAACCGATGCTGCAAGGAGCCGTTTCCACAGGCGATATCTGGCAATTCGGCATCCTGCACCGAGAGCAAAAGCAAATTCAACAGGGATTAACTCTTTATCGCGTTCCAGATGATCTAGAAAGTCTGACTCGCATTCTCGTCAAAATTCTTGAACCCTAACTCCTATGCTTGAAGCCATCATGCAAGCTTTGATTCGTCAGCACTGCCCTCAATTTATGATGCTTGTCTTGGTCGGTGTGCTTAGGTTAGGAACATCAGTACAACCCGTGACCGCCGCCGAGATCACAAAAGATTTGTCTAAAATTCCCTTTCAATGGGATCTGGCAAAACAAAATTTAAGTCAATGGGAGTCTTGCCGTTTATCAGGGAATGCTAGAAAAAACCGATCGGAACTGCCAAGGAGGACTAGCTCTGAGATGGGTTCAACAATGGGTAATTGCTCAACCCGCCCAACTTCAGACACTGCCTATTTAAACCTATTATTACTTGCTCGCGGGCAAACCCTGTTTCAGCTAGGGCGTTATACTGAGGCGCTCCAAGCTGCCGATCGGGTATTGGGCATTGAGCCAACTCATTTAACAACGTGGCAACTGAGAGGAGATGTGTTAGTCCGCTTAGGACGCTATCCAGAAGCACTTGCTGCTTACGATCGGGCCCTAGAACTTCTATCACCAGAATCGTCCGCCCCAGTTTCACTACCGCCATCAGTGCCAGCGAATCGTGTCCTGCCGATCGTCCCCCCAACACCAATTCGCCCCCTCAAACCCTTGTCTTCACCGCTCTGGTAAACGCTTCTCGCCTTGCCCATTTCACTACTCCTTTAGCGCTGCATATTATGAAGTTTCAATCTAACCTCACTGCACTTCTGACTGGCACTGCGATCGTTGGTGCCCTTGTCGTCATGCACTCGCCAGCGGTAGTTGCGCTATCCGCAAGCGAAGTGAGCAAGATTGCTAAAGCTGTCACGGTTCTCATTGATAGTAATGATCAAAATCCAGGTTCAGGTGTTTTGATTGCTAGAGAAGGCAACACTTACTACGTCTTAACTGCCAAACACGTAATTCCAACCGAAGATAAGTATGAAGTTCAAACGGTAGATGGAAATAAGCACCCGGTTGACTACAAAAGCGTGATCAAATTACCGGATGTAGATTTGGTGATCATACTATTCACCAGTTCCAACTCTTATACCGTAGCTACACTGGCGAACAGTGCATCTCGTGCAGGAGTTGGCGCAGAAGTATACATCTCTGGGTTTCCTGAACCTGGTGCCGTAATTACAACAAGCATTAATCAGGTGACATCGGGTCAAGTTTCAGCTCGCCCTCCAGCACTAGCTGATGGTTACGCAATAGTTTACACAAACATTACCTCAGTTGGTATGAGTGGTGGGCCCGTCTTAGATAGCAATGGACATGTCATTGGCATTCACGGCAGAACGCAGGCCCAAGACGGGGGGAAACCAGGATTTAATGTGGGGATGCCGATCGATCTCTTCTGGAAACTAGCGCCCAAGGCTTATTACGAGCAAGGTATGCAAAAACTTGCCAAGCAAGATTATGCAGGCTCTGTTAGCGATTTCTCCCAAGCATTCCGGTTTGATACCAAGTTTCCTCATGGCTATCTGAAGCGTGGCTATGCCCGCTTTGCTCAAGGTGAGTTTTCAGGCGCAGTGAAGGATGCTAATCAAGCTCTGGTAGTATCGCCGCAGTCTGCTGAAGCCTATCTGTTGCTAGGTGCAGCCTATGCTCAACTGAAACAACATCAAGAAGCGATCAAGACACTGAGCCGAGCCATTCAGTTAGATTCTCGTTCTGCGGATGCCTACAGCTTGCGGGGAGTCAGCTTAGTGCAGGTCAAAGACATTAGAGCCGCCAACCAAGATATTAAGGAGGCGATTCGCCTAGACCCCGAAAACCCAGTCATGTTCTACCGTCGTAGCCAGATTCGATCGCTTGCGGCTGATGATGAAGGAGCAAGGGGGGATACTCAGAAAGCTCAAGAACTAGCGCAAGGTAGCCCAAAGTTAACTGCTTACCAATTAGCATTGAGTAAAGGTAGTGGGGTTACTCTGCCAACAAATATCTCTTCAATCGACCCGCCTGTCACCCCACCTCCAGGGAAACCCCCCACAGGAACACGGCCTAAACCCCCCGAAGGAGCAACTAGACTCCAACGTCCAGGAACCCCTCAGCCTCCTACAACCTCAAATGGTCCCGAACGTCTAAGAACCTTTCAGATGTCTTCTACAACCACAACTGGACTCCAAGGTGTAGGACTCATCAATATTGAACCTAATATCACTACTGTGCGCCCAAACACTAATGAACCAAGCAATTTACCAATGGGAGTTGCTTTGCTCAAAACTTTGGAAGCTGAGTATTCCGTGACGGCAGTTGCTGTCAGCCCTGACGGAAAACTGCTAGCCAGTGGAAGCAAAGGGGGGGGTGTTTTAATCTGGGATTTGCAAACCCTCAAGGTTCGGACTACTTTGCCAGGGCACTTGCGCGGTGTCCGTGTGGTTGTGTTCAGTCCAGATGGTCGCTTTTTGGCCACTTCGGGGCAAGACAAAACTGTGAAAGTGTGGGATCTTCGCACCAATGTTGTAGTCACTGTGCTGAGAGATTTCAATGGGGATGTGTATTCGATCGCCTTCAGTCGTAGTGGACAAACGATCGCCACAGCCGCTGGCGATGGCACGGTTAAATTGTGGTTCATTCGGAGTGGCAAATTGTTCAAGACAATCCAGGGTGTGTCTTCAGAGGTGGTTTATGCGGTCGCTTTTAGTCCAGATGGCAAACAACTGGCTAGTGCGGGAGAAGCCAAAACAATTACGCTTTGGGATTTGAGCGATGGTCAGCCAGTCCAAACTCTCAGCGGACACGGAGGACTTGTGAGATCGATCGCTTTCAGCCCAGATGGAGAAACCCTTGTCAGCGGTGGCTTCGATCGGACTATCAAGTTGTGGAATTTGGACACAGGCGAACTTCTGACAACCCTGCAAACCGATGGATTTATCTACAGCATTTCAATGAACCCAAACGGACGAACATTTGCAGCTTCTAGTGACCGCTGGATTAAAATCGGTAGCATTGCAGACAAAACCATCATTGGCACATTGACAGGTCACACTGCGTCGATTCAATCAGTCAGCTTTGCCCCGGATGGAAAAACATTAGTTAGTGGTAGTGAGGATAAGTCCATCCGTGCATGGCAAGTTGGCAGCCCCTAGTTTCTCACCGTCCTCAACTGCTAGTGTAAATGTCTCGATCGCGCAGTTGTTGCACAAAGAATTCCTCTAGAGACGGCCGGGCGAGTTGCATCGATACAAGCTGAGCGTCCATCAAGCGCAGACTGGCGATGAAATCTTGGGGACTACCCACTAAATGTCCTTGCCACAGACCATCTTGGAACGCCAGATCTGGAACTCGCGTTTGCAACGTGTCAGGGCTGCCGCCTTTAACCTTGATGAAATATTGATCCGTCGTGCCCAGCAGTTCTGTGAGGGAGCCAACGCAAATCAGTTCGCCTTGGGCTAGAATGGCCACCCGATCGCAGATTTTCTCCACATCGGATAGAACATGACTGTTGAAAAAGATGGTTTTGCCTTGAGACTTGAGCGAAAGAATAATTTCCCGAATCTGATAGCGTCCCATGGGATCTAGCCCCGACATCGGCTCATCCAAAAATACTAGCTTGGGATCGTTGATCAAGGACTGAGCGAGTCCAATCCGTTGCAACATGCCTTTAGAATAGCGGCGGAGTTGCTTTTTCTTGGCAGTGGACTGCGCGAGTCCCACCAAGTCCAGGATTTGGGGAATCCGTTGGCGTTGCACATCGCCGGGAATCTGGAACAATCCCGCCGTGAATTTCAGCAGTTCCCACCCCGTGAGAAAATCGTAGAAGTAGGGATTTTCGGGCAAATAGCCGATGTATTGCTTGACTGCCCGATCGCCCAAAGGTCTCCCCAGCAATGATCCCCGCCCCGCTGTTGTCCGCACGATCCCCAACAGTGATTTCAGTAGCGTGGTTTTTCCTGCGCCATTGGGGCCCAGCAAGCCAAAGGTTTCGCCCTGATACACCGTCAGGCTGCACCCTTTAAGGGAAACGACTTTTTGATTGAGCCAGAACCCACTGCGGTAGACCTTTCGCAAATCGCTCGTCTCAACCGCGATCGGGCGATCGTTGACCAAGGGTTCTTCGGTGAGAGAATCGGCAACAGAAGTCATAGATCTAAAAATTTAAGCGCAATTTGCTGCCTGACCCAAGCCCGGAATATTTCAGGGTGTGTTGCTCAGCAGCGATCGAGGAAGGTGCTGTCATAGCGGACAGGCACGGATGGAGGCGCTACAGATGAGAATTCAAACTCAGTTGGCATCGCTATAGCCCATTCTATGCTGCAACTCGGTCAAAGCTTCAACTGACATTGTTCATCTAACCTTGGTTTATGATGCGAGGAGTAGTCTTGCCCATGCTGCATAAAATGGACGCTGAACAGATAGGGGCAATCCTGAAAGCACTTAACTTTGCTGCCCAGAAGCATCGGAATCAGCGACGCAAAGATTTAGCGGCATCCCCCTATATCAATCACCCGATCGCCCTGGCAAACTTGCTGTGGGAGGCAGGTGTGACGGATGCGGTGGCAATTATCGGCGCACTCTTGCACGACACCGTAGAGGATACGGAAACCACCTTTGACGAACTGCGACAGGAGTTTGGGGAGCCGATTGAGAGCGTAGTGCGGGAAGTGACAGACGATCGCTCCCTGCCCAAGGACGAACGGAAACAACGCCAGATTGACCATGCCGCCCACATCAGCCCATCGGCAAAACTTATTAAACTGGCTGACAAAATTTCCAATCTGCGGGATATTGTTGCCTCGCCTCCCGCTAATTGGCCGATCGAACGCAAGCAAGCCTATTTTGAGTGGGCAAAGCGCGTCATTGACCGAGTGCGGGGGACTCATCCTGAGCTAGAGAGAATTTTTGATGCCGTTTATGTCCAGGGTATAGAGCAATGGCAGAGCGGTACGCTTCCTGGCATAGCTTCCGCCCAGCCCTTCATGCTCCAAGAAATTCAGCAGCAACCCGCAGTCCTGCGTACCTGTTTGGACGTTTTTTCACTGCGCCCAAGTGACCCGATCGCCCAACTGCCCAGATCTGCGGTTCACCTACCCCCTGAGCTGAGAGTGGGCATTCACCAAATTCAGATTTTGGCCTGCGGGAGCAGCCTACACGCCAGCTTGGTGGGAAAGTATCTGCTAGAAGAAATTGCCCACCTGCCCACGATCGTCCGCAGCGCCCCAGAGGTGTGTGATCAGCCTACATCTCCCACTCCAGGGACTCTGGTTATTGGGGTCACGCAGTCGGGCGAGACAGCAGATACGCTAACCGCCCTCAAACTCGTGCAAGCAGCGTGGCTGACCCAGTTCCCTGAAGTGCCCTTGCCCACGATGGGGATCACAAACCAGCCAGGTAGTCGCTTAATTCAACACGTTGATTATGGGATCGTAGCCCCGGCGGGAACTGAAGTGTCGATCGCTGCCACCAAAACCTTTGTCGCCCAGATCATGGCGTTCTATGCGTTGGCATTAGATCTGGCGGAGTCGCGTCAAACCCTCGCTCCTGGGCAGCGCGATCGGCTGCTGAAGGGATTGCAGCAATTACCCAGCCAGGTAGAAGAGATTTTACAGACGAAGATCAGCCGGGTGCAATTTTTAGCTGAGCGCTTAGCAACGACGAAAAGCATCCTCTGTCTGGGGCGCGGGATCAATGCCCCGATCGCCTTGGAAGGAGCGCTGAAGCTGAAGGAAACAACTTACATCCATGCAGAGGGCTACCACGCTGGTGAGTTTATGCATGGGCCGATCGCAGTTTTAGATGCAGGTGTCGCTGTTGTGGCGATCGTCACGCCTGGCTCAACCCACGATACTCTGCTGTCCAACCTGCAAAAAATCAGAGCAACGGGGGCATATACGATCGCCATCACCCCTAAATCAGACCCTGGAACGCTATTTGATGCCGTGCTGCGGGTGCCAGAGAGCGATGAATTACTCTCCCCCATCCTCAATGTGATTCCGCTGCAACTGCTGTCTTGCGCCATCGCCCTGCATCGAGGCATTGATGTCGATCGGCCCCGCTATTTGACAAAAGTGATTACCAAGCTATAAGGAAGTGCTTGTAAATTAGCGTGTGGTTTTGGGTGCATCTCACTTTTGCAGATCTCCGATCCGCGTTTCGACTGCGCTCAACTCTCGACGGTTGAGGGTTGAGCGCACTTGTGCTGAGCGCCGTCGAAGGAGTCGAAACCCGTCTGAGTGGGACACTATTAACCCGCAGATCCCTAAGTGAGCAGCACTCAAAACTCAAAACTCAAAACTCAAAACT
>JARCMD010000207.1 GCA_030248885.1 Leptolyngbyaceae cyanobacterium MP9P1.79 | reverse complement strand
GGGGCGAAGCATCCGGCAGACAGAGCCTTGAATCGACCAGAAGGTCATTGCCCGGATGCTTCGCCCTTCCGGTGCCTGGTATAAACTTTTCTAGAAATCCCCTAAGCATCGGGTTCATGCGTGAGAGTCCGAGGTAGCACCAAACTTGCAAACCGCAAAGTTACAAACTATTGCAAAAACACTGCAAAAACAAAGATAAAGACGTGGATGTGGCAAAACTTCCCCATCCTCCGGCATGGCTATGATAATATGAATGACTGCTAAACTCATTGAAACATCAGTCGTACTATGACTCTGCTGCAACAGCGTAAACACGAAATCATTACCGAATACCAGGTTCACGAGACAGACACCGGATCAGCAGATGTTCAGGTCGCTATGCTGACTGAACGCATTAACAAGCTGAGCGCCCATCTCAAAACCAACAAGAAAGACCACATTTCCCGCCGAGGACTCCTGAAAATGATCGGTCATCGCAAGCGCTTACTTGCCTACATTCAAGAAGGAAGTCAAGACCGCTACAAAGCATTAATTGGTCGCTTGGGCATTCGCGGTTAATCCTCGCAATTACTATTTGCAGTCAATGTAAGGATTTTCCATGCCTGCCAAGCTTTCAAACAACTCTCCTGACGACGCTGGTGATCAGCCCCTTATCCCTGCTCCTGCAAGTGATGCCAGGGGACGGATTACGTTGCCCTTTGAGCCAACCAAACGTCGCAAGAAAGCGGCTGACGTTGCCCAGCCCAAGCAGTCGCAATCCAAACAGCCAAAGTCTACGCCTCAGAAATCTGGCTCTGGCACTGCTAAGCTTGGTAGTGTCCAGTCTAGTACCTCTAAGCCTACTCGTCTCAAAGCTGAGAAAGAGACTCCCCAAAAAGAAGCTGTCTCCCGTGAAGGAATGGAGATTCCAGAGTCGGTGAGCCGTCGTATGGTGAGTCGCATGACCCTATTTTGTGGACTGCCTTCGATCGCAAGCATTTTGGTGTTTGTCGTCAGCTATACCCTGGTGAGCCATGAGTGGCTGAAGTTACCTCCGATCGCTGTTTTGCTGCTGAGTCTTGGCTGTTTTGGGTTAGGGGTCGTGGGCTTGAGCTACGGGGCACTCTCCGCATCCTGGGAAGAAGATATCCCTGGAAGTCGCCTCGGTTGGGCAGAATTTACAACCAATTTGGAGCGAATGACCAGTGCTTGGCGGGCGAAAGGGACAACGCCTGAAGGGTAAGCCGCATTTATTCCATTCAGATTGGGACTGACCGGACTGTACCCATAAAATTCTATTTCGGTATTATTTATTTAATTAGGAGTATCTTCCATGATTGTTGTGATGAAAAGTGGCTCCCCGGAACCCGAAATTGCCCGAATCTGCACTGAACTTCAATCCTGGGGTCTAACTCCAGAGAAAATTGTGGGCAAGCATAAGGTTGTGTTGGGTTTGGTAGGAGATACGATTGATTTAGACCCGCTACAAATTAGAGAGTGTAGCCCTTGGATTGAACAGGTGCTGCGTGTGGAGCAGCCATTTAAACGGGCCAGCCGCGAGTACCGTCATGGTGAGGCCAGCGATATCGTAGTGCCTACTCTCAATGGTGATGTGCATTTCAGTGAGCATCATCCGATCGTGATCACAGCAGGCCCCTGCTCTGTAGAGAACGAAGACATGATCGTGGAAACTGCCCGACGTGTGAAGGCGGCAGGGGCACATTTTCTGCGGGGCGGTGCCTACAAACCTCGCACCTCTCCCTACGCATTTCAGGGTCACGGGGATAGTGCTTTGGATCTGTTGGCAACTGCCCGTGCTGCAACGGGCTTGGGAATTATCACTGAAGTGATGGATACGGCTGATTTGGAACGGATTTCTGAGGTTGCGGATGTGGTGCAAGTCGGGGCCCGCAACATGCAAAACTTTTCTCTTCTGAAGAAAGTAGGAGCGCAGGATAAGCCAGTGCTGCTCAAACGGGGCATGGCAGCCACGATCGAAGATTGGTTGATGGCAGCGGAATATATTTTGGCAGCAGGCAACCCCAATGTCATTCTCTGCGAACGCGGTATTCGCACCTTCGATCGCCAATACACTCGCAATACCCTGGACTTGTCGGTTGTGCCTGTGTTGCGAACCCTGACTCACTTGCCCATTATGATTGATCCCAGTCACGGGACGGGCTGGGCTAACTTTGTACCTTCCATGGCTATGGCTTCGATCGCCGCCGGTACTGATGCGCTGATGATTGAGGTGCATCCCAACCCGTCAAAAGCGCTATCCGACGGGCCCCAATCTCTTACCCCCGATCGCTTCGACCAATTGATGAAGGAGTTGGCACCCTTGGGCAAAATGCTCGATCGCTGGGCTACACCTGTGCCCGCCCTGGTTTAGTCGAAGCTTCGTAAAAAGATTCATAAAAAAAGGGGGACACTCGATCGAGTGTCCCCCTTTTTTTATGATCACTGGTCTACTTAATGGATGCATGAACAGCAGCTATCATTCCCCCCAGAAAAAGATTTATACGAAGCGCGGCATTTAATTGAGAATTTCTTGGTCAAGCTGAATCAATACCGGGCGATCGCAGGACGTTACGATAAGCGGGCAATCAACTTTCTTGGGGCGATTTACCTAGCTGCTACCGTGATTTGGCTAAATTGATGACACGCCCTAAGAAAATGTTTGTAAACACAAATTGCGCCCTGATCCACCCCCTAAATCCCCCAATTCTGGGGGACTTTGAACAAAAACGGCTCAAAAGCCCCCCAGAATTGGCAGGGCTGATTCATTGGAAAAGTAATAACCTTGAAAAGCCTACTATCTCGTTTGGTTTAGATTAGGCATAACGCGAAGTAGAACGAAAGAATGAGGC
>JARCMD010000206.1 GCA_030248885.1 Leptolyngbyaceae cyanobacterium MP9P1.79 | reverse complement strand
TCTCGAAACTGCCCGACGACAGCGACGCACCATCCTTGATGTCCTCTCTTTAGTCCTCGCTCGCCAGCCTACCTTTTATGGGTAGGTGAATAAATACGCGGTGACAGTGGTGACGGGACTAGTTTACTTCGTCAAGTCATGAATTTGCTTTAGCTCGATCAAGCCGATTTGCATATTCGAACAGTTATATGGGTGAAAGAGACACGAAATGCTACAAATGATAAGTATCGAAGTTCCTGTTTCAACATCCAATTTCGATCTATTGGAAAGTTTGATGACAGCTATAAAGCAATCAGATGTGCCGATCAATCATGGGGATGTCATTGCAATCCCTAGCAAGTATGTCTCGTTTAGCCAAGGGCGAGTAGTGCGTTTAGAAGATGTCGTGCCCTCACTTAAAGCGATTGAATTATCTACACAACTTGGTATTTCTGCGCAAGTCGCGGAATTGCTCCTTAGTGAGTCCGACAAAGTTATTGGTCGAGAAGCAGATGGCAATATATTAACCCTGAAGAAGGGAACCTATTTCAGGAATGGCGGCATAGAAGCAGTTGACGCGTCTACGGGGTTGATATCACTGCTACCTATTGATTCTTGGAGAGAAGCAGAACGGATTCGTCACATAGTGTTCAATCAGCTTGCAGTCAGCGTTGGTGTAGTTGTTATATCAGAGGCGATATTGGTTGGTCGCAAGGGAACAGGAGGAGTTGCACTATCCGTTTCAGGATTTGTGCCAATTCAGGATGAACGCGGAAAACCTGATCTCTTTGGTACACCGATGAAATATACAACCCGAAGCATAGCAAATATGTTTGCAGGAGCTGCTCAACTTCTTGTTGAAGGGAAGGATGTGATTGTACTGATCCAAAACAGCGGGGCGGAACTGGTTGATAGTCATTTCAGCTTCGACGATATGGGCATCGCGCCAGAACAAGACCTCTTTTCAGGAAGTAGCCAAGTATCGAACATGTAAATAACTGAAAGAATTGTGAGATCATAACCAATGGAATACTCTGCTGCCCTACAATACTTGTATAGTTTTATCCGTAACAGTTCAGGGGGATTCAAAAAGGATACTCCATATGAGACTGCTACAGCACGCATGCGAGATATACTTGATCGACTAGGCAACCCACAAAACAAAATAGCGACAATTCATGTTGCCGGAACAAAAGGTAAGGGTTCTGTGAGTGCCATGTGCGCTGCAATGTTGGATGCAGCCCAATTTAAGGTTGGACTCTATACGTCTCCCCACTTGCAGGAATTAAGGGAACGCTTCCGAATTGGGCAGCAAATAATGCCAGAAATTACTTTTTCGCAAATTGTTGAGCGAATCGCACCAGCTCTTGAAGCTGTCGGTAATCCCACATACTTTGAAGCTACGACGGCTCTTGCCTTTAGTTATTTTCAGCACGAAAACGTTGACATTGCCGTGATCGAAGTTGGTGTCGGAGGGAGGTTGGATGCTACCAATGTTATAACACCGCTAATATCCATAATCACCAACTTGAGCATGGATCATATGGAATTGCTTGGCAATAGTATAGAAGAAATTGCTGCTGCGAAAGCCGGCATTATCAAACCCACTACTCCGGTTGTCTGTGCGCCGCAACCGGCTGGTGCCTTCAATGTCATCGAGGCGGAGGCGATCCGCAACCAATCTCCACTAGTTTTAGTGGGGCGCGATTGGATATACGAGACGGAATTAGGACAAACTGTTACTGAAGGCGAGCGATTTCGAGCAGCGCCTGCTGGACAACCACTGAAGTCATATCAAGTACCTTTGGTTGGTACGCATCAGATAGTAAATAGTGTCGTCTCACTTGCTGCGATAGAACAGCTCAGCAATCATGGACTTCCGGTGCCTTACACTGCTGCGGTGAAGGGGTTAAGAGAAGTTAACTGGACTGGACGAATGGAAATGATTCGGCGCGGTGACAATCAAGCGGCTGTCCTGCTTGATTGCGCTCATAACCGAGACTCTATAACGAAGCTGAAAGAGACAATTCTTAATCGCTTTATTCAACATCCCTTTGTCTTAGTCTTTGGAGCTAAATCGACGAAGGAAATCGGAACCATGCTCGATATTTTGCTACCTTTGGCAGACGATCTCATTCTAACTCAGGCTTCAGGCGCTACAACTGCACTGCCCGAAGCTGTTGAAACCCTTGCTCGAGATGTCGGTTATTCTCGTCCAATTCAGTTGATGTCAAACGTACCTGCCGCATTGGACGAAGCAGGGAGATTAGCGGGAAAGAATGGGTTAATTTGTGTTACTGGTTCCGTCTATATAGTTGGTGAAGCACGCACATATTTTGGGCTTACACCGGGGCAGCCAGTGAATCAATAAACAGATGAAACTACGCAAGTAGGTAGTTGCCGATCTCTCAAAGGTCTTTTCACCGTCTTTAACAAATGGGCTGACTTCAATGAAAAAAGGCTATATCCTCACAGGCAGCACTGTAGCTGAAACCAAACATGTCGAAGGTTTGACTCAGCTTCTTCAAAACTTCGAAGTGGAACTTAAGCGATTCTCCCATGAAAGTGCAAAAGACCTTCAAGGAACCGATGTGGTTCTGCTCATACTGTCTACGAACTTGTTTACAGACCCCGTGCGCGTAAGACACCTCGTGCAAGCCATCCAATCCCAATCTACAATTATTCCTCTCCTCCTTGAACATGATTTTATTCCTCCAAGTATTGCAGCGTTGTTCCCCCTCAATCTTATATATGGTGTCCGTGAAAGCAATCAGCCTTATCCCTTGCTCACTGTGCATCGTTTAGTCCAACGGATTTACAACCGTGGCAGCGAAGAGAAGTTGCTAAATCACAGCCGTAACATCCTTTTTGCATCAGCAAGTATCCCTAGATCAATGTGGACTACATTCGGGGAAGCAAGTACAGGGTCTAGCGCACAGCTAAGGGAAGCACTTGCTGGGGTGCTAACTCAGCACGTCAGCAACTTAGAAACTTGGACTATGCGAGAGATTCGCTTTCTACTTACCAACAGCGCACAGAATCTAGCACTGCTCACCTCAAATGCAGTCATCCAGCAGAAACGAGTTATTGAAGATGTTTACCGTGATCTGCGGCGTGGGATGGTACCGCGCCTCGAAATCAACGGTTTACTGCTCGATCCCGTAACTACCGTCACTGTAATATCCATCGACGAACAATTGACTCATGCACAGGTACTTGAACGGGTTGCTCTGTGTTTTGGGGGAGAGCAGATTGCCAAGCACCAACTTATGGAGATCAATCCAGAAAATGCAATAGAAGTAAAATATCGTCAGCTTTGGCAAAATCTCACGAGTCAGACGTGTATTGTAATATTTACTGATTTAGAAAGTGCTATTGAGCGGAATGGTCGCTTCGACTCACCTATCGTCGATGAATTTCTGCGCGCTTCAAATTATGGTCAGTACCGTTGTATGATGCTTGCGGCGAACGCATCAGGAAAGTTCGAAGCATTTCAAAGTTATGATGGACGCCTTCCAGTAATTAAAGAAGACGAGAAAGACAAAATAGAACCGTCTGCACCTAAAGTAATACAGCATGACTCCTACACTTTGATTGATCTCGAAATTGCTGTCTCTGAGTATTATGACTCCCTTCGTGCCAACATTGACTCATTTGAAGACGTGAAGGCATTCGACCCATTTTTAAACGAATTCACTCATTTGCAACGTGCGAAGAAATACGAAGCCGCAAGCTTGCTATTGCTTAATAGCAAAGAGCAAATAAGTCTGACCCGTATGGGGAGTTATCACCAGATTATGCGGTTTTGTAGGTCGTTGCTGCAACATCAATATGACCCACATCTTAAGAGCCGGGTTCTGGGACTATTGGGACGCGTTTGCGATGTAGTGGGGATGTATCGTGAAGGGATTACCAGTTTGAACGCCGCGTTGGAGCTTGGATCCACAACCATCGACACGCGATACCGTCTGACTTTTCTGGTAGAGCTTGCTCGATGCTACATTGGACTTAGTGAATACGCTGAGGCGATCAAATACGGCGAAATGGTGCTGCAAGAGAATTCCATTCATGATACGATAGTTGAAGCGGCTGCACTAGACGGACTAGGAATTGCCTACCGCAATATAGGTGAATACGATCCTGCAATTCGCCATTATGAGCGAGCCTTGATGTTGGCACAGCAAGATAATGACTTGACCGCCGAGGGACGCATTCTCGGAAACCTAGGCAATTGCTACTTCTATGTCGGTGATTATGAACGTGCTATAGAACATAGCACGAAGGGTCTCGACATTGCTCGGCAGATGAAGGCAAGACGTGCACAAGGCATTCGGTTGGGTAATCTTGCCCTCGCTTACAGCGCAACAGGAAACTATAGAGAAGCCATGCAATATGCAGAGGAAGCATTAACGATTTCGCTTGATATTGGTGATAAACGCAGTGAGAGTATCAATCGGGGTTATGTCGCTATCTGTCATCATAATCTTGGAAATTACCAAGAAGCGATACGCAATCATGAACTTAGCTTAGCAGTTGCTCAAGAAATTGAAGCACGCAGCATTGTTGCTTACCGCATTGATGCCATCGGCGAAACCTACATGACCATCCTCGAATTTGATAAAGCGAAGAAGCAATACGAAGAAGCTCTTGCTATTACAGTCGAAATTGAAACATTACCTCAGCAGAATTTCATACGCATGAAGATGGGGCAATTGTTACTTATGCAAGGGCAGTATGCCGAAGGAGAGCAGTTTCTCAAGCAAGTGATGGACTCTCCTACGCCACTAGTAGAGGATCGTGCCGCGATGTTATTAGGTGTCGCTCAACTTTATCAGGGACGAGAGGCTGATGCCAAACTTCAATTCGAAACTTCGATTCGATCTGCAAACGTCATCCTGAGCAAATCGCGGCTTGCTTACCGAGCGCGTTACTCACAGGCGCTAGCACATTATGGATTGCTGCTGATCGATCCTCAGAACGCACTATTGTCGCAGGAACCTATTTCCGAAGTCCGAGAGCTGTTCCGTCAGTCTGTAGCCGGATGCCATGAAAAAGGTGCTATCACAGAGTTAACTATTCCCTATAATCTTCTTAAACCAAAAGACTTGCGCAGTCTATTTCAGGAAATTGACCCAATCCTTGTCCCCAATCAATGAGCTACGAGGTTGACCATGAGCAATTTACAGTCTAGTGAAGTTTTAGTACTACTTCAACCGACTCCCATTCGGGGTTCAGTCAGCGTTAGCATTACTGACGAGAACTTACAGAGCATTTCCACAAGCGCGTTGAACAACGCAATGAAGACCCTACGTTCTGTTGCTGAAGATGTTGTTAGCACAATCAAAGACATCAAATTGAGCGAACGTCCCGATAAAGCCGAAGTGGAGTTTGGATTACTGCTTACGACGGATGCAAAAGCGTTCATCGTCAATGCCTCGGCTCAAGCGCACTTCAAAGTTACCCTCACTTGGAACCGTACCGCCGAACAGCCTCAACCAGGATTATAGTCGTGACAGATAATACACATCAGATACGAGTTTACCATCACGATCAATCCAAAGTTGTAGGATCGGGGTTCCTTGTCGATAAGTCTAGCCAGATTCTAGTAACCTGCGCTCATGTCATTACCACAGCGTTAGATAGTCTGCATGAGGATGATACACTGGTCGGCAAAACGGTCTGGGTGGATTTCCCATTCATAAAACCATCAATGGAGCCGCTTAAAGCAACCGTCATGCGAATTCGACCCAAACAAGTTAACAATAGTGGTGACATCGCCATACTACACGTAAGCGGGGAGCTTCCAACAGGTGTCGAAGCAGCTCGCCTAGCGCGTGCCGCAAGTTATACTGATCAACCGTTTTCGGTCTTTGGTTATCCGGATGGCTTGCAGAATGAGGGGCGTTCCGTCGATGGTCGATTACAAAGTATCTCGATTAATCGGCAAATCCAGGCAGTGGGTATGTCCTCGTTTGGTGGTTTTGTTGAACGCGGTTTTAGCGGAGCCCCTGTATTCGCAAAAGAAATGAACGCCATCATCGGCATGATGAGCAGAATTGAGACGCCAATAGAAACTCGTTTGGCGTTCATAACAGCAGTTGACGAACTCGCTGAGGTCTACCGTGAACTAGATTACGAAGATCGAACTTCCAGCCGAGAGATCACTCGTCGTGTGTATGTCAGTTGTGCCACACCCGACCGTATGCTGGCACAGCGCATCACCAGCGAAATCAACCTACAGGGTGTACAAGCGACTCTCGGACATGGGGATAATCAAGAGAACTACCAAGAGGAAAATGACGTTCAAGTGCGACTGTCTAATGCAGTCATTGTGGTGTTGACTCCCAATAGTGTTTCTGATAGCTCGGTTAACGCCGACTGGGAAAATGCGCTAAATAACTATATCCCTGTCATTCCAATTGTGTCTGAGCAAGTAGAAGTACCCACAATTTTACAGGCATTTTCCCCTATTCCATTTTATCAAGGTTTTCGCAACGGGGTTTTAATGCTGACTCAGCGAATAAGCAGCATAGATGAGACCTACCTACAGTTTTTAAGCAGCTTACTGCGAGTGTGGGAAAAACTGCGTGCCGAAAGTAATTCAGCATATCGTTTTGCCGATAAAGTAGCACGCATTCGTGAGTTCATTGGCAGCTCAACGACCAATCGATACTCCCCCATCGACATTATGGCATTGCAGAACAACATTGATCGCTTTCTTGATGAGAGCAAGGTTCTATTTCCAGAAAAATTGATTGGCGAGGAAACTACAACCCGCGTGGTAGGACTGCGACTAGACGATATCAAAACATTTTTCCGCGATCGTCTTACCCAGCAGCGAGAATTGTCTCGATTTATACTGGACGACGCCTATCGTGTAATTAGCATTATTGGACGCGGTGGCATAGGCAAGAGCAGCCTTGTCAGTAAGGTCATGGGTGAAATCGAAAGCGGCGAGAATAATTATGTCCGCCAAGACCAGATCAAAGGTATTTTGTACTTCAGCAACCGCGATCAGGAAATCACGGCGGAAAGAATTTACTTAGCCGGAGCGCAGCTGCTCGGTGGCGCCCCCGAAAAGCGTCTCCGCGAATTATGGGCGAAGCCTCTTGAGAAACTAGAGGATAAGTTTCGCCAGTTCGTCAATGAACTGCGGCAGGATGTGTATATCGTCGTCCTTGATAACTTTGAAGACTTGTTGGATGAGAACTCGTATCTGCGTGATGCAAGTTTGCAGATGTTTCTAGAAGCATTTTTACGTGGAGATCACAACACCAAACTCATCATTACCACGCGAGAACAAGTGCGATTGCCAGAGACCTTCATGCGCTATGAGCGTCGAATGATCATCGTAGACGGGCTGCCTCAGCAAGACGCTTTGTCCATGTTGTCTGATTTAGATATCAATGGCGACTACGGGATTCGTGAAGAGAATCATGAAACCCTCGTAGAACTAGTGGAGAAGGTTCATGGCGTACCTCGCGCTTTGCAGGTAATAACTAGTATATTGGCAGAATCGCCCCTCCTCAGTCTGCACGATTTACTGAGCCAAGAAACCTTGTTTATGCAGGATCAGTTTATCGAAAACTTGGTACGCGAGAACTATCGCCGCATGGACACCAATTCTCGCCATGTCATGAATGTCTTGGCAGTATTTGGTAGCCCCGTTCCAGCCGCAGCCATCGGTTCGGTTCTCAGACCCTTCGTTCCCAACCTCGATGTAGAGCGTACCCTCAAAAGGCTCATTATGACCCATGTTGTCAGTGTCAATCGTGCTGATAAACTGGTCTACCTACATCCCATTGATCGTGATTATATATATGAATATCTCAATTACGAATATCAAAAGTTGATACAAACTAGGTCTTCAGGTGGAGACGAGTCAGGGGTGTTTACGTGATTCAAGTGCAACCGCAACCACATTATACGTTTGTGATCAGAACATTAATGCGACTCTTCGAACAAGGATTGCTAACGAACGTTGAGGAAATTGATGTTGAACCTGCCTATGGTTTTGATGCCCAGCTTCGCTACAACAACAAGCATGTGCGCTATATTCACGGTGCTTCGCTGGATATCAACGGGAACGGAGCATCGCACATTGCGACACTCAAAGAACGGGCAAAACGCTTTATGACGAATTTTGGCTATAACACACCACAAGGCAAAGCATTTGTGTCGCCCCGCTACCTCAACGAAATCCAAAATTATCTGAACCGCTATGGATTGGAAGAACACAATACCTTCGCTGAAGTACCAACCTACATTGAAACCGTGATTGGTCTGCCATGCTTTATTAAGCCCAATGACGGGTATCGCGGCACCGATGTATACCGTTGCACGACAATGGAGGAAGTCCAAAGCGTTCTTGAGGTGATGCAAAAACGCTGCTATGAGCTGATTATCGTAGAAGCCGCCGCTAACTTCCCCGAATATCGCCTTGTCATCTATGACTATGCCTTCTTTGCCTGCTATTCAAAGTCACCCTTAGCGATTCGCGGGGATGGACACTCAACTATTGAATCGCTCGTATATGCCGCAAAGCACTCCCTAGAGTCAACCGGACGCACGCTAGATGTAGAAGCCCTGAAACCCCATATAGATATTCGAATGAAACAAGCGGGGCTCACGTTGCAGTCAGTTATTCCTGAGGGGCAATCCGTCCAGCTTCTCGATATGGCGAACCTGTCTGTGGGTGGCACTACCGATGACTACAGCGACGTCATCCATCCGCATTGGCAGCAACTCTGTACTGAACTAAGCCGAGATATGAACCTTCGCTTGGTTGGCATTGATTTTATGTGTTCCGATATCACAGCGCCTGAGGGAGAATATACAATTATTGAAATTAACGCAGCCCCAAGTCTGCAAGCCTATGCAGCGATAGGCAAGGGGCAGGCACAGAAAGTCGACTCGCTTTATTTATCCGTTTTTAATTCGCCACCTCATATTTAGCTAACTTGCGTTGCTCGTTTAGAAGAACTGAAGCGCCCGTGGATTACCTCCCTGAAAAGCAACCTTGAACTCAACTGCCAGAAAAAGCCCTCCAAGGACTATTACCGTTTTTTCACGCTCAGAACCTTGTTGTAGAGCAAAGCTTACAGCATCCTCAATCTGATTAAACATTGCAGTAATTCGGTGTTGCTCACTGAATGCTTCCTTCAGTGTATTTACGTCTGTCCCATTCTTATACGCTTTTGTGAGTACAATTTCGTCAAAGTTGCTTTCAATCAGATGCGTGATATTCTGAGCATCCTTATTGTAAGATATTCCATAAACCACAAGCAGTTTTTCTCGTCTATACAACTCCAGAATGGTGCCGATGACGCGGCGCAAGGCATCGGGGGTATGACCAACATCGATCCAAATGTCGGGTTTTTCTGAAATCCGCTCCATACGACCCGCCCACCTAACACGAGCTAGGGCAGCAGAAATCTCCGTCGCACTGAGAAGCGTTGCTGTTCGACGTGAAAGAAATCGCTGTGTAATTTCGATCGCTGTCACTGCATTTTCAATCTGATGTGCGCCCAGTAATGGGATAGATAAGTTCAGTATAGGGCGATCAATCCCTGCGTCCAGCCATCGTGTTTCGAAATGCTGATGTGCATCGGTAATTCCGTAATTTGTATTTGTAACCAGTTCAGACAAGAAGTGAAGCTTCTTGCCTGAAACCGCAGCATAAGCGCTCAATCGCTCTGTTAAAGTGTGTTCAACACAAGCGGAGACTACAGTCTCGCCACCCACGCATGTCACGTCGAGTTTGTCGTAAGCAATAAGTTCTTTTGACGAACCCAGAAGCTCTGTATGTTCCAAATCAAGCGAAGTGAGCGCGGAGATAGACGCAAACACCATTCGCGTCGGGTCATAGCGTCCACCAATTCCCGCTTCCCAGACCACGCAATCTACTTTCTGGTCTAAAAACCACTGAACTGCAATATAGAACAACAGCTCAAAAGCACCAATGGCATCATCGCTAGCTAAGTAATGAGTGTTGAAATCTAGTACTCTGTCCTTATAGTCGTTCAATTGCTGGCTTTCAATCTGAATCCCGCTTACCTCGAATCGTTCTGTTAGCTCAATTAGGTGGGGTGATATGAAGCAGCCAACCTTAGCATATTTCGTCTGTAATAACTCGTATATAAAACGAGTTGTGCTTCCTTTTCCGTTGCTTCCGGTAACAACAATTGAACGAGTTGAGAAGTAATCGTAAGGGATGCCTATGTATTTGTAGAAGCTGAGCGCCCGATGCAAGCCTATACCGTTGCCATATTTCTGTAAGCCAAACATGCTAATCCCTTCGACGGAGTGATTTTAGACTGCACACAAAAACGGTCAGCATTGCTATAACGTATTAAATACACTATTCAATTATAACACTTTGGTGGACAATTTGAATATCCATGACAACAATTTTAACACCTCTTGCCTCAAGTTTCATCACCATGCGGTATCGAACGTGATCGATTTCCCTTTCGTCGTACAACACAGAGAAAACATACTTAAGAGACTTGCACAACCGCCGACGCGGCGACTCTACAGCGCGTGACCCCTTCCTATCAAACACCGACAGGCAGTACGCTGCCCCATCCCTTCGGGACGTGACCACCGAACTACCTGCCTAAAAAACCGACCCTACAACTAAACGACAAGAAGCTGACCCATCCGGTCGGCTTTTTTGTTTGACAGGCTCCTTCCCTGCGCTGTTCCGCGTGTGGTGAGCGGTTGCGCTCAACGCGCTGGACGGACTCCAGCATGTGTGGGAGTTGTCATCATGTCTGACTTGAAGAATTCGTTTGGTATTCGTCCTTTTCCCCATGTTGCCCACTATGCCACAGGCTGGGCAGGAGAGCGTACTTTCGATGAGATTTATGCCGATCTCACACCCAATATCAATCGCTTGCTCCGCTACTACGGTAACGCGGACATCGATATTCCAGATTTGGCAGCTCATGCCTTCATGCGCTTATGGATGGACTTGAGCGCCGACACGACTCTGTTGGCGAATTTGGACAAAGGCGGCGCACTGAAGCTGCTCTTGAATCGCACCAATCCGCAGATTTTCCGTAAGGTGTATCGCCACGAGGTTTATCTTGATGACCTTGCCACGCGGAGCGGTGACCCTGATGAATTTGTCATCGACGGTTTCGATCACGGTCACAGCGGCAGCTATGCTGAGTATGCTGAGGCGATTGATTTGCGGCTCGACATTGAGCGTACCATCGGTGAGACTGCCGAGAAGTACATTGACAGCTTACCTCACTTGGCGGCGCTGTACTACATCACGACCGAAGTGGGTCCCGATGATGCAGCGGCGATTGCAGGCAAGGGCGGCACGAAGAAATGCTGGTGGCTGACGAGTGTCGTCAAGCCGATGCGGAGTGAACTCTGTGAGAAGTTAGAGTTGTTCGCGCCGACGAAACAAACATGGCAAGATCGCTATCGTGCCGGAATTGAAGCGCCGCTGCTGCGCCTAGTTGATCGCTACGATGCGGAAGGTAATCTGCGGATGGTGGCAACCCTTCAAAGCATGGCTGCTTACGAGAGCTGCAAGAAGCTGATGCAGCGTCTGCAACTCTCTAAGAGCCATGTGCAGTATTTGCGGTTGGTGGCACACCGCGAACTGAACAAGATTTACCATTGTGCAGCGTGACGCTCTCGTCTTGGCTGGGACGTTAAACCAGCCAGCTATTATTTTGCGAGTTGCTACTTGCCTTGCGAATACCCATTGAACAATGTCAATCTCTGAGGGAGCTGAACATTTGATGGTTTCCCCAAGCTTAGGGACTCGTATAGCTCCGCAATTTCTGTCTCACTTACGTCTTCCATAAATCGGAATGCTGATGCAGCTAGGTAACGTTGCTCCTTATCGAAAGCAATCCAACGACGACCCGCCGCTTCTGCCGCAGAGCCGGTTGTATTCGAGCCAGCAAAGATGTCCAGCACCGTATCTCGTTCATCGGTCAGAAATTGGATGAAAAACTCAGGCAATTTGCTCGGAAATCGCGCCGGATGCCCTGCCGCTCCGACCATTTTGCAGTAACGCAAGTAGGCTGAATTGCTTTCGGTATTTGGAATTTGAAGCATATTCGATGGAATAGCCCCGCCATTGTCACGCCCAAATTGATCGCTGATATCGTGACCGGACGGGCGTTTTTTCGGCGTGTAAAATTTGTCACTGTCTTCGATAAGTTTCTTCATTCGATCTGAATAAGGTGCGAGTACCCGTCGAACATCAGCTTTTGGAAAATCTGTTTTTGATAGCCACCAAACCGTGTTTACGGCATCTTTGGCGCGAATCTTGCGTTTGTTCACCCATTCGATAGGACTAGGGAGCTTCGCTGGATTGAACCAGAAAAACTCCTCGGCTAAATGCCATCCGTATTCATCGCAC
>JARCMD010000205.1 GCA_030248885.1 Leptolyngbyaceae cyanobacterium MP9P1.79 | reverse complement strand
TGCCATTCGGTGCTTGCTTACCGTTGGGTCTCTCCATGCCGCACACACTACAGTTCGGCGTAAAGTTCTCAAAGTCATCATGGGGATCAACGGGAGC
Source organism: Leptolyngbyaceae cyanobacterium MP9P1.79 (assembly GCA_030248885.1). Taxonomy (GTDB): domain Bacteria; phylum Cyanobacteriota; class Cyanobacteriia; order JARCMD01; family JARCMD01; genus JARCMD01. Next base: position 10,121 of record JARCMD010000205.1, on the reverse strand, counting down.
GCCTGTACAAACCCAAGATTTTTTACCGCTCTGTTTAGCCAATGGTTTAACCTCCTAATGAGTTAATGGATTGCAGTAAATTCGACCAGAAATCACGGTGACCCTCATCCCCCTTTCTTGAATGCCCTTCGGGCTATACCCCTTCTCCCCTTTTGGGAGAAGGGGAGCCGCTCTAAATCTTAACTCCCTCTCCCAAGGCGGGAGAGGGTTGGGGTGAGGGCGATTCGGGAAAGTGCACATTGCGCTTATCGCAACTTTGGGTTGAGCAGCCCCACGTCGAAGGGTAAACGCTCTAAAGTCCTAGCAGTTTCTTCTTAGCTTCCGTAAACTCGGCTTCAGTCAGCAGTCCGTCTTTGTAAAACTGCGCCAGTTCTTTCAGTTTTGCCATGCCAGACGTTGGGTCATTGGGTGGCTCTGGGGGCTTAGGTTCGGGGGACGTTTGGACAGGTTCAGGGGACGTTGAAACAACTGGCTCAGGGACAATTACTGGCGGTGTTTCTGGCTCCAGTTTGCGGGCGATCACTAAGTCTTTGATGATGGTTCTCTCGCTCTTGTGTTCTCGACTATCTTCGCCGCCCGCCTTGAACAGATCAACTGCCCGCTGTTTGAGGTACCCCATCAATTGGCTGTACAGAGATTGTTTTGCTGCGTCAGTTTCAGCCGCATCAAGAATCTGATCAACTTGGCGCTGAATTTCTACGCGATCGGTTCGACAAGCAATCACTTCCAGCACTTGCGGTACTTCTGTCCAGTTAGAAGCAATATCTATATTTTCTGGACCCATCACAGACATCTGTTGATAGCGGATTACCTGTTCTTTAGTAGTTTGGTTGAACTCCTGCCGTAAAACACCTAAAGCCCGCGCTAGCACCACCAAACGATAGATTGCTGGCTCTTCTGGGAAGATGTCCCAAAATGGCGGTTCCTTCTGCATATGCACCGGAATGGGTAAATCACGGCTTTCGCCGCGCAGGATTGCCCGTTTCGCCATAATGCTATCGCCCTTCCAATCCTGATAAGATTTCTGGAGTTTACGCATTCCCTCGACGCAACGGAGTGAAAAGCCGCCCATTTCTTGCACAAACACAATCCGATGCTGTTCGTTATCTCCTAGCGGTTTGATACTTTCTGGACTGCTAATGAACTCTCGCAAATGATCGAGGATTTTTTTGGCAGCCGGATCACTGGTATTGCGTCCCCCGATCACAGCGACATTGGTGTTAAGGGCAGGCTCAAGTAACTGTCTGTTTGTGTCAATTACACCCTTGCTCAGTAGCAGCAGGGGTTTAGATTTTTGGTAAGCAATGCGGAGATTGCTGACAATTTCAGACTGATCGTTAAACATTTTGAATAGCCGATCACACGCTGCCAAATCACTCTTCAGGCGGCTGCTTTCCGGGGCATCCTTCACCACTGCGCCAGACTGTTCAAATACAATGTCTCGCCAGTCCTCTTCCTGCACTTGCGGAATTTCTGTGATGTCAAACAGCTTCATTTCATCTTGGGCGGTGCGAGTTTCTTTCCATAGTGGGCTAGATTGTTGAAGAATCTTGATTGAAAGCTGATCGCACAGTTGATCCATCCCTAGTTCATACCGAGTTTTGCTGCTTTCAGATGCGCCAGCCATGCGCTCGATCAGGTCTTGATACAGGCTGTTGAGTTCTTGGCGATCGTAGAGTTTATAGCCATTGATCTGTAAAGCGTCAGCGCGATCGGCCTCACGATCGGCGCGTTCACTGAAGAAATCTCGTAGCTGAATCAGGCGTTGACTGAAGCGGACAAATCGGCTTTCTAGCAGGGTGAGATGCTCTTGCAACCGCACAATCACCTCCAATCCCAAAGCACGAGTTTTGCGTTGCAGCATAGCGCTTAAACTTCCTTCCAACCCTTCTAGCGCATCTCCACAGAATCCTTCCATTTGAGCCTGCTTCGTCAAGCCAGCCTTATCCTTAAATTCCGTAATGTCTTGAAGAGCCGCAGCATACTGTCCCTGACGGTTCTTCTCATTTGGCTCCCAAACTTTCTCTTGATCACGCCGAAATCGCTCTGCGGCATCAGTCCAAATTTGTCGAACTTGCACAATAAAGTCAGCCACAAACTGGGGTCCTTTTTCTCGATTAGAGAGAATGCTGTATAGCTCTTCTTCTAGCCTTTGTCGTCCACGCTTGATCAGGTTGTCGCGGTTGCTGTACATCTTCAGCAAATAGTCCCCGTGGGTGCGAGTGTCGCCCAGATCACGCAAATGGTCAGCGCGGTAATTATCCACTTCTTGCTTAAGAAAAGCGGGAAACTGTAAAATTTTCCCCTGTTCTGTGCCAAAGAGGTTGAAGCCTTGCAGTGTACATTGCAGCAAATTTTCATCGGCAATCCGTTCGCGCAACGAGTTGACCCAATTAGAAATTTCTTCAGTGTAGGAACGATCGCCCGCCTGCACCAGATCCATCACCATATCTATGTCAGTCAAACGCATCTGCTTCAACATGCTACGTGATAGATCTAGCATCTGGGGAGGCAACTGAGCCGCCTCATTCAACCACCAGTGGGCCAGATCTTTGGCTAACCGATTGGAAAGCGAAGCCCGAATTTGCGTGATCGGAATTTCGACGCTGGACAACCCAAAACTCATGAATTGCTTGGAATAGCCGCGTCCCTCTGGGTCAGATTGGGCCCATTTGCCTTTCATGTTGTCGCGGATCGATCGTTTGTGGGGAGCGAAATCTGAAGTCAGATCCAGAAAGACGTTTTGAGCAATCATTTCGCGGATTTGATCGAGCGTGAAATCCACTTCGCCGTTTTTGGTGCCAACTAGATAGGTAAAATCAAACGGCGGCATTGAGCTTCGCACTTCGTCGTTGAGTCCAGCGCTGAACTGGGCAACATATTCTGTGCGACCATCGGAAAAATAGCTCAGTTCCATCAGCGCCGCATAGCCATTTGCCAGCACCCGATCCTCCACACCAATCCCTGAAAATGCATTCGGCATCGGCACAATTGACGTGATTTGGCTAGTTCCCGGTCCGGTCAACCAGTGCCGAATCGCATAGCCCAAATCGAGCATCATGCCGCTGCCTGTACCGCCGGAAATGGAGCCAGTGATGAATACGTTGATCGCATTGTTGACGACTCGTACCCCGTAGCGATCGAGCATCAAGTTCTCTTTACCACGCATCCGGCTACAGGCTTCACCGAACTTCCGTTGAATATCATGGTAGTTGCAGAAGAAGGCAAACCGACCACAGGCGCGAATTTGTCCAGCTCCAGCTTCCAGGGAGGTAATATTTTTTTCAAGTTCAGTAGGAAACCAGGCATTGATCCAGGGATATCGCTCCATGTTGGATACGATTTCTTGTACTTCCCGCCCGGTGACTTTAGCCCAGTGTCGTTCATTTTCTCTAAATGCTGGTCCCTGCGCTTCTGTGTTGGTGATTTTATAGTCCCGATCGGTATCCACGACCAAGAAACTGACGATCGGCAGCTTGTCTAAACTGCCATAGGTTTCTACAATCAAGCGCCGCACCCGCGACAACACTTCGGCTCCGGTTCCACCCACACCCACAAAAACTGTGGGCACCATGCTTTTCTCTTCAACAGCCATATTTTGATGTCCTATGAATGAGTAATCAGTGATTAAGTAATGAACTAAAGTTAAACCTTATGGAAATAATTTCTTGCTGTCGTAAACGCAAGAACCTAGCGTAGCCGGCCGTGACTGCAAGCGATGACTGAAATAAGTTAGCAAGATGAAAAGAACGGCAAGCCCCCCATGAATCGCCACAAAATTCCAGGGATGGCAGTGGTCCAAAACAAAGCATTGGCTAAAGCCAGCTTAGCTGCGAGATCCATTGGCAGCTTCCAATAGCCCTGAAATACCCAGCGATCGAGGGGTAGAACCAGCGTCCACATGAGCGCAATCCAGGCAGCGCCCAACCAGAATAAGATCCAACCCAAGTTACTGTTGAATTGTTTGAAGAAAGTGTCGATAAATAGCTGGGACAAGTCACCTTGACCATTGAACGAATAGATTCCCCGCGTTGCCTTGGCTGCATCTTGCAACTCTGGAGCCTCTTGATTGCCAAACACCAAAAAATTAAGTTTGGTGCGATTCGCCACAGCTTCTGCCACGGTTGACTCTTTAATCTCAACGCCTGCATCACTCACCACCAGAACCTCCCGGCAGCCTCCTGAGAGGTTGCTGAACGATCGCATTGCCGCCCGAACTGGCACATTTAGGTCATCCTGACCTGGCACCTCCGGTAAGGTTAATGGGTTCAGACCTTTGATGGCTTTCTGTAAAGCAACTTCTACTTCTTGACTGTTGGCGCTCAGATCATTGGTCAGTTTAGGAGCTTTACGGCCTCTCATTCCCCAAACTTGGACTTGATTTGGCTGCCTTAACTGAGCGTTAGCTTGCAGATAAGCTCGGACTGCACCGACCGACTGAGCCATTACCGTTCCCGGAGCATTAAAAGTGCTTCCATAGGTACTGCTGCTCAGATCCAAGACAACTCCTACTGCCACTTGCGGTCGTCCAAGACCCAACAGCGCGAATAATAAAGCGGCAATTGAGCAGATGGTAAAGCAAACGAGTGGAATCTGGAATAACGAGTAACGGGATAAGTTGCGTTTAGAAACAAACACGGTACCTCTGCTTCTGGGTAGTTTAAGGAATTATAGGCATAATATTCCCATAAATTTCTCTAAATCACCAGATTTTTAACTGTCTCACCAAAAACTCTTTAAAGACAGACATCAGCTACATTTTGATTCTTATGTACTACTGTTAGCATGGACAGATAGTTGAGCATTTCCCTACGCAAATGCAGGTAACGATGGAGCTTATTTTTGTGAGGTTAGGGTGAATTTGAGTAGATCTACGTAATTAAACTTCTTCCAGCAATTGATGATTCAGCTAATAAGAAACAGAACGATACTTTCTTAGGTTTAATATGTGATTTTTCAGTTAAATCCAGTTAAATTTGAATCAAAGCGATCGACCAATCGGCGGTTACCTATCACCACTGGACTGCTGATTAGCGATTCAGTTTATTCAGAGTTTGCATTGAGAATTTCCCTAAATCAAATCTGGAGTGTTGGTATTTTGCCTGACTGACAAGCGAGACGATCGCCCTACGTTTAGAGGTTGTTTGAAAAGGTACGAATTATTGCCCGAACCGCCCCCCTGCCCCCCAATTATTGGGGGTTCTGAGGTCAAAGTCCCCCAGAATTGAGGGATTTAGGGGGCGAGTGCAAGGTCTCTAACACTTTTAAAACATCCTCTTAGTAGCTGCTTTTAGAGAAATCACCCCAGGTTTGATTACTAAAACGTTGGATCTCAACCGATCGCGGTTCACTGGTGCTAACTGATGCTGAGCGGACTCTTTCAAACTTCCTCTGAGCGGCAAGCCCTTGCCCAACCCTCCACAGATCTATACCTGCGGATGACTGCTGATAGCCGGATTTTGGACTACAATCCGGCTCATCTTGCTCCCCTCTACATTCCCCTAGAGCCAGAAGAATTAGTCAACACATTGCTAAAGCAGCACTTTTACATGCTGCTGCCCTTCGATGTACGGCAGGAATTCCAAGAAGCCGTGCAGCACGTCTTGAACACCGATTCCCTGGTGGAAATTGAATACTCACTGATGGTTCGCGACCAGGAACGCAGCTTTGAGGCCAGGCTTGTGCCCTTGAGATTGGGGAGTGGCTGGGTTGCTGATGGGGAAGACATTTTGGTGCAGGAAGCAGCACAAATTATTGTTATTCTGCGAGACACCACAGAGCGACTACACGCCGAAGCAGCCATTCATCGGCAAGTTCATTGGGCATTGCTTCTAAAACAGATTACCCAGGAAATTCAACAAAGCTTAAGTGCTGAACAAATTTTCCAAACGACGGCTAGTCAGATTGGCTGGACCTTCCAGGTCAATCGCTGTTTGATTCACACTTGCATTGCGGCCCCTGAACCCCAGCTTTCTTTAGTAGCTGAATATTTGGAACCCAACTATGAATCCTTAAGCCACTTAGAAATTTCCGTGGTAGGTGATGCATATTTCGAGCAAGTTCTGGCTCAAGACCGGGCGGTTGCTTCTGCCAACGTCTATGCCGATTCCCTTCTGCGATCGACCCTACCCCATTGTCGCCAAGCCAGGTTGAAGTCACTCCTGTCCGTTCGCACCTCCTACCAGGGTGTGCCCAATGGCATCATTAGCCTGCACCAATGTGACGCATCCCGGCACTGGACAGACAATGAAATTGAATTGTTGGAGGCGATCGCCGCTCAGGTGGGCATTGCCTCGGCTCAGGCGAGTTTGCTAGAGCAAGAAACCCGCCAGCGGGAGCAACTTACCCTGCAAAACTCAGCCTTGGAAGCGGCAATTCAATCAGCAGAAGCCGCCAATCGCGCCAAAAGTGAGTTTCTGGCCATCATGAGCCATGAAATCCGCACCCCCATGAACGCCGTGATTGGCATGGCAGGCTTGCTTCTAGACACAAAACTCACCGCAGATCAACAAGAATTTGCCGCCACCATTCGCAACAGTGGCGATGCCCTGCTGACGATCATCAATGACATTCTGGACTTCTCTAAGATCGAATCGGGCAAGCTGGAACTGGAGGAACAACCCTTTGATCTGCGGGCTTGCATTGAAGGAACGTTGGATTTGCTGGCACCCAAGGCAGCGGAAAAGCAACTGGAACTGGCTTACCTCATTGACTCGGAAACCCCTCACATGATCATTGGCGATGTCACTCGCCTGCGCCAAATTCTGGTCAACCTGACAGGGAATGCGGTGAAATTTACCCAAGCTGGCGAGGTGGTGGTGGAGGTGGATGCCCGGAAGTTGGGCAAGGCTGGGGATGGCGAGAATGGTGCCCCACCCCGCTATGTGATCCGCTTTGCGGTTAGGGATACGGGCATTGGCATTCCCTCAAATCGCCTCGATCGCCTGTTTCGCTCCTTTAGCCAAGTTGACTCCTCCACCAGCCGCAACTACGGGGGCACTGGGTTGGGTTTGGTGATCAGCCAGCGCTTGACTGAAATGATGGGGGGCAGAATTTGGGTGGAAAGCGAAGTGGGGCAAGGCTCCACCTTTTACTTCACGGTGGTGACCCGATCGACGGCTCAGCTAACCTCCCCTACCTCAGATGACGCACAGAAACTATCAGGACAACGCCTGCTGATTGTGGACGACAATGCCACGAATCTTCGGATTCTCACGTTGCAAGCCCAATCGTGGGGCATGAGTACCCAGGCGGCACGATCGGGGGCAGAAGCTCTCAGTATTTTGTGCGATGCAGAACCATTTGACGTAGCAATTTTAGATGCTCACATGCCAGAGATACATGGGTTTGCCCTAGCCTCTGAAATTCGGACCTTAGAAAAGCATGGCTTAATTCGGCGGCGGGAATCGGCAGCCACAGCAAGCTACCCGCTTTTACCCTTAATTATGCTGACCTCAATGGGGAAGTCGGATTTTGCCCTGCAAGGGGAACCTGTTGAGGTTATCGCATTGATCAATAAACCAGTGAAGCAGCTTCAACTCTACAACCTCTTGCTCAGGGTTGTGAATGGGGGCATTGCTGCAACTGAACCCGCCCCCTCCTCTGATTCCTCAATGGGATTGACGATCGCCAAAACGCTTACCCCCACTCCCAATGGGACAGCTTCTAACCTGTCCTCCCTACGCATCCTGCTAGCAGAGGACAATGTGGTGAATCAGAAAGTGGCGCTGCATTTACTCCAGCGCTTGGGGTGCCGGGCGGATGTGGCAGGGAATGGGTTGGAAGTGCTAGAGGCTCTCCACCGCCAGCCCTACGATGTGGTGCTGATGGATGTGCAAATGCCGGAAATGGATGGGTTGACCGCGACTCGGCACATTTGCCAAAAATGGTCACCGGATCTCCGCCCCCGCATCGTTGCCATGACTGCTAATGCCATGCAGGGCGATCGGGAATCTTGCCTGCAAGCCGGGATGGATGACTACATCAGCAAACCGATTCGGATTGAGGAATTGACCCATGCCCTCAGTTGGCACGCAAACACGCCACCGCTCAATCCCTCAATTATCCTTTCCACACCTGCCTTAGAACCTGTCCCAGTTGCTGCCCCAGTTGGCGACGCAATCCCTGCACTCCCTCAGCCCGCCGTCACTGCTGTGGAGTTTTCTGACTCTCGTTCTCTGCCTAATTCAATCACCTCTGAAGATGCAGCGGCTATTATCGATGTCAAAGCGCTGCAAGTGCTGCATAACTTGTCGGATGTGACCTCTCAGGAATTTCTGGACGAGATGATCGATAGTTACCTGGAAGACGCGGCTCGATTGGTGCGAACGATGGTCGAGGCGATCGTCACAGGCAATACCGAAGGGGTGCGAAGTGCAGCCCACACCTTGAAATCGTCCAGTGCCACTCTGGGAGCATTGAATTTCGCTAAACTTTGCCAGCACCTTGAAACCTTAGTCCGCTCTGGGGAGCCGATCGAACATTCTCAATATGTCCCCCGATTGCAACAGGAATATCAACAAGTCCAGTCGGCGTTGAAACTGCATCGCCTCGCGGCTAAAAGCAAGAAACCGTAGCGTTAAGCACCGGAAGGGCGAAGCATCCGGGCAATGATCTTCTGGTCGATTCAAGGGCTTATTTGCCGGATGCTTCGCCCCTACAGGGGTAACATCTTTCTGAAAAATCTATTTATCCCTTCACACGCCACCTTTCATCCGCTCCAAGAGCCGTTGCACCTCAGTTCTATCCTCAGCCCTAGGGACTTTAGCCAGATATACCTCTAAATCCTGGCGGGACTCTTGCCAGCGATCGAGGTGGTAGTAAAGAATGCCCCGATCGCGGACTTCTGTCGGAATTTCTGGAAACAACAGCAGAATCCGCTCTACAGCAGCGAGGGACTTTTCCAACTCATTCCGATTTAAGTAAATCAGTTTGAGATTGGTCAGCATTCTGGCTAAAAAGCGGCGAGAACTCACATCCTCCAACAATGAAGCCAACCTCTCCTGGGGAATGGGTTGCTGGTAGATTTGGTGCAGACGATCGCGGCAGTCTTGGGCAAACAGTACCTCGCCGCGATGGAAGGCATCTACATAAATTTCCATGTCTGCGATCGTCGGCCGAATCAAAAAATGCCCAGGCATCCCTACTCCCACCATCGGCAAACCAATGCGTTTGGCGACTTCCATATACACCAGCGCCAAGGTGATCGGGATACCCACCCGCCGATCGAGGACATCATTCAAAAAGCTATTGCACGGGTCGTAGTAATCCGTTGTGTTGCCTCGGAAGCGCAGTTCATCGTAGAGGCATTGGTTAATACATTGAATGAGCCGTAATGGATAATATCCCTCTGGCAACCGATTCCGCACTCTAGTGGCAATTTCATCCAGGATCTGAAAGCAAGGGCTGGGGTCAAGGTCAGGATATTCTTCCTGAGCGATGCACAAGGCTGCCTCGGCGAGGTTGATGAGCTTATCAGGAAGAGAAATCGCTTGTTGGAACCGCTGACGGGCGGTTAGGACGTTGTAATTGGGACTTTCCATGAATTGAAACGATTACGTCAGTTCTGGTGCTTACGCTGAGGAAGGGAAACTCAACCATACACCTATGCTAATCTCTGTGGCTCTGTGGTGAATCTTTCAATCGACAAAGCATTGGGTCAATGAACTTGATTGAACCGATTGAGCCTCCGAAGTTCTCTGAGAATCTAGTGCAAGCTGTCAGCAACAACGATCCAGCACTCAACTCAAAACTCAAAACAAGTATCCTAACTGGTCAGAAATTTCTGCCATGCTGCACTAGAATCTTGCTGAAGGATTTGTTTGAAAATCCGGGGATTTTGCCAGATTCGGCTAAAACTAGTAACTTTACTTAGGCAAGCATTCCTGGAACTCTTGTTAAGAAAGTCCTACATCCGTAGTTTTACGCTGTACTGTTAACGTATTGTTAGTATTTCTTGACAATCTGTACCTACCCTCGGAGGGAAAGTTGATGAAGTGGAACATGAACCGGATCAGCCAACTCCTATTTTGCCTTGTACTAGCAAAGATTCTGGGAGTGGGAGCCGTCTTCGCCCAATCCATCACCCCCGCCCTGGATGGCACAGGCACGATCGTCACCCC
>JARCMD010000204.1 GCA_030248885.1 Leptolyngbyaceae cyanobacterium MP9P1.79 | reverse complement strand
AGATTTTGCTGCTGAAACTGCCGAGCGGAGATGTTCACCGCCATGCGAATTGGAGGCAAGCCCGCCAACTGCCAAGCCCGATTTTGGGCACAGGCTGTCCATAGCACCCAGGCTCCGATCGGACAAATCAGTCCTGTTTCTTCAGCCAGGGGAATAAATTGAGCTGGGGAAATCAGCCCCACATCGTTGCGCCGCCAGCGAATCAGCGCTTCCATGCTCACCACCTGCCCCGTTGCCAAATCCAGTTGGGGTTGGTAGTGCAGCAAAAATTCCTCGCGCTCCAATGCCTTACGCAGATTATTTTCTAGCACTAGTTGCTCCAACGCCATCGTATCCATGCCGGGGACGTAGAGTTGGTAATTATTCTTCCCTTGTTGCTTAGCGCGATACATGGCTGCATCTGCATTCTTCAGCAGAGTTTCGGCATCTTCGCCGTCGTAGGGAGCCATGGCTACACCAATACTGGCGGTGATGTGGAATTCGCGATCGTCAAGCTGAAAGGGAGGTTTGAGCGCCATCAGTAACGCTTCAGACACCTCAATCACTTCCTCCATGCCACTGACGTGGGGCAACAGCAGCGTGAATTCGTCCCCTCCCCAGCGGGCTAGGAAGTCTGTTTTACGTAAACAAACTTGTAGACGCTTAGCCGTTTCCTGTAGCAATTGGTCGCCGATCGCATGGCCCAGGGTATCGTTAATAGTCTTAAAGCGATCCAAGTCCAAAAACACCACCGCCAGCATTTCCCGGCGTTGCTGAGCATTCACTAACGCTAAGGACAGTTGCTCATCCAGCAGCAACCGATTGGGTAAACCTGCCAGCGAGTCGTGGGAAGCTTGATGCCGAATCACCTCCTCAACCCGGCGCTGCATCACCGCCATATAAAGGTGAACGCCCAAGGACTGAGCCAGCTTCACTTCATCGATCGTCCAAGGATGGGGCTGTCCCTGCCGAACCTCTCGCCACGCTGCAAAGGATTGACGGGGACGGGTATTGCGCTCATCAGGGTTACAACGCCCTGCCCACAGGGTTTCCATCTCAACTTCATGACGAAAAAAGGTCAAGTACCCGATGCGCTGTTCCTGGTACTGCAACGGCACAACCAGCATGGAGCGAATCGAGGTGGACTGGAACGCAGGAATCAGCGCCTGAAACCCTGGATGTTGGTAGAGATCGGTAAAGCTAAGAGGGTGGGGAATCCCGCTCGGAGTGTCTTGAGTGGGGTCGAGGGCTTGGGGCATAGAGAGGGGTAATTTTTCCGGGTGGGACTGTTGTCCGGCATTCAACGGGACAAGCGATCGGATCAAGGTATTCCAGGTGGTTTCAACTTCAGGATGAGCGCTAACAGAGGGGGTATCTTGAGCCATAAGCATCTGCTGCCAGTCTGAACCTTCCTCAATCCAAGGCACTGTGGGCTGATCTCCACAGGTGTAGAGTTGCGCGGGCTGATTGATCAGGTTGTGGGCGCAGATGTAGAGCCGACCCCCAGAACTGTGAAGCGCTCTCACACTCTCTTCCAAGACAGTCTGACGAATTTCAGCGGTATTCAGGGGGGAATGGAGGAGGCTGCTGATCTGGTTCAGGTTCGCCTCATAGCTCGCTTGCAGCCGAGCTTGGCTGAGGAGGCTAGACTGAGCGATGGCGATCGACACTTGATCAACCAACAACTGCACAATTTGCAATTCTCGCTCCGAAAAATTGTGAGGTTGGCTGTGATGAACGGACAGCAAGCCCCACAATTGCTGCTGATGCAGAATTGGCACCGTGAGGGACGCACAAACTCCCATTGCTTTGAGGTATTGGATGTGGCAAGGGTGGGCGTAACCGTAGCGCACATCTTCAACAGGGAGGGTAGCACCTCTACTTGAGTCCAACCGATTGAGAGTTTTGTGGTGAGACTGGACATCCACAATCACCCGTTGGCGGGCTTTCACAAACATCTCACGGGATTGGGAGGGAATATCATCTGCTGGAAAACGTAGCCCCAACAACGAGGGCAAGGACTCCCCCTGAATCGCCTCAGCAATTACCTCTCCGCTGGCATCCGGCTGAAAGCGATAGATTTTAACCCGGTCTACGCCCAGAAACGATCGCATCTCCTGGACTGCTGTCGTCAGAATTTCTGGCAATTCTAGAGATTGGCGGATGCGGTTCGTGATGCGGTTGAGTAAGTCTTCGCGCTCCAAACCAGATTGCAGGGACACCAGCGACGATATAACTTTCTGATGGGGCATGTATAACTATCCTTACCAAGGGAGGAATATAGTGTGGCGGTAAGAACTAGTGTGACCCAATTTACCCATGTCCTATCAAGCACAGGGGAAACCACAGTAGTTCCTTAAAAATTCTCAATCTTTCTCAATAGTTTTCTCATCTGTATCAGGGTTCAGCAGGAGGAGAACAGAATTGGCGAAAATTGCTGCTTGAGTCCGATCGCGTAGATTTAATCGCCCTAAAATATTCGTGACGTGATTCTTGACGGTTCCTTCAGAAATGTAAAGTTTCTGAGCAATCTCCCGATTATTGGCACCGATCGCAATCAAACGCAACACCTCTCTCTCGCGCGGAGTTAGCTCCATAAATCCTGGAGGTAAGTTTTGCAACTCTACGGGCTTCGGTACAGAGGCTCTAGCCATGACCTTCTGCAAAATCCCCTCACCTAGCTGAGTATGTCCTTTGTACACCGTGCGAATGGCAACTGCGACATCCTCTGAAGGTGTATCTTTCAGCAAATAGCCCCGTGCCCCAACTCGCAACGCCTCCGCCACATCCTCATCATCATCAAATGTAGTCAGGATCAACACCTTGACTTGGGGAAAGCGCTGACCGATCAGCTTCGTTGCAGCCACCCCATCCATCACTGGCATTCGCACATCCATCAACACCACATCGGGCTGAAGCGCTGCCACTTGGTCGATCGCATTCTGTCCATTGTCTGCATCGCCAACAATCTGCAAATCCGGCTCCAGTTCCAACAGCGCCTTCAGTCCCTGGCGCAGGATACTTTGATCGTCTACGAGTAGAATACGAATCATGTTTTTTATGAATTGTTAGTTGGAAAATACTCTATTAATTCGCTCAGCCAGCTTGCAAACTGGACACACCCTCCAACAAAGTAACAAGTAAAACCGCCAATATTTAGACACCAGTGCAGCTAGGGGGATAGTTTTGAGTTTTGAGTGCGGTAATGTGCTACCATCCACCCTTCACCATCCACCCTTCACCCTTTACCCATCCACCCTTCACCCTTCACCCATCCACCCATCCACCCTTCACCCTTCACCCATCCACCCCCCAAACCAAGGTAGCCGAACCTAAGCCAAGACAACTAGTTTCACGATCGATCGGCTCAGCCGTATACATTAGAACCAAACATTCCTTTTAAGTCTATGAAGGCTTCCTAAACCTATGAAGATATATAAAGAAGATTTTGATTGGGCGGTGTCTGAGAACTTAATATCGTCTGGGCAAGCCGAGATTTTATGGAAAGCGCTGAGCCTTCGTGACAGCAAGCGCCCCAAATTCAATGGCGTGAATATTGCCTACTACTTTGGGGCCCTGATTGTTATCTCTGCCATGACCTTGTTCCTGGGTCTCGGTTGGGAATCCTTTGGAGGTAGCGGAATTTGTGTGATTGCCATCAGTTACGCAGCTTGCTTTCTGCTTTTGGCGCGGCGGCTGTGGTATGTGCAGCACCAGAGGGTTCCAGGAGGTCT
>JARCMD010000203.1 GCA_030248885.1 Leptolyngbyaceae cyanobacterium MP9P1.79 | reverse complement strand
CCCTCATCCCCCAACCCCTTCTCCCAGAACGGGAGAAGGGGAGCCGGATTGAAGTCCCTCTCCCCTCTTGGGAGAGGGATTTAGGGTGAGTGTCTATATTGGCTGTGCAAAAGGGTTTCCAGCACTTCCACAAAAATCCAAAGTATTGTTTAGAGGATGTTTGAAAAGCCACGGATCGTCGCCCGAACCGCCCCTCAGCCCCCCAATTCTGGAATGCCCGAAGGGCTATATTCTGGGGGGTTCTGAGGTCAAAGTCCGCCAAAATTTGGGCCTTAAAGCCTTTCAGTCATACACGAAAAGGGGGCAAGTGCAAGGTCTCAAGCACTTTTAAAACACTCTCTTAGAGTTATGGACGTGTGATTTTCAATCCTAATAAATTCTGTTGTTGTAGTCTAGGATACATAGAACTTCTGGTTTAGATGTTGTATGCTAGCTTTTGTGTGAAAGTGGAATGCTGCAAAGTATTTATCTGTTTAGGTGTGAGGACTTTAAAGTTATGAAACTCAAGTTTTGGAATTTGCTGCTGGCAGCCCCAGCCCTGTTAGGCACATCGCTGCTGCTCTCCAGTTCTGCATCGGCTACTCTAGCAACCGAAGTTGCTGCCCAACCTTCCGCTACAACCGAATCTGCTCAGCTTGAGCCAGTAGCAGATAGCACTCAGGTTCAGGCTTTGTCTGTAGCCCCCAGCGCTCCAGAAACGATTCAAGCCCAACCTGTATTGACCAAAGTTAACCTTGTGGCGCAGTCGATCGATCGCACTCAATTACAAGTTACCCCCTCTACTTCCGTCCCTGCCTCCGGTAATCCATCCTTCGACCAACTCAACAACTACAGTCGTGGGATCACGGGCAACAATGACAATGGTGTCAGCCAAGTCACCTCTGTCTCTCAGTTTTCTGATGTGCAACCGACTGACTGGGCATTTCAAGCTTTGCAGTCCTTGGTTGAGCGCTATGGCTGCATCGCTGGCTACCCCGATCGTACCTACCGAGGCAATCGCGCCCTGACTCGCTACGAATTCGCGGCTGGCTTGAACGCTTGTCTCGATCGCGTCAACGAGTTGATTGCAGCCGGCACCGCTGACCTGGTGAGAAAAGAAGACTTGGAAGCCCTAAAGCGCCTTCAAGAAGAGTTCGCGGCTGAATTGGAAACCCTCCGTGGTCGGGTAGATGCTTTGGAAGTGCGGACAGCAGAACTGGAAGCCAACCAGTTTTCTACTACGACCAAGCTACGCGGCGAAGTGATTTTTGCTGTGACTGATGCGTTTGGTGGGGCTTCCAGCGCTAGTGGCGGTGCTACGGCTGATAACTACAACACCACCTTTGCCTATCGTGCCCGTCTCAACTTTGATACGAGCTTCAGTGGAACCGATCGTTTGAGAACCCGTTTCCAAGTCGGCAACATCATCGATCCTCCAGGCGGTACACCAGCTACAGCACCTAGCAACGAGGCTCGTTTAGGTTTTGCGGCTAATACTAGCGGTGCTTTTCAGCTAGATGCCCTGGAATACCGCTTTAACCTCAACCCTGACACCCGAATCTGGTTGATTGGCAACGGTAGGCAGTATAACGATTTCGTGGATGTGGTCAGCCCCCTTGAACCAAGCGAGTCTGGTGCTATTTCTCGCTTTGGTCGCTTCAACCCCATCTTTCGTACTGGCAATGATAGGGGCGCTGGGATCAGCTTCCGACTAGGTGACACTCTCAAAATTGAGGGCGGCTACTTAGCGGGTGAAGCGAATGACCCCAGCACTTTTGTAGCTCCTGATGGACGGGGACTATTCAACGGAAACTACTCTGTTCTAGGACAGTTGGTCTTTACACCGAGCAATCAAATCAAAATTGGCTTTACCTACGTCAACGGTTATGCTGACAACGGCTTGGCTGGCAACAACACAGGTAGTATAGCTGCAAACTTAGGAGGTAAAACCTCCTACAATTCCTACGGGATTCAGGCTAATTTCAGGGTCAGCGATGGTCTCCAAATTGGCGGCTGGGCGGGACTGACAGAAGCTCGTCGGATTGATTTAGGGGATGCCAATATCTGGAACTACGCTGCGTACATTGCTCTGCCTGACTTTGGTGGTGAAGGCAACTTAGCTGGGATTGTAGTTGGGGTTCAACCCCGCCTAACTGGCTCATCAGGTTCTGGCGTACCAGTATCAACAGCTTTTACTGGACCTGCTGCGAACAACATTAACCGTAGAGCCGATCCAGACACAGGCTTCCACATTGAGGGCTTCTACCGCTTTGCGTTGACTGACAACATCGCCATCACTCCTGGCGTAATTTGGTTGACCTCTCCTAACCATGACGAGCGCAACAATGATGTCATTGTTGGCACCATCAGAACGACCTTCACCTTCTAAAGTTTTCACTAGAAAGCTTTGACATTAATTAAAAACCTCAACATCAGGTGGGGTTTTTTTTATGGTTTATGGTTGCCCAGGAGATTTCCAGGAAAGTTTATACCAGGCACCGGAAGGGCGTTCGCGTAGCGTGTGCTTTGCACTTAGCATCCGGGCAACGACCTTCTGGTCGATTCAAGGGCTTGCTTCCCGAAGGGTATACTTCGCCCCTACAGCGGTGTCTTCTTTCCCAGAAATCTCCTTAAGTCCAATACAAAAGCCGAGCGTGGGGAAAGCGGTGGGCAATTTCTCCTTCAAAATATCGACGCAGAGACTTCATCGTCTGAGCGTCGTAGACGTACTTAGTGCCCCCAAACTTATTGCGCTTGACGCTGCGCGTTGCTTCATCCATCTCCAGCTTTGTGTTGGGATACCAACTCAACAGCACGTCCTTGGAACCGGGGGTGAAGCGGTGAGAAATTAGCTCAAAGGTGAGGTCACAGTCAAAATCTAGGGCCTCGCTGAGGTCATCGAATAGGCGATCGTAATGCAACTCCCAATCGGCGATCGGCATAATGGGAGCAATCACCACACCCACTGGATAACCGCCGCCGCCCTGTGCCTGGGGCAACGCCAATCGCCGCAACGCCTGAAGCCGTGCCGCCACAGGAGCCGTGCCGCCTTCAAATCGTTGGGAAATGGGAGCAGTGTTCACACTCATCCGACAACGGGTGCGACCGTTGTGAGGCAAATCCAGCAACCCGTCCACCGCGTCAAACTTGGAGACCCAGCGCAAGCCCGCCGCCGATCGCGTCCCAAAATAGCGAATGCACTCCGCCAAGCTCCCCGTTAAATGCTCAATTCCCAGCGGATCGGTGTAACAACTGACTTCATAGGTTGTCACGCTGCCCACCTGCTCATAGGCAGCCAGGTTATCCAAAATCTGTGGCAGATTAGCATAGGCACGAATTACGGGCGGCCCTGCTAGGCTTCCGGCTAGGTAGCAATATTGGCAGTGGGCAGGACAACCCTTCGCTAAGTGAAACTGCCAGTCGGCGGAAGGTGGAATGGGACTGAGCTTCAGGTCACTGGCGGGAGCCGTGACCACTGCTAAGGTGCGCTTGGCAGTGTTGTAGGTTTCGCGATCGTCGTCTCCTTTCAACCCCGTCAGGCGATTGCGGGGCAGTTCTTCGATCGGCAACCCCAGCCCCTTTACCCGATTTAGAATCTGCTGTCCCCACGATTCTGCTAATGCATCGGGGGTAAATAAGACCCGTTCTGGCATCCATAATTGGGTAGACTTAGGGGCTAGTTTATTAGAATGATTTAGCTGAGCGATCGATTCAGGGATGATGGTACTGAGCATCTTAATCTCCATCTATAAATTAAATTCAAGACCTTGGGTAAAATTGGTGTGAGGATGGGTTTGTCGGGATGGTTGCAATACGATGAATCCACCACACACGAAATATCTGTAGACCTGTCCCCACTAATCGCGCCCATTCAATTGGGCATCGTGCGACAGTAAATTTAACAGCCGATCGGACGGTAAACGTTTATAGTGTTGTTCGAGTTATGCCAAACTGGGCTGAATCAAAGGTAGAGTTGCATGATTGAAGTTGAGCATCTAAGCAAAACCTACGGCACCACGGCAGCGATCGAGGATGTCACCTTTACCGTCGAGCCGGGGGAAATTCTGGGATTCCTGGGCCCCAACGGAGCGGGGAAGACGACAACGATGCGAATTTTGGCGGGATATTTGCCTGCCAGTGAAGGCACCGCGCGGGTGGCGGGGTTTGAAGTCCATGAGTCCCCCATGGCGGTGCGTAAGCGCATTGGCTACCTGCCAGAAACCCCACCCCTGTATCCAGAAATGACCGTGGAGGGATTCTTGCACTTTGTGGCCCGTATCAAGGGAGTCAGTGCGGGCGATCGACCCCAGCGAGTGCGATCGGCCTTGGAACGTTGTAATCTCCAGGAAAAAGCCCACGTCCTCATTCGCAAACTGTCTAAGGGGTTTCGGCAACGGGTCGGTATTGCTCAGGCGATCGTCCACGATCCCCCCGTCATTATTTTAGATGAACCCACGGTGGGACTTGATCCCCGGCAGATTATTGATGTCCGAAACTTAATCAAAAACCTAGCGGGTAGCCATACGGTGATTCTCTCTACTCATATTTTACCTGAAGTCAGTATGACCTGTAGCCGGGTAGCGATCATCAATCGGGGGCAAATCGTGGCGACGAATACCCTCAGCGATTTTATGGCTCAGTTGTCTGAAGGATCAGGCTACGAAGTGGAAGTGGATGGCGATATCCAGGCGCTCCAGCCCTTGCTCCAACTGATTTCTGGGGTGCGGCTCGTGGAAGAAATCGGAGCCGATCGCTCCACCCCTTTACCCGAAGACCGGAAACGGCTGCGGTTACTCTCCGAATTTGGCATCGATCCGGGGCGAGAAATTGCTCAGATGATTGTGGGGGCAGGGTTGGGCTTGTACGAAATGCGTCGTACCCGCGCCACCCTGGAGGATGTCTTCCTTAATCTAACGACAGAAGAGAAACCAGTGGACAGGACTGATGTAAACTCTGAAACCCCATCAGAGGCAATATCAGAGGAGTCGATCGATACCTCTGATGCCGATCGCGCTCCCCTGTTGTCAGAACCAATTCCATCGGAACCATCAGCACCTGAATCATCGAAGGAAGAGGCAGCCTAATGCGTGTCATCATCGCCAACATTCTGGCCATTTATCGAAAGGAACTGCACGGCTACTTTGTCTCGCCGCTGTCCTATGCCATTGCGGGAGGCTTTTGGCTCATTGCCGGAGTCCTATTTTTGTTTGGAGTGCAAGCAGCTTTAGGTGCCGCTGCCAATGCTGCGGCCCAGGGACAGCCTGTAGACGTGCCTTATTTAGTGTTGCAAGAGTTTATGGGAGGAGTGGGCTTGCTGTCGGTGCTAGTGATTTTGCCAGTCCTCTCCATGGGCTTGTATGCGGAGGAGCGCAAGCGAGGCACCCTGGAATTGCTAGCCACGTCGCCCCTAACCAACTGGGCGGTGGCCGTGGGCAAATTGCTGGGGGTGCTGACCTTCTACATCTCACTGATTTTGCCCTTGGGAATTTATGAGGCGATCGTCTTCAGCGCTGCCGTACCCTCCATGCCCCTCTCGGTGCCGCTTTTGGCCCACGCTGGCTTGATTTTGCTGGCGGCGGCGGTGCTTTCCTTGGGGATGTTTGTGTCGTCGCTCACCGATAGCACGGTGCTGGCGGCGTTTCTCACCTTTGTCTTGGTGTTGGTGTTGTGGTTAATGGAGGGCATCGTGCGCCTCTTGCCCACGGCGATCGGCGCACCCTTGGCACAACTTTCCCTGCTGAGGCACTTCGGCACCTTAGTTCAGGGAGTGGTTGACACCAGTGGTTTAGTTGTGTTCGTTAGTTATATTATTCTGGGACTGTTTTTAACGGCTCAATCGATCGAGGCTCTGCGCTTTCAGCGTTCCTAGCCAAACGTTACCTAATGTAAATTCCAAAATCACTACATCAAGGGATGGTTTTTGCTCCGCAAGAATTAGTTCTGCTTACCTGCTATGAAACCGATCGTCATTCGACTGCAAAAATACGCATTATTGCTCTCCTTTCTGGGAGTTTGCCTTATTCTCGTGGGCACCTCCGCTGGCGTTGTTTCGGCGACGTGGGGGGCGATTCCCCTGGGTTTAATCGGTGTGGGACTGCTGGGATTCCTGGCAGGATTGGTGTTGCAATTCAGCACCAAAGGCTTCTGGGGCAAGCGATCGACTCAAATTAGCACCAATGCCCTCATTTCCACGCTGTCCGTGCTGGTGATTTTGGCCCTGGTGAATTTTTTAGCCCTGCGTTACACCACCCAATTCGATCTCACAGAGACACGCCTCTTCACCCTGGCTCCCGAATCTCAGCAAGTGGTGCGGAATCTGAAGCAACCTGTCAAAGTCTGGGTTTTCGTCAATCCTTCTGACCCCGCTGCCACTAATCTGCGATCGGCGCTGGACTTATACCGTCGCCAAAATCAACAAAAGTTCAACTTTGATCTGGTTGATCCCAGCGCTCAACCTAATCTGGCCCGTAAGTTTGGGGTGAAAGACCTGGGAGAAGCCTATCTGGAGTCTGGCGATCGGCGGCAATTGATTCAAACCGTCAACCGAGGCAGCAATATTTCGGAGTCGAAATTAACGAATGCTCTGGAGTTATTGTCTAACGATCGGCAAGTTCGCGTTTACCTCCTGCAAGGGCACGGTGAACTACCCCTAGAACCTGGACAAAATGGGCTATCCCAAGCTGTCACCTTACTCAGTGAGAAAAACTTCGTCACTACGCCTCTAAGTTTGGTAGATCAGGCAACGGTGCCTTCAGATGCGGCTGTTGTGATCATTGCTGGCCCTAAACAACCTTTCTTGCCCACAGAAGAAAAAGCCCTGGTCGCCTATCTCCAGCAAGGCGGTAGTGTGTTGCTGCTAATCGACCCCACGAATGACCCTAAATTGGACGGACTGCTGAAGGAGTGGGGAGTCAAGCTGGAAAACGACTTTGTGATTAATGCCTCTGAGCAGCGTATCTCCCAAGATGATATCTCAACGGCGATCGTCACAAGCTACGGCAATCACCCGATTACGAGAGAATTCGGCAATCGGTTCTCGGTTTATCCCTCAGCGAGAACTATACAAACGGTTCCTGTGCAAGGGGTGCAGGCAGTTCCTTTGTTACTGACTAGCGCTAAAACGTGGGCAGAGAAGGATTTGTCCAACGCCAATCTCCAGTTCAACCCCAACAAGGGCGATCGGCTTGGCCCCCTAACCCTGGGG
>JARCMD010000016.1 GCA_030248885.1 Leptolyngbyaceae cyanobacterium MP9P1.79 | reverse complement strand
TCGATTGTCACAGCTTACCAAATGTCACAGATTACCAAATCAGGGCCCGATCGCTATCCGGGGGCGAGTTGTGAGAGCCTGTCATCATTTGCTGAAAGTAGCCTTGCGCCGTGATTCAGATGTCGAGCAGGAATAAGAGTATTTTTGCGATCGTCACACCAGAGCCAGGTTGGATTGCGGGGTAAAGCCAGGAAAGACTTTGCTGAGTTGAGCTTTGCTGAGTCCCATGTGGCGTTGCAGCAGGGAGGCGATCGGGTCTCGATAATCCGTTAACACAGCTAAGTCTCGCCCTTCATGAAGTTGAGATTCGGTTAAGCCGTTCCATTGCCCGTAAACCTGCCCGCCCTTAACCGCTCCACCCATCACCCAGAGCGCATTGCCATGACCATGATCGGTGCCGCCGTTGCCATTTTCCTTCACAGTTCGCCCAAATTCTGACATGACCACGATCGCCGTGTCCTTGTAAACCGGGCCCAACTCCTGGGCTAGCGTTGCCAACCCCTCACCCAGCGGCTTCAGGCGATTGGACAATTGTCCTCGACTGCCCCCCTCGTTGACGTGGGTATCCCAGCCACCGAGAGCGAGGAACCCCAATTGGATGCCGGGATCTCTGACCATCAGCCGCGCCAGCTTTTTCGTATCGCTGGCAAAATTCACGGGAGACGGTGCGCCTTTACTGGCTTCCATCATTTCAGCGTTGAGGTCTGCCAGCAGTTTTTCCCGCGCTTGTCGCCCCTCCTGATAGGCCTTGCTCAAGGCATCGGTGCCACCGTAGAGGCGATCGAAGGCTGCACTAATTTGGGGGCGATCGATGGCAACTGCTGCATTGGCTACCCTACCCAAAGGCAGATTAGCCACAGATACTTTACCCATCAGCGATTTAGGAATGCTCTCGCCCAAATTCACAGCGTGGGTGGGAGTATGGTTAGGCAGTAGCCCCAGCAACCGATTCATCCAACCATCCGC
Organism: Leptolyngbyaceae cyanobacterium MP9P1.79; assembly: GCA_030248885.1. Classification (GTDB taxonomy): domain Bacteria; phylum Cyanobacteriota; class Cyanobacteriia; order JARCMD01; family JARCMD01; genus JARCMD01. Next base: position 7,927 of record JARCMD010000016.1, on the reverse strand, counting down.
TGCCACTCTGGTTCCTGTGCCGCTCTCCATCCTGTCTTGAGCTTCAAAGTGAGAGCGAGAGACATCTTGGGAACCACAGGCATGGACGAAGGCTAAACTTTTTTGTTGCCAAAGGGGAACGAGGGAAGCTAGGGCAGGATGCAAGCCGAAGCCACCTGTTAAATCCAAGGCCCCGCCCGATTCTCCAGGACGCGGAATGGCGATCGTGGGTCGTGCTTCATAATACGCCTCATCTTTGTAAGGCACCACCACATTCAGCCCATCCACTGCGCCTCGCAGGAAGACCACAATTAAGCGATTGCGTCCATTAGCAGCGGGGGTGCGAGCGACCCAACCGTGAGTACCAAGGGCGGCGATCGTCCCCGCTGAAACCAGCCCTGCTTGATAGAGAAACTTACGTCTGTTCATTGGTTTAGCCGTGATGAAGGATGGGTTGGAAGTATGTTTTAGCGCCGCATCAATTCTGGACTGCCTAAGATCAACGATGCTTGTAGCGCTGCCGGACTGGAGTTCAAAACTTCCTTGGTGCGATCGGAAAAGTTATTCCCCAAGGTGCGAGTCAATTGAGCGGTGTCAACTGGGTTTCCCTGATTGAAGCGACCATTGGCTAGGGCCGTGGCAAAGGTAATGCGCCGCAGCAACGCATCGGGGTTTAGCCAAGCCTCCTGGGTATTTTTGTAGCCATCCGGGGAGATGCAACCGTAGGGAGCCATGCCCCATTGCTTCAGCATTCCGTAGAGTGCAAGTAGATTTTTGCCCGAAGTCATGGCCGTGGCATCTACACCCGTGGCTCTCATCGCTGAAATCACATACTGGTAAGGCGTTTTAAACTTAGCGTTGTAAAATTTAGGGTCGCGAAACTCAGCGCTGTGAACCAGCGTATTCAGCACGGCTCGAATATCGCCATCGGTCGCCTGAAACTGCTGGGACAACTTGTCTACCAAGGTTTGCGGTGGCCGATCGGCTACAAAATATTGCGCCAGTTGATAGCTGATGCGACGGGCAGTAATAGGGCTACGGGCTAGCATATCCAGAGCTTGTTCTCCCTCTGCCATGCCGCTGCCTTTGATGGTTTTGCCTAGAAATACCTTGTCGCTGAAGTCGTGGCGATCGGCATCAAAGTAAAATCCATTCTGCATCCCAGCCTGCTTACCCTTTGCCCGTTGCAACCCCCACCCGGTAAAGATTTTAGCCAGGGCGATGACATCTTGCTGGGTATAGCCGCCGTTCACGCCCAAGGTGTGCAACTCCATCAATTCGCGGGCATAATTTTCATTCAAGCCCTTAAACCGACCCCGTGCCCCTTTGCTATTGGGCGCAGTGTTTTGCCAGTTGTCTAAGTAAAACAGCATCGCGGGATGGCGGGATGTGGCCCCCAGCAACTCGCGGAAGCGACCCAAGGCGTAGGGCCGAATTGCCTGCTGCTCATAGGCTCCTGTCCAAACCCGAGTTAATCCTTTACCACCAAAAACGTTGAAGTGGTTATACCAAAAGTCTGCCATCACCTCTTCTAGCTGCCGAGGACTAGAGACCGATCGCATCAACTTTGCTTCCAGCGCTTGTTGCATCACCCGCCGACTTTTTTGCCGTGCCGCTCTCATGGCTTCTTGGCTCAGCTTCCCTCGCCCCACCTGTGGGGGTTGATAGTTTCGCACTAGCTCTGGTGGACTCATGTTCAGCGTTTCCAATTGGCTGAGTTGCTGAGTTAGGTTGGGGTCTAGGGCGATCGTGCTGGGTGAAAGTTGGGATTGAATATACGTCTCGATCCCCATCTGAGTGACGCGATCGACATCCCCCGGACGGGCCCCAAAACTGAGCCGATTTAGCACATGCAGGACTGCCGCAGATTGATTGGGGCTGGGCGAGGCGGCGATCGTCAGCCTAGGAGAGTCAACTACAGGAGGGTTCGCACTACTCGAACCCATGAACCCTGACCACAGCAGTAACCCCAACAGCAGTGACACAATCCAAGATCTTAGTTTCATGATTCCCCTAGATTCCCTTGTGTGTAGTTCCGTCTTCTTACAATCCCGGCTCTGGTGCTGGTGCCCCCGCTGGATTTCGCTGCCCTTGACGGCGCTGCATTAGGTCAGCAAACTTACGCCGCTGATCAGGAGTCAGCACCTCCCGGATATCTAGAATGCTGCTGAAATGCAACTCCGCTAGTTGTTGTCTCAACGCAGCCACTTGGCGATACTGCGATCGAACCTGTTCCTTAGAAGCGGTTCCCGCCATCAACCCTTGTAATGCCTGCTGAGACTGGCGTAAAGCCTGATTTTGCTGTTTGATTTGGTCTTTGTATTGCCCCCGAATCGCTTGCATTTTTTGGGTTTGCTGGGGAGTTAGATTTAACTCTTGCAAAAAGTTGTTATTGCCCAATCGGCGATTGGGGCGGGTAGGCTTTGGGGTCCTTGTTTGCGCTACCGCAGCGCTGGGGTGAACGATCGCCCCTCCACCTCCCACGAGGCACACCATTAACGCAACTAAAACATAACCACGATGAAAGGACATGAATCAAAAACTCCAGTTATTTGTTAAACCAAAACTTTCTAAGGATTGTGACTCAAATAAAATCCAATTCTCCCTCACCCCAACCCTCTCCCTGGGGGAGAGGGAGCCGGAGTCTTCCCTTCTCCCCCAGGGAGAAGGGACTAGGGGATGAGGGAAAAAGATTGAGCCGTAGTCCGACCACTTTTATTAAGTTATTTAATCCACGATCCTAGTGCAGGGTTTGAGATGACCTACAGCATCCCGATCGCCTCTTCGGTTCCTTGGTCAACCGCCCCCACCCAATTTGCTTCCAAAAACTTTTCCAACGTGGCCAGTTCAGCAGTCGTTGGTTTCACAGGAGTCAACGCCCGATAGCCGCCCAAAACCACCAGCAAACTGGCTGCCACAGCCACGGAAGCAGTGCCCCAAACCTGACGTTTCCAGGCTGAGAGGGAAACTACCCGGCTGCGAGATCTGGAAAAAGTTTCAGCCTTGGGTGACCCTGCGATCGTCTGCATAATTTGCTCCTCCAGAGTTACTGAAGCTGGGGGAATTGCCGATCGATGCTGACGCAGAAACTTAGTTAATTGAGAATCATCATCGGGACGAGTCATAGTTGGACTCCTTGTTGTTGAAGGAACTGGCGCATGGCAGCGCGGGCATGGAACAGACGGGATTTCACTGTCCCCACCGGAATTTCTAGAATATCTGCCACCTCTTTTTGCGGCATCTCTTCGAGGTCGTGCAAGATCAATACACTGCGGTGATCGAGGCTGAGATGCACCAGTCCCCGCTGCACAATGTCCTGATAATGCAAATGCATGACATCGGGAGCATCCTGCTGAGTGGGCACAGCATTGGCGATCGTTTGCAAGCGCGATCGGCCTTGGGCAAAGGTTTGGCGTTGGTCAGAGGCCACATTCCAAGCGATGCGATACAGCCAAGTGGAAAACTTCGCTGTCTGTTTCAGCTTGGGCATCCCTTTCCAGGCTCGCAGAAACACCTCTTGCACCAAATCATCCAAGGTTGAGGCTCCACAAAGTTGGTAGAGGAGCGATCGTATTCGCTGTTGATGGCGACGGTACAGCACCCGAAAACTGGAGTGATTCCCCTTCACACACTGCTGCACCAAGTAATAATCCGAGTCCTCCCCACCCTCCTGATGCTTCACCCGCAACACCCCTTGCATCCTGGACAAGAAACCATCAGATTGAGCTACTTGACCATCCCCTAGGGCATTGGCTGAAACCATAAGCTCCTATACATCTTCCATATGGGTTTGCATTTACACTAGTTAAGACCCAGTGAGCAGCGAAACGGTTCAATCCTAGAGGCTCGTTTTTATGGATTTGTTGGAATATCAGGCGAAAGAACTCTTTGGTGAGATGGGCATTCCCGTTTTGCCCTCCCAACGCATTGATCATCCCCAGGATATCAAGGCGCTGAAAATTCCCTATCCCATTGTCTTGAAATCCCAGGTTCGCAGAGGTGGCAGAGGCCGGGCTGGGGGCATCAAAGTTGTGACGAACACGATCGATGCAGTAGCCGCCGCCCAAGCCATTTTCAACCTGCCCATCATGGAAGAGTACCCTGAAGTCCTGCTGGCAGAGGCCAAATATGACGTAGAGCAGGAAATTTACCTCGCTGTTGCCCTCGATAGTTCTGCCCGCCGTCCAGTTCTCTTAGGGTCTCCCCAGGGCGGAATTCGTGTCGCGTCTACCGTGGAGCAAATGCAGCATGTGATTGTGGAGCAGGAATTTTCGGCCTTCTATGCCCGGCGACTCACCCTCAAAATGGGTCTTCATGGGAGATTAATTCAATCCGTAAGCGCTGTCATTGAGAAAATGTACTGGCTATTTCAACAAAAAGATTTAGATTTGATCGAAATTAACCCCTTAGGGATTAACTCCAGCGGAGAGGTGATGGCCCTAGATGGCAAAATCACCGTGAATGGCGGCGCATTAGGTCGCCATGCTGACTTGAGCCTCCTAGCAGCGAAGCGGGTTAAGAGTGTTTACCTGGGGAAAACTCCGGTGTCGTCCCAAAGAGGCGGTAAAGAAGCCAGTGGCGATCGGCGCACCTCTACCACCTCGCCGCTTTCCTCCTCTGCCTACACGCTCCTCTCTGCCTCCCACTTTGTCCAGTTAGAGGGCACGATCGGCATTCTTTGCAATGGTGCAGGGTTGACAATGACCACCCTAGATTTGATTTACCAAGCCGGGGGCAAACCCGCGAATTTTCTCAATTTAGGTGGCGAATCTTTCTATGGCTGGAATCCAGAGAATTTTCACAATCGGATCAAACAAGGACTCACCCTGGTGACCCAATCCCAAACGATTCAAGTGTTACTGATTAATATTCTAGGCAGTGTTATTTCGTGCTACGAAATTGCTCAAGTGATTACGACTCACCTCAAACAACTCCCCCACACCCCGCCCAAGTTAGTCGTGCGGTTGGTGGGTCACGAGTCCGATCGCGCACGGGACTACCTGAGTACCCTGAATATTCCCCTGGTGGAACAATTAGATGAGGCGATCGTTCAAGCTGTTGCCCTAGGAAAATCCAGGACAAAATAGTTCTGAGCTTGCTTAGGAGATTTCCGAGAAAGATGTTACCCCTGTAGGGGCGTTCGCATAGCGTGTGCTTTACACTTAGCATCCGGCAGACAGAGCCTTGAATCGACCAGAAGGTCATTGCTCGAATGCTTCGCCCTTCCGGTGCTTGGTATAAACTTTTCTAGGAATCTTCTTAATATTGAGCCTTTGACTTTAAGGGAAATTTCCAATAATAAGCCGATCGGATATTGCAGTTAACCGCAGACTGAATTATACTAAAGCCTCAAATTGGATATTCGCTGTAGACTTTGTTTTAAGCTACTTTTTGTTCTGCATTGGTAGTTAGGAGGCAGTTATTCCTGAGACACTTACTCTTACTGTTAGCTTGAGAGGCACGCGTGATGTCAATCTCAAAGATAATCACCAACTGTTTCGCCTCGCAGGGCTGCTAGATGCCTTTTCTGAACCCACGTTTCGTAAGGTACTTAGCAAATGTGTTGAAGAAGGTCCAAAGCACATCATTTTGGATCTATCTCATATTGACTTTGTTGATAGCTCTGGATTGGGTGCGCTGGTGCAATTGGCGAAGCAAGCCCAAACGATCGAGGGGAGTTTGCAAATTGTGACAAATCCTCGCGTCACCCAAACTGTAAAACTGGTGCGTCTAGAGAAGTTTTTAGCTTTACAGCCTTCTGTAGAAGTAGCACTGGAAAATGTTAAGTCCACGTAGGTTTGGATGCTTGGTGCGATCGTCACTCCTCAAGTAGGTACAAAAATCTAAAGTGACTCACCTGACAAACGTTGCAATCCTTGGCTGCAACTTTCCCAGTGTGAAGTGCCATTCTCAATTGGCTCAAAAATTCCCTGCTTATTGAGAATGACTACGCTCTATATTATGTAGAGATAATATTGCTGCTTAGAGCGATGACCCCTGATCAGAATGATTTCGATCGTTCCATGATGCAACGATGCCTGGAACTTGCTCGTCACGCCATGGGGCGCACGGCTCCCAATCCCTTAGTTGGCTCCGTAATTGTGCAGGCTGGGCAGATTGTGGGGGAAGGATTTCATCTCGGTGCTGGGCAACCCCACGCTGAAGTTTTGGCATTGCGATCGGTGCCGTTTGATCCCACAGATCCCCAGCCTAGCCGTGCCCAAGGAGCGACAGTCTACGTCAACTTGGAGCCGTGCAATCACTATGGGCGCACTCCGCCTTGCACAGAAGCATTGATTGCGGCAGGAGTCGCAAAAGTTGTCGTGGGCATGGTTGACCCCGACCCCAGGGTTTCGGGTAGCGGCTTGAACCGATTGCGCCAAGCCGGAATTGAAGTGGTGGTCGGGGTGGAGGAAGCTGATTGCCAGCAGTTGAATGAGGCGTTTGTGCATCGGGTGTTGCACCAGCGTCCCTTTGGGATTTTGAAGTACGCGATGACCTTGGATGGCAAGATTGCCGCCACCGGGGGGCACAGTGCTTGGGTAACCAGCCCTCCAGCCCGCACTGAGGTTCATCATCTTCGGGCAGCGTGCGATGCGGTGATTGTGGGGGGCAACACCGTACGCCGCGACAATCCTCATCTGACAACTCATCACGTCGCAGCGCACAATCCCCTACGAGTGGTGATGAGCCGATCGCTGGACTTGCCCACCACCGCGAATCTATGGCAAACCGAGCAGGCTGCCACCGTGGTTTTCACTGCATCCGGTGCCCGTCCTGAATTTCAGCGGCGCTTACGAGACTGTGGGGTGGAGGTGGTGGAACACGCCTCCCTCACCCCTGCCTCGGTGATGGCTGACCTCTACGATCGCGGCCACCTGTCTGTGTTGTGGGAGTGTGGCGGTACTTTGGCGGCGGCCGCGATTACCCAAGGCGCAGTGCAAAAAATCCTCGTCTTCATTGCGCCTAAGATTATCGGCGGTCAGCAGGCTCCTTCCCCCGTGGGAGATTTGGGGCTAACTGCCATGACCCAGGCTTTGGCGCTAGAACGGGTACAGTGGCGATCGATCGGCCCCGATTTGGCGATCGAAAGCTACTTGATAGGAAAATCAAATCAGGCTGACTTTTCGTAACAAGTTTTCCAGCCAACCTATTCAATTCAATTGAATATTTGTTATATTCGCGCTAATTTACTGAGGCTTTGATTGCCTTGCTCCCCATGCTCCGATCGCTCCCCAATCCTGATCTTCCTGTCTTGACTCTCGCCCAACTTCCATACAGTGGGCTGGAGCAGGCACAGCTTGCATTCCGGGTAGACCCGTAGGCACAGCGGAAGAAATAACGACATGCCAGAGAAGACATGCTAGAGATATTGGTGTTGAGCTTATTTGTGGGGAGCCTGGGACTTCAGGCGACGATCGCTGGCACATGGCAGCGCTGGCAGTTTGTGGTTGGGCAGCGCGATGAAGAAGAGGAGGAACTATTGACTCGATACGAATCTCAAGATCAGGGAACTGTCCCAGGAATGCCAGACGCTATTCCCCAGTCCCACAGGTCCAACAATGGTGCCGTTCCATCGTCTAAAGACCCTCGTTTAGCGGGATGGGAGTTTAAGATTGTGCGGGCAAACCGCGACCTATTTCGTCGGGCTGATGTATTTCAACGGCTCTGCAAGGAAGAAGGTGAAGCTGGCTGGATTTTGTTGGAAAAACTGGACGATCGCCGTGTTCGTTTCAAGCGCCCGATCGCCCTGCGAGATATCGTTAACCCAGATTACCTGTCCCAAGACCCCTACCGTTCCCACTACGGCTCTCCCCTCAACTTGACTGCTTTTTTAGCTGTCCTAGCCACCCTTAGCGCGATCGTGCTGCCTGCTTACTTGGGCTATGCCCTGGTGTCAATGAAACTCACCAAGCAAGCTCCCGTTCCCAGCCCCCTCCCCCAAACG
>JARCMD010000202.1 GCA_030248885.1 Leptolyngbyaceae cyanobacterium MP9P1.79 | reverse complement strand
TCCCTCTCCCTAGGGAGAGGGATTTAGGGTGAGGGCAGGCTGAGTGGTTACTAAAAAAGTACAAATGCGATCGGGAAGTGTAATACTACACTCCCCGATTTTTATTTTTGCCCTCTTTACTCTCCCTTCTCTGTGCTTCCGTGCCTCTGTGGTTCAACTTCAAAAGGGCTGCAACTGTTCCAGAATGAAGATAAAACAGGTTTTATAAGGGCTATTTCATGGGCTATTTCAATCTATCGGAACCAACATTGCGGTGTAAGCAAACTGCTTTGGATGTCCAAGACTTACGAGGACTGTGGCGAATTCACTGGCAAATCGGGAACGTGCAGATATTTTCCGCCCTCTACACCCGCATTGATCAAGTATTTATCACTTGGGGATTAATTAGTATTTTAGTTTTTTTGACTGCCCAATTTTTCCCCGTGAACTGGTCTATTCAAGCAATAGTGGGATCACTGTTAACGGCGATCGGCTGCTACATGACAGTAATTTTGCCCTGGTTCTGGGTACGAGTGGAGCAGTTGCGTTGGGTCATTTATACTTGGGTGCTGCTGATTTTGGCGGGGATCATCCTGACCAATTTGGGTATTTTTATTGGCTGGGTGCAAATTTTGCCCTACCTATGTCCAATTTGGTTGGGGCTAAGTGCGATCGGCTACTTTTGCACCGCCTTAGGGTTACGATCGCGGGCTTTTATCCTCGCAGGGTTAATACACCTACTGGGCACAACCATTGTGGTGTATGCCGAAGGATGGAGATTTGCACTAACAGGATTAATTATTGCCAGCACCCTTTTTTTTCTCGCCGAACTCCAATGGGATATGCGGTTGCCCATGGATTCTCCTGTGTTGACCCCTGAGCAGCAGCAATTTAATCAAAAACAGCGCCACTTGCGATCGTCCACATTTTTAGCCAAGTGAATCCAAGTGAATCCAAGTGAATCCAAGTGTAAGTACAGGACTGACGCACAGACTGGTGGAATAGGCAGCTTATGCCCCTTGTTTGGGTGAGATTGCCTAACTTTGGAATTTTTGGTGCGTAAATCCTAATTAATAAATAGAAATATCTATCCATAGTCTGAAAAATAACTGAAAATTGTACTAACCCCAGAGGGATAGCAAGCTGGGAGCGGTCTTGATATCTTAGCTACAACTCATTGTTAGTGTTTGCACTGGATGAGGGTTATACCGCTGTGTCTCATAGCTGTACCTCCAAGGAGAGCGATCGACAGAGGTATGGACAGTGCAAACCATTTGCAGAGGATGGTGTGAAGTTTCTATCGCTTCCTTACTTTACTGTTGCCAAGGAGAGGCTAAACCCTCTATCAGAGCGGTCTGAGGTGACAGACATCCAGGGAACAATGGTGAGGGTTATCAAGAACACCAGCCTAGGAGTTAAGAATGCGGGAGCTAAGGAGATTTCCGAGAAAGATTTTACCCCTGTAGGGGCGAAGCATCCGGCAGACAGAGCCTTGAATCGACCAGAAAGTCGTTGCCCGGATGCTTCGCCCTTCCGGTGCCTGGTATAAATTTTTCCAGAAATCTTCTAAGTATGTAATGTACTATCACAAGAGGGACTGAATTTGTTTTCCTTCAATTTATTTTCACTGAGGGGACAGGAGACAGATTCTTCCCCAGACCAATTTGTGAAGGTGTTGCTCCCTTGATAATGTCGGGGAGTTTGCATTAACAAGCGCCACGCTTCCCCTGCGTCCAAAAGATTAAATCGCTCAGGGTAATGGGTTTTTAGCAGGTCTTGCACCATAGGATAATAATCGGAGTTCATACCAGGAAAGATGTGATGCTCTGTGTGGTAGGAAAAGTTTAGGTGTAGCCGATCGAAAAACTTGGGAACTCGCAGCGACAGTGAATTCACCAACGGGTCGTTGATGCTAGTCATTTGACAACCCATATGATTGGTGAAAATATAAAACATCGCTCCCGCATACCCAATAGCGATCGGGAGGAAGTAGCCAAGCAGCAGTTGACTCAGGTCAAAATCCAAGTAGGCAATGACGCTGAGGTGCAGTGCCACAACTACCAAATATTCCTGGGCGATCGTCCACCGCTCTTTGGGACTCACTGTAAAAGCCGCTGGCACATAATCCACTGACTTGAGATTGAACAAAACGACAGAGGTGAGATTGCGAAATCCATGGAATCCCCAAGCGGTTGCCATTCCCAAAATTAACCCAAAAGTACTGACTTCCGCAGAGGGGACAAGCTGGTTTTGAATCCATTTCCCCCAGGTGTTGGGTTGCTCATGGAGATAGTTGCGATCGGGATCGCTAAGGGAGTTGGTTTTGGTGTGGTGTTCCCGATTGTGGATGACTTTCCATAAGGTAGGGGGCATCCACCCAACTGCCAGGGCCAATAGGTTAATCCCGTGATTGAGCCGGGAGTTTTTAATAACACTGCCATGCACTAGGGCATGGGCGCTAAACAGCAACACAATGACGCTATTGCCCATGACGATCGCGATCGGCAAAAAAAGCCAGAGTAGGACAGGGTTCCAGTGGCTCAAGTCAGACGCGATCGTCCAGCCTACGATCAAAATACCTAAATTAAGCAGTAAAACTATCAGCTTGCGGGGGTCAGCAGCGAATGCCTCAGCGGGAAGAAGGGGACGCAGCGTTTTGGCATAGGCCGCTTGATGGATCAGCAGTTGTTCATTAATCAATGTTGTAACCCTATTGATAGTCTTGAATGCATTACAAATTTTTCGCATGAGCGGATTTATCGTGATTCTGCGAAAAACGATTGGAGCAATTAAGACCAATCAAACCGGTGTGAGGTAGCAAGCTTGTACATGCTAACGCTAATCAAACATGGACAGACCGCGCTATACCGCGTCAGTTCACACACTTGGGAATGATGAGATGTGGGGGTGACGCTCCCAGTCAGGGGTTCCACCCTTGCACCCCGTTCTCGAAAACCTCAATTTATGACCTGGGGCAGTATGGTTGGGCAAAAGTGAACGCGCAAAAGCGATCGGACAGTTGTAAAGTTCTGGTAGATTGTAAAGTCCTGGTAGATTGTAGAGTTCTGGTAGAGTAGTGTCCAAAATTGGTCACTCAGTGATTCGATAAAAACCTACTGATAAACCCTTTGTTGATGTAATCTCCTAGTTTGGACTTTAAATGGATGAATGCTCTCCCAGCCCAACTTCTAGATGGCAAAGCCTTGGCTCTCAGCCTGCAAACTGAATTAGCCGCCGAAGTTCGATCGCTGCAACAACGGCTCGATCGCCCCCCTGGATTAGCAGTGTTGATGGTGGGGGACAATCCAGCTAGTGCTGCTTACGTACGAGGCAAAGAAAAAGCCTGTGAAAAAGTCGGTATTGCCTCCTTTGGTCAGCATTTTGCTACTGAAACCTCCCAAGCAGTTTTAGAGGAGGTCATTCAGACCTTAAACCACGATCCACGGGTGGATGGAATTTTGGTGCAGTTACCGTTGCCGCCGCACTTGGACTCCGTAGCCCTGCTGAATCAAATTCATCCTGATAAAGATGTGGATGGGTTGCATCCTGTGAATTTGGGGCGTTTAGTTCGTGGTGAGCTGGGATTACGCAGTTGCACTCCGTCCGGGGTGATGCGCCTGCTGGAGGAGTATCACATTGAGACTCAGGGGAAACAGGCTGTGGTCTTGGGACGCAGTATTTTGGTGGGCAAACCGATCGCCCTCATGCTATTAGCAGCCGATGCTACGGTGACGATCGCCCATTCCCAGACTGTAGAGTTGGGGGCGATCGTCCGCTCTGCCGACATCTTAGTAGTGGCGGTGGGTCGCCAAGGATTAATTCACGCAGACATGGTGAAGCCGGGGGCAACCGTCATTGATGTAGGCATTAATCGGATTACTGACTCAGAGGGGAATTCTCGGCTTGTGGGAGATGTAGATTTTGACTCCGTTCAAGCGGTTGCCGGACACATTACCCCAGTTCCTGGAGGAGTTGGTGCCATGACTGTGGCCATGCTGATGCAAAATACAGTATGGAGCTACAGCAGATCGGAGAAAAGGGCATGACAAGTATGAGGGGGCAACCGGTGGTATTGACAGATGAAACACCTGCAATTGGAACTGGAACACCTGCAATCCAAGAGTCTCGCTTTGATTTAAGGGCTTATTTAAGCGAACGGCAGGCATTGGTAGAAGCAGCGTTGGAGCGATCGATCGCTGTGGTGTATCCAGAAAAAATTTATGAAGCCATGCGGTACTCTCTGATGGCAGGGGGCAAACGCCTGCGCCCCATCCTCTGCTTGGCCACCTGCGAATTAGCCAAGGGCACTGTGGAAATGGCTATGCCAACCGCCTGTGCCCTGGAAATGATTCATACCATGTCGCTGATCCATGACGACTTACCCGCAATGGATGACGACGACTATCGCCGGGGGAAATTGACGAATCATAAGGTCTACGGGGAAGATATTGCGATTCTGGCAGGGGATGGGTTACTCGCCTATGCCTTTGAGTTTGTAGCCACTCAAACTGTGAATGTTGACCCAGTGCAGATGTTGAAAGTGGTTGCCCGGCTGGGGCGAGCCGTGGGGCCGGCAGGTCTGGTTGGGGGTCAAGTCGTCGATCTGGAATCTGAAGGACAGGGGAATGTTACTCTGGAGACGCTGAATTTCATTCACAACCATAAAACGGCAGCTTTACTGGAAACCTCGGTGCTTTCAGGAGCAATTTTGGCAGGGGCAACGGACTGCGATTTGCAGCGGCTCTCTCGCTATGCCCAACGCATCGGGCTGGCGTTCCAAATTGTGGATGACATCCTGGATATCACGGCCACCCAAGAGGAATTGGGCAAGACAGCAGGGAAGGATTTGCGGGCGCAGAAGGCAACCTATCCGAGTCTGTGGGGTATGGAAGCCTCGAAGCAGCAGGCAAAAACGTTGATTGAGGATGCCAAATCCGAGTTGGACGTATTTGGAGAGGCTGCCCAACCATTGATGTCGATCGCTGATTTCATCACCGCTAGAACCCATTGACCAGCCCCTTAGAAAATGTTTGTAAACACAAATTGCGCCCCGATCCGCCCCCTAAATCCCCCAATTCTGGGGGACTTTGAACCAGAATGGCTCGAAAGCCCCCCAGAATTGGGGGGTT
>JARCMD010000201.1 GCA_030248885.1 Leptolyngbyaceae cyanobacterium MP9P1.79 | reverse complement strand
GGGAGAGGGGTTGGGACTTCGACGTGAGCGCTCAGCCGAACGGTGAGGGCGGTTCGGGAAAGTTGCACATCAACTATTTCTACCGTTTATATAGACGTATTCATTTTATGTAGACATATTCATTTTATGCAGACGGACTCGAACATCCCTTAACCTGGGTTCGAGGGACTTGTTTCACGGGGCGCGATCGTTCCACATCCGTCTAGTAGTCTGTCAATCATTAATTGACAGGTAGCTGAAAGCCTAGAGGTTGATGGGAGTTAAATTTTGAGGGGTTTTCGACCCCTCAAAATTTTTTGACAGGACACTAGTTGGTCACAAGGGTTAGCACAACCGGGAGGAGCTATGCGAGCAGTGTTGATGGCAGGCGGTTCAGGAACACGGCTGAGACCACTCACCTGTGATTTGCCCAAGCCAATGGTGCCAATTTTAAATCGTCCGATCGCCGAACACATTATCAACTTACTCAGACGACATCGGATTACTGAGATTATCGCCACCCTGCACTACCTCCCAGACGTAATGCGTGATTACTTCCAAAACGGCAGCGATTTTGGAGTGCAGATAACTTATGCCGTGGAAGAAGATAAACCCCTGGGCACCGCTGGGTGTGTGAAAAACATTGCGGAAATGCTAGACCAAACCTTTCTGGTAATTAGCGGTGATAGCATTACTGACTTTGACCTGACTGCGGCGATCGACTTTCACCGTCAGAAGCGATCGAAAGCCACCCTCATCCTGACTCGCGTTCCCAACCCCGTTGACTTCGGAGTCGTCATCACAGATGCCGACGGGCGTATCTGCCGCTTTTTAGAGAAACCTTCCAGCAGCGAAGTTTTTTCAGATACCGTCAATGCGGGCACCTATATTCTGGAGCCAGAGGTTTTAGAATATTTACCCGATGGAGAAGAATGTGACTTTTCCCAACATCTATTCCCACTTCTGCTGGATAAAGGAGAGCCGATATATGGCTATATTGCCGAGGGCTACTGGTGTGATGTCGGCCACTTGGATGCCTACCGCCAAGCTCAATACGATGGATTGATGCAGCGGGTCAAACTAGAATTTGCCTATCCTGTAGTCCGGCAGCCGGAATCGGGGAGCCGTGAGCCGGGGGAGCATTACAGAGAATTGCTGCCAGAGCAATCAATATCCTCCAGATACGTGTTTCCCCCTGTGCTAGTTCCCTCCTTCCCCCACGCTTCTCTCTGGGTTGGACAAAACACCTACATTGACCCCACAGCCACGATCGAAGCCCCCGCATTAATTGGCAACAACTGCCGAATTGGAGCCAGGGTGCAGATCAGCGCCGCCACCGTCATTGGAGACAACGTGACGATCGGCGCAGATGCTGACCTCAAACGCCCAATCATTTGGAATGGAGCCGTCATTGGGGATGAAGCCCATCTCCGAGCCTGTGTGATTGGCAGAGGCACACGGGTAGATCGCCGGGCCCATGTGCTAGAAGGGGCTGTAGTCGGTTCCCTTTCTACCGTGGGTGAGGAGGCACAGGTCAGCCCCGGTGTGCGGGTTTGGCCCAGCAAGAAGGTGGAGTCGGGGGCAACCCTCAACATCAATTTGATTTGGGGACAAGCTGCCCAGCGCAATCTATTTGGACAGCGTGGCGTGTCGGGACTAGCCAACGTGGATATTACTCCAGAGTTTGCTGTGAAGTTAGGGGCGGCCTACGGCTCCACCTTGAAATCTGGCTCCCAGGTTACGGTGTCTCGCGACCAACGGAGTATTTCGCGCATGGTGTCTCGATCGCTCATTGCGGGGTTAATGTCCGTGGGTGTGGATGTGCAAAATCTGGAGGCAACAGCGATCCCCGTGGCCCGATCGATCCTGTCCACCCTATCTGTAGCGGGGGGAATCCACGTCCGGGTTCACTTAGAGCGATCGGATCACATTTTGATTGAGTTCTTTGACCAAAACGGCATCAATATTTCTAAAGCAAAAGAGAAAAAAATTGAAGGAGCGTACTCCAAGGAAGATTTTCGTCGCGCCCAAATCTCAGAAATTGGCAATGTGGCCTACCCTGACCAAATTATTGATATCTACACCACCAATTTTGCGAAACACCTCAATATTCAAGCCATTCGCCACAGCAACTCACGGGTGGTCATTGATTATGTCTATGCGGTTTCAGGGGCCGTTTTGCCGCAACTTTTGGCCAAGTTTGACTGCGATGCGGTGGTGCTGAATGCCAGTTTGACTCAGAAAGCGCCCTCAGTGGCCGATCGGGAGGGCTTGCTGAATCAGTTGGGGCATGTGGTCGAAGCCCTCCGCGCCACCTTTGGAGTGCAGGTTTCGGCCAATGGGGAGCAGTTGATTTTAGTTGATGAAGCGGGCATTCCGATTCGGGGTGAAATGCTCACGGCATTGATGATTGATATGATTTTGACTGCCCACCCGCGTGGCACGGTGGTGGTGCCCGTCAATGCCTCTAGCGCTGTGGAGCAGATCGCCCGCCGCCACGAAGGCTGGGTAATTCGCACGAAAGCTAATCCCACAGCGTTAATGGAGGCGTGCCACACCAACCCCAATGTGGTGCTGGGCGGCAGTGGGGAAATGGGTTTCATCTTCCCGCAGTTGCATCCAGGGTTTGATGCCATGTTTTGCATTGCCAAGTTGATTGAAATGCTGACCTTGCAGGAACGATCGCTCGGACAAATTCGTGCCGACCTCCCCCGCGTCTGTCACCGGAGTTACTCCGTGCGTTGTCCTTGGGCAGCGAAAGGTGCGCTAATGCGCCATTTGGTTGAATCTCATCCCCCCGAAAGTTTGGAACTAGTGGATGGTGTGAAAATCTTCAATCGCCACACCAATAGCTGGATTCTCGTCCTCCCCGATGCGGGAGAACCCTTGGTGCATCTATTTGCCGACAGCGAAGACCGGAGTTGGGTCGAAGAAATTCTACGGGAGTATCGAGCCAGAGTACAGGAGTTTGTGGATCAGACAGAGGGCGTGGAGGAAAGCCAGAACGGAGGCTACAGCAGCTTGAACGGAGATGGTTAAGCAGTCAGTTTAGGCAATCACTTGGAGAGGTAAGGGCCAAAATTTGCCCGCCATCCGCCCTCGGCGGCATAGAAATTGGCGAGATAGTACCGGGCGGGGTGATAGAAGTTTTCTGCTGTCAAAGGGGTTTGAAATAAATCTTCAATCAAGTCCTCTCGCACGAAAAATGCGTTGACTCCAACTAGATTGCAACTCACCAATCTATAGCCTTTGGTCTGACCCAATAGTTCATAGGATTTAAGAGATCCACCAAAGTAGTCTGTGCCATCCCAGACATGATCGGGATTATAGTCAATGACAAATTGCACGGGAGGTCTGAATTTGGCGTTGTATTCAATGATAACGACTCGCGGAGAAATCACATCGATCGCTTCCCAAATGTGATAGTCGTTGCCATCAATATCTATGCTTAATAAATCAATTTCACCCTTTAATTGATGGGAACTCAAAATTTGGTTGATGTTGTCTCGCGTCACGAATTCATTCGCAATTTTAAGGATGTCGGATGAGATTAAGTCGGCAAACTTTTGGCGGATGAAATTGCAGTAATCCTCGCCTGCTTCAATCCATAAGCCTGACCAGCCCTGATAGAGCAAATATAAAGAATTGCTCTCTAATCCGCTTTGGGTGCCAAACTCCACAAATGTAGAGTTTCCGGAGCCAATTCTACGAAAAATCTCTGCCAGGATGCCGTCTTCATCATTTTGAGAATAGGATTTAAAGCCGTATTTCTCTAATCGCTTTGGGTCTTGATATCGAGGTTCCCCAAGAATGCGATCGATCAGTTGCTGAGCATTAATTCTGTAATTGAACGAATTAGTTCTGTAATTTGAGTGCGTCAATTCCAAAATTTTATTCAGGGTTTCAGTCGTCGTTTCATCTGGGAAAAAGAGTAGTTCTTCCATGGGTCATCTCGGTAATCTAAGGGTGGTTAAATTGAGGTTCTAATTGGGTTCAATTGCAACTTTTTAACCGATCGACTCATACTATCGATCGCTGATCAATGACGACTCAATGGCTACTGATGACTAAATCGGGTCTTAGCGCCTTGGCGTGACGCAGGTAGGGGTGATGAATTTCCACATCTCTGGAAGTGTTGATGTGAATCAAAAATCGAATACAGCGCTCTAAACTGCCCACTACATGCATTTGTTGGACATCCAGGAGGGGAACTGTGCCCCAACGAGACCGATCGCGGGCAATGGAGGCTGGAAAAATGGCATCCAAGTCACGGGTGACTGAAAACGTGGCACTGACAATCTCAGTGGGATCAAGTTGGTTTCGGGCCTCCAGTTCGTCTAGTAGCTCATTCACTGCCTCTCGAATCGCCTCAACTGAATTTTCTGCAACAGTCGTTGCCCCACGAATTGCCCGAACTCTCCACTCCACGCTTGATATCCTCCCCTAGTAAAGCGATCAAATAAGGCGATTAAGCGATATGCAACTTAAAGTCTACCCTCATCCCCCAGCCGCTTCTCCCAGTGGGAGAAGGGGGCCGATCCAAATCTTAGCCCCTCTCCTCTCTTGGGCTTGTCATTACCAACATCTCTTAAAAAGCTTGGAGAGTGTCTGACAAATGCCCTAGACCTTGCACTTGCCCCCCAAATCCCCCAATTCTGGGGGACTTCGATCTCAGAACCCCCCAGAATTGGGGGATTTGGGGGGCGGTTCGGGCGACAATTTGGGCCTTCTGAGAGGTTTAGAATTCACATTTTTCAAAAATGTTGGTAATGACAAGTCTCTTGGGAGAGGGGTTGGGGCTTCGACGTGAGCGCTCAGCCGAACGGTGAGGCCGGTTCGGGAAAGTTGCACACTGCCTGCGATTAGTTATCTTCTGAACGATCGACCTGCTCGAACATCAAATTTCGAGGTTAACAGATTCGTCAGGCAAATCAAACGTTGGTTAAGCTTCTGTAGAAGCAATTTAGTTTGAATCGCCCTCTTTAGGCTACTTGGGACAAAATGAGATGACAATGATAAACAGGTAAATTTAGCGAATTAACATAGACTACGAAGTTTAGTCATGGCTCTCAGGAGTAGCATTAAATTAAAATCTATAGATATTAAATTCCATGGACACTAAAACATTTAAACGATCGCTCCACAACTCGGAAAACTATCACCGCAAAGGCTTTGGTCACGAAGCTGAAGCTGCGGATTTCATGCAGACCGAGTATCAAAGCAACCTTGTACAGCAAATTCGAGATCAACAGTTCACCTTGAAACGGGGAAATGTGACGATTCGCTTGGCCGAGGCATTTGGCTTTTGTTGGGGAGTGGAAAGGGCTGTGGCCATTGCCTACGAAACGCGCCAGCATTTTCCCACAGAGCGAATTTGGATCACGAATGAAATTATCCACAACCCCTCTGTGAATCAACACTTGCGGGACATGCAGGTGCAGTTTATTCCTGCTGTGGGGCAGGAGAAGGATTTTTCTGGTGTTACGGCAGGAGATGTGGTGATTTTGCCTGCTTTTGGGGCTAGTGTCCCGGAAATGCAGTTGCTCAACGATCGCCAATGCACGATCGTGGATACAACCTGTCCGTGGGTGTCGAAGGTGTGGAGTTCTGTTGAGAAGCACAAGAAGGGCGGCCACACATCAATTATTCACGGCAAGTATAATCACGAGGAGACGATCGCCACCAGTTCTTTTGCCACGAAATATTTAATAGTGTTGAACTTGGCTGAGGCAGAATACATCTGCAACTACATCCTCCATGGCGGTGACCGGGACGAGTTGATGGCTAAATTTGCCAAGGCTTGCTCAGCGGGGTTTGACCCGGATGTGGATCTGGAGCAGGTGGGAATTGCGAATCAAACCACGATGTTGAAGAGCGAAACGGAACAGATTGGCAAGTTGTTTGAACATACAATGTTGCGGAAATACGGCCCGATCGCCCTAAATCAGCATTTCCTGAGCTTCAATACAATCTGCGATGCCACCCAAGAGCGCCAAGATGCGATGCTGGATCTGGTGAGGGAAAAACTAGACCTGATGGTGGTGATTGGTGGATTCAATTCGTCCAACACAACTCACTTACAGGAAATTGCGATCGAATATCACATTCCCTCTTACCACATCGACAGTGCTGAGCGAATCATGGATCACGGGATTCAACACAAACCCTTGGGGGGCGATTTGGAGATGGCACAGGATTGGCTACCCGAAGGGGCGATCGTGGTTGGTGTTACCTCTGGAGCCTCCACTCCCGATAAAGTGGTGGCAGATGTGGTTGAGAAGATTTTTGCACTGAAGAATAAAACGTTGGTAGAAATGTGAGATTATCTCGTACCTATCCGAACACCCACCCTTTGGGAAGTAAGCTACACCCTAGCCCTCTCCCGAAGGAGAGGGAACAAAACCTGGGTCGGCTCCCTCGCCCAGAGCTTGTCATTACCAACATTTTTGAGAAATCGAAGATTTCTCAAAAATGTAAATTCTAACCCCCAGACTTTTGTTACTCATTGTCAATAAACAATAACTGTTGAGAATGAGGTCAAACTTCAGACGCTTCGTTGTGTAAGAGGCTGTCTGAGAAAATCCGAATTGTCGCCCGAACCGCCCCCCAGCCCCCCAATTCTGGGGGGTTCTGAGATCGAAGTCTCCCAGAATTGGGGCCTTAAAGCCTTTTAGGCATACATGAAAAGGGGGCAAGTGCAAGGTCTAGGGCATTTTTCAGACACCCTCTAAGCTTTTTAAGAGATGTTGGTAATGACAAGCTCCCAGAGGGCGAGGGATTGGGGGTGAGGGCTGAGATAATTTCAGGCGACTACCGAACTCTGATCAGATCCTCGAACTATAAACAAAGCTCTGGCAAGATTCCTGTATTTTTGCAGAATCTGGGGAGTTGAATCGTTCAATTCCGAACGCATTCTTCAGTCAATAAATCTGGCATGTGCGATCGCTTACCCCAAGACTTGGAGTATTCCCTGAGAGAGATCCTAGATTGAGCAGGTTATGATGCACCTACTTCTAGGGAACTATGGGAGCGGCTCGCGGTCTGATAGTATTGTTCTGAATTCTCAATCTATTGGACTTCTAACTGTACGACCAATAGGTTATGCCTAATTTCCCAAGAGCGAGTTCTGAGAATTGGCAAAATGTGCTTTTAATTCACCGCACCTCCTAGTGAGCGATCGATAGGCACTATCTAATCTAGCTCTCCTCCTGTCTACGTGCAGTCTAGAGAGCAGAAGACTTCAGATGACAGATTGCGTCCCTAGCATCATTGATGATTTTTTCTCATAGACTTCTGTAGCCAGATCGATGTCATAAAAGTGACATTTCCTTAGTGGAATCTACCAATAATAGGATAGATGAAAATGACTATTGTCAATAAGATAGTTGCTAACAAGACTCCTAATAAAGCCAGTGCAGATCGATCGCAGGACTCCCAGCCGGTCAGTCCGAGGATGGGAATCGTTGGAGCGGGGCAATCTTTGCTATCGAGGAAGAGACTGCGGAGTCTAGCTGTTTTGGGTGGGCTGCTGGGCACAACGCTGGCAGTGGGGGTGATTGCCTTGGGTAGTTACAAGGTTGTGCGAGGACTCATTCTCAACAGTCTGAAGCAACAAGCTTTGCTACAGGTGCAGCAGGGAAGCAATGAGGTGGATGCGTGGCTGTCTAATCGCAAGGTTGAGGTGGAAATGCTAGCCAATACCCCAACAGTGCGATCGATGGATTGGGGCAGCATTGAACCCTATCTCAAGTCAGAAGCAGCTCGATTACGGGAGTTTTATCAACTCAATTGGGTGGCTGCCGATGGTATTGGCTTTAATAGTAGAACAGGGCGCACAAACATCAGTTTGAGCGATCGGCAATGGTTCATTGAGGCGATGAAGGGAAACTCACAGGTTGCTGATCCTATATTTGGTCGAACGGCGAAGAGGGTTGTCGTTGTGGTCAGCGCTCCCATCACGGCTAGAAATGCCCGCCCTGTGGGAGTCTTAGCTGGATTGATTGGGGTTGACCGAATTGTAGAGGCAGTCAGCCAACTGAAGCAGGGGGCGGGAAGTTATGCCTTTGCGCTAAATTCCCAGGGGGTGGCCATTGCCCATCCTGACTCTAAACTGATTGGGACTCCAGAGAAGCCTGCCCCCAGCTTTTTGCAATCGAATAATGCACCTCTTAGATCGATCGCTCAGCAAATGGTGTCCCAACAAAGGGGAATTGAGCTAGCCAACATTGGGGGAAAGTGGCAGTATATTGCCTATGTACCTCTCAAAGAGGCTAATTGGTCGATCGCCCTTGTCATTCCGCGCCAGAACATTGAATCGCAGCTCGAGGCACTCAACCTCCTTGCATGTGTTCTCGGTAGCGTATTGGTCATTGCCTTGGTCGGCATTTGGCGACAGGTGCAGATCCACGAGCAAACCCGCATCCATGCTGCTCAGGAGGCGTTGTTAAATCGTCTGACTAGCCGCATTCGAGAATCCTTGGAATTGCAGACGATCGTCCAGACAACTGTCACAGAGTTAGCCATCTTGACCCAGTTAAAGCGGGTACTCTTCGGGTGGTATCATCCTACGGCTCAATGGTTTGAGGTCGTCTATGAATCCTCTTCAGAAAACTCCTCGCAGTTAGGACAACAGTTGCAGGTTGACCCCGCTGTGGATTTGGCAACTGTCTTGGAGCGTGGAGAAGCCATCGAGTTACACCCCTTAGAGGCGCTTGATTCAGAGGGGCATCCTAACTTAGGTCAATCCTCATTGAAATTACAACCTGATTTCTACATGGCGTTGAAAATGCCCACTCAGGAGGATGGACGCATTGGGTATCTGATTGGTAAAAATACCTCTACCTTGAGCCGTGAAGAGCGAGAGCTACTGGATGCTGTGGCGGGACAATTGGCGATCGCCATCAATCAATCTCGCCTTTACACACAAACTCAAGAACAAGTTGTGTTGGTGAGCCAGCAATCTCAACAACTCAGCCAAACCCTTCAGGAGTTGCAATCTGCCCAATCGCAACTGATTCAATCAGAAAAAATGTCATCTCTGGGGCAATTGGTCGCCGGAGTGGCCCATGAAATCAATAATCCAGTCAACTTTATCCATGGCAACCTCAGTCATGCCAGCGAATATACTGAGGATTTATTAAATCTGCTCAGCCTCTACCAACGCCATTTCCCAGATGTCACTTCAGACATTCAAACCCAGATGGAGGATGTCGATCTGGACTTCATCAAGACTGATTTACCCAAGCTGCTGAATTCCATGAAAATTGGCACAGAGCGCATTCGTGGCATTGTGCAATCGCTACGCACCTTTTCCCGGTTAGATGAGTCAGACAAGAAGGCAGTGGATGTGCATGAAGGCATCGATAGCACGCTGCTGATCTTAGGTCATCGCTTTAAGTCTGTTCCCAACAAGCGGACGATCGAAATTGTCAAAGCCTACGGAGACTTGCCAAAGATTGACTGTTATCCAGGACTACTAAATCAAGTGTTTCTCAATGTCATTACAAATGCGATCGATGCCCTGGAAGAAATGGCAGAAAAGCCTACTACAAGCCAATCCTGGCAGCCGCAAATTGTGATTCGCACGGAGTTAAGCACTGCTACTTGGCTCAGAGTTAGCATTCTAGACAACGGGCCAGGCATGGCACAGGAGGTGCAACAACGCCTATTTGACCCCTTCTTCACCACGAAGCCAGTGGGTAAGGGAACAGGCATGGGGATGTCAATCAGTTATCAAATCGTGACTGAGAAACATAATGGCTTTCTGCGCTGCCATTCCACTCCCGGAGAGGGCACAGAGTTTGCGATCGAAATTCCCCTGCAACCCGTTGAGCAACCCTAAAGCCAGATCAAAGTAGGGGCGATCGTGTGAGTTGTATATTGTCTGACAACACCTTATACCAAAGCACTTAGGCTATCTCCGGGAGATTATACCAAGAGACGTAGAAGCGAAGCATCCGGTAAAAGGACATAACTGAGTTTCAGAGGTTTTCGCCCGTAGCTTGCTTCCCGAAGGGCATGCTTCGCCCTTTCCCAGTCTCTAACTTCTGTAAGTTATTTAATTCCTGATCCTTGAAAGTATCTCCAGAAAGGATTATACCAAGGAATGCAGGGGCGAGTCCCGCGTATAAACCTTCTCAGTCCTCCGCTCAGCTACCCTCCGCCTGTTTCAAAAATGCCAGGGCACTGTAGAGATGGAAAGCGGGGTCCCAATGAGTTTCTGCCTTGCGGGGAATATCAATGTGGGATCTGAGACGGCTGAGTGGCACCCGATGATCTAGGGTCGTTTCACCAAAGGTTGTGAAATCAGCAACCAATGGTATTTGGGGCAATTGTTGATTCAAAAAGCCGAGCAAACTATTCCAATTAATGCGGGCTGTATTCGGCCCCACGGATGCAGAACTCTCATCCGTGGACTCAATGATAATGCCTTCTTGGAATTGGTAGCTCAGGTCGCAGAGTCTGAGAATACAGTTTTTCCTGGGCAGATGTAAGTCATAAATTTGGGCATAGTCCTGCGTCTTAGTCTTCCGTTGCAGCTTTCTGTGGGCATCCAAATCGACAACTCGCTCAAAAATCGGTAAACGTCCCTGAACCCGTTGGGTGACTTCGCTCCAGTTAAAATTGAGCGCGCCAAGTTGGTCGGCATCATTTTGACAAACCACTGTAATTTGGGGGGAAACCGACTCAAAATAACTGACTCGAAACACTTGAATCTGTTCAATTTGGGCGATCGTGGCCCACCTCACAGGCACCCCGCCCTTCCTTAACTCCTGCCCATACATCTCCAACTCCCACATCGCTCCGGTACGGTATAGCTGCCAACCCCGGCTGGGAAACTGCATTCGCACCAGGTAGGGGTCAAGTTTCATAATTCGCGCAAAGCTCTGGAGGACTTGCGGTCTGGCTTCTCCACTGACTGGCTCCAACACCAGAAACCCCAAATCGCTGCTACTTGGGTCAGCCGTAGCCTCATCGATCGCCTGTTGACGGCGGGCCTCTGCCATTTCTTCTAACCGTTGCAACCCTTGCCGTGCCTGAAGCGCAATCTTGGCGTTCACAGTCTCCTGAAGTGACTTGCGATAAAGGGACTCTGCCTCCTCTGGGTTGCCTGTTGCCTCATGCAGTCGCGCCAGATAAATCTGCACTAAAGGATGTTTGGGCGACTTTTGCAACGCCGCCTGAATCAGTTGAGCAGCGGTTTCGTAGTCTTGGCGATCGAGGGCGGCAGCGATTTTTTCCAGCATGGAGATTAGAGTTAGCAATGGGCGATCGGTCATCAGCGATTGACTAACAGCGAATCGCTATTAGCTTCAGCTTAAACTTTTTGAGTTGGATTTGAGTCAAATTCCTGCGCGGCGGCGACTAAAGATAGGGCAACGAGGGGAGCGGTGACAGCGCGAAAAATGCGACGGCCTAGGGAAACAGGCTGAAACCCAGCGTCGATCGCTTGTGCCACTTCTGCCTCTGTCCAGCCACCTTCAGGCCCAATAGCGATCGTGATTGAAGTTGTAGGAATTGCACCTGAAGGTGGGGAAAGCAGGCAACTAAGGAGATGGGGAGATGCAAGGCGAGTGACGCAGAGAAAGGCAGCGTGGGATTGCTCCAGAGCAACCTCCCGTTGCAAACTGTCCATAAAAGAGACTGGCTCCAAAATAGAAGGCACAAATTGGCGCTCAGATTGCTCCGTTGCTTCCTGGGCAATGCGCCGCCAGCGATCGAGCTTCTGGGGACTGGGGTGCAGAAGAGTCCGGTCGCTCACGACAGGCGCAATACACGTCACCCCTAACTCCGCCGCCTGACGCACCACCTCATCCAGTCCATTTCCCTTGGGTAAAGCCACCATGAGGGTAATCGCGATCGGGAGTTCTGTCCGTTCAACCACAGGTTCCAGAATTTTTCCTATCCACGACTGTTGGCTTACTTCAGCAGGCATCAGTTCAGCAAGCCATCCCTGACCGTGAGGAGCAAGGACAATGAACCGATCGCCCTGCTTTAGCCGCAATACCCGACTTAGGTAATGGCTCTGCTCAGCCGTTAGGGAAATTTGGGACTCCTGAATTTGTGAATCGGCGATCGTTAATCGTTGCAGTTGCGACAAGTTAGCTCACAATTTGAGTTGGGTTTCAATCAGGTCTTAGGCAAATCAGTAGTCTGAGAGATCAACGAGTTCACCCTAGGGCGATCGATTCCCCCATTATGGGCAACTTCTACCAAAAAAATTGCTACACTCCCCTGTTAAAGAATGTAGCAACTTAGTTGACATGATTAAACATTTGCCAACCAAACGCCCAGGTTCTGGCTATTGAACTTTTACCCGTGTCGTGTCGATCGACTTGGAACCATCGACCTTAGCAGCAACTGCCGTGAAGCGCTCCAAGGTATCTTGGTTTGGTACAGAACCTTCTAATACAACAGTGCTGCCACTTTGAGAAACATAGAGCGTATGCAAGTCCTCAATTTCGGGGTCACTGTCAAACGCTTGAGCTACACGCTTAGCCAAACCATTCGTGTCATATTCACCTTCCAAGCCCATGAATTCTGGGGGCGGCGGCGGTTGATGAGCGCCTGCTTTTTCTCGCAATTGGCGATCGTATTCCCCATTCAAACCTGGACTCATTTTTCCAGCAGTGACATACTGTCCGCTAGAGCCTGTACTTTCAGGCGTTTTGGCTTCATCTGCTTGAATATGTTCGTGTGGCTCTAGTAGTCGTTGCAACCAACCCATGGGTTTTACCCCCCGATTTAAGTGTTATATCTCTCATTACAAACTTAAACCCTCAAGTTGTCATCTCTCTTACGGCGGTAATCCCCAGATAGGGAAAAGGGGACGATCGGCACTGAGTGCATCCCAGTTTTGTAACCGCCCGATCCACCCTCACCGTTCGGCTGAGCGCTCACGTCGAAGCCTAAATCCCTCTCCCTAGAGAGAGGAACTTTGAATTCCGGCTCCCCTTCTCCCACGGGGAGAAGGGGCTGGGGGATGAGGGCAGGCTCGACATTCAGTTAGCAGCCTGAGTAGTTACGCTATGACTTAGCAATGCCACAAATCTGGTCAATGAGCGACAGAAAGATAAAAAGGTTGGGAATCGTTTCTACGCTAGTATTTGTCCAATTAAACCAGCCCCCATCTTTTTTCTGGATGAAAATATAGCCTCGCCTAACCTCAACTCCCTTAATTTCTTCCCAAAGTAGAGTCCCCTTTTTACTCGTTAAGCCCTGCTTATTAAGCGTGAGCGGCCCAAATGCTACGTCACCACCAGAATTATACGTTTGAGCTACTTGGGGCATTAATCGACGAGTCACTTCATCCTGCACCCGTTCTCCAACAACTTGGTAGGAGGAGATCGCTTCAGCATCATCTGTTTTAATTCGATAGTAGTAGGTTGTGCCTGTGTGGAATCCATTGCGGTAGTGACGAGTGACTCTTTGCCAGACGGCTGTCATGCGATCGTACCTTAAGACTTGAGCCTTGCCTCTGTGCAGATCGATTAATCCATGCTCGTAAAGGAGTTGGCGATTGTTGCGATCGACGATCGCCATATAAACTAGCCAAACTCCCAGACCTCCAAAAAACAGGGCGACTCCAATTGTGACAATCTGCTTCTTGCCAGCCAGCAAGAAAAATAGTCCTATTCCTAGAAAAAATAGTCCAACCAGAATCCCCATAACACTGCCCTGTTGCTTGAACTCTTGCACAGGATTCCCTAGTTGATTTGTGTGAGCTAATTGTTCAGTATCCATCAATTTCTCCTTGCTAGAGGATACACAAGGCTACTGCTCTAACGAATTTAAAAGTTGCTCTGCTTGCACACATAGCTCCCCATGATAATGACCGTTACTAGCCAGCAGTCCTCCCCAAAGATTAACCTTCTCCTGGTTGTAATGCAAAGGAGTGCCGTCAAATCGAGTCAGAATGCCCCCTGCCTCAGTCAGAATCAATTCTGGAGCCGCGAAATCCCAGTCCTTGGGCGCAGATTTCCCAGAGAGCGAGAGGTAGACATCTGCCTGTTGTTCCACGATCGCCGCCACCTTACACCCCACACTGCCCATCGATCGCTGGCTGCGAAACGACATTTGCTGCACCACATCATCCAGGCGTTGCTGACGATGACTGCCACTCAATACCAAGTCCATTTCCTCCGGTCGCGCCTTAGTGGACACATGTAGGCGAGCGATCGTCCCATCCTGCTCTAGGAAGGTGCCGCCGCCCACCCTGGCATAGTAAAGCTTGGCGACCGCAGGCACCACAACCACTGCTAGCACAGGACGACCGGCATAGGTTAGGGCAATGTGAACAGCATAATCCCCGGTTTGTTGAATAAAATCTTTGGTGCCATCCAGGGGATCAATAATCCACACCCACGTTTGGGAGAGACGATCGGCAGGAGCCTGAGTTTTGTAAGTTTCTTCGGTCAAATAGCCAAAGGTCTGGGTGCCAAATATGGATTGCAGATGTTCCAAAATATACTGGTCAGCGGCTATATCGGCTGCGGTTACCGGATCTTCATCCACAACAGCACCTACAGATCCCTGCAAACTCCGCAATATCTCTCCGGCTCCCCGCCCAACTTTGCGGACGATCGTCAACACCTCATCTAATCGCTCCATACTTAAAGCCCCAAATTAAATCGGTGTACTGGAGTCATATGTATAGGAAAAGGATTTTAGTCTATTAGAGAACGGTAAATTTTTACAGTTTCAGCAGCCGTTAGACTCCAATTAAACGCTTTAGCTCTCTCAAATCCTTTGGCGATCCAGGTATCTCGTTCTGCGGGATTTTCAATCAAAGCAATGAGAATGTCTGCTAAATCATTAATAGATTTGGGATCAAACAATAGTCCTGCATCGCCTACGACTTCAGGCAAACTAGAGGAATTGGATGTGATGGCTACAGTACCACATGCCATAGCTTCTAGGGGAGGAATACCAAAGCCTTCGTAGAGAGAGGGATAAACTAATCCAATGCTACAACGGTAAAGTTTCGCCAAGTGACGATCGCTCGTCCAGTTGTATTGATCAACATGTTCTGTTAAACCAAGCTCGGCAATTAACTTCTTTTCTTCATCCTTAAAAGCACTCCCAACCACACAAAGCATTAAATCTGAGTGTACAGAAAGCACTTTTTTAAAGGCTAGTAATAAGGTGTCAAAGTTTTTATAACTTAAGCGACTTCCAATATATAAGTAATAGGGTTTTTCAGGAACCTTCTCGGAACCATAGGAAAGGGTGATATCTATTTCCGAAGCTAGAGGAGTTACAGTGATCTTGCTCTCCAAGCTAGGATAGCGCTCAAGTAAATCTTTTTTAGTATTTTCTGATATACAAATAACCGCTTGGGCTGAGAACACAGCATTTCGTTTTGCCTCAGCTTGATATCCATGGGTATCAAGCTCTTCAGGAAAAAGCTCATGAATCATATCCCAAACTGTTAAGACAAGGGGACGATCGCCCTGTTTAATTTCTTCGCGAGTTAGCAATCTGTAGTAGGTTGGATGAATAATATGGGGAGAACTGAATATATTCGCTAGTCTAAAGTAATACTTTTCCAACCAGTAGGAAATTCGCCCAGGACGAAATCCCAATCTGGGATAAAAATAAGTTTTCAAGTTTGGATGAACGGGAGACGTTAGGGTTAAAGACCGACACGTCGTGAGAATGGGAGTGCAATCACTAGGCAAGTTCTTGATTAGATTGGCAAAGTAACGATTAATCCCTCCAGTAGCTTGCATTTCATAAACGCCGCCATCATATAAAATTTTCATGCCTTTATTCCTCATCAAGCAAACTTAATAACTCAAACTTAATAAATGGGGAAATATTTAATGCAAGTTAACTAACTACTTAAGGCTACTTTATAAGCGGCGATCGTTTCTTGAATGCATTTTTGCCAACTAAATTGTTGCGCTTGCTCAAGTGATTTCAGTGCCATAGTTTGTCTCAAGAATGATTGATTCACAACCCGTAACATACTTTGGCAGAGTCCATCATCATCATTTGGATCAAGCATGATTCCGGCGTTACCTACTACTTCAGGCAAGGATGAGGTGTTAGAGGTGATAACCGGAATCCCACACTGCATTGCTTCCAGGGGAGGCAAACCAAACCCTTCATAAAAGGAGAGATAGACAAAGGCTAAAGCACTGCTGTATACCGCTGCTAGATCTTCATTAGCAATAAAACCCGTTAAAATAATTCGATCGCGCAGAAATTCTAAACTATCGATCTCCTTGAAAATTTTGTCATAGTCCCATCCTTTATTACCCACTAATACCAGATACAAATCGGGCAGATTTTCTTGTTGAATCAACTTGGCAAAACATCGAATTGTATGGTCGATGTTTTTGCGGGGTTCTAGGGTACTAAGACTTAAGAAATAGGGAGCATCTGGCAAGTTGTATTTTCGCCTCACAGCCATGATTCCTTCAGGTTCAGAGCGGGCATGAAATAAATCAGATGCTGCCAAGTGGGTAACAAATACGCGATCGGGATCAATATCGGTTCGTAAATTACACAGATCGGCTTTCGTAGCATGGGAAATACAAATTGCCCAGTCATTTAGATCTAAACTCTGCAAAATCACCTGGCTCAGATCATTTTGAGAACTGGGAAAAAACTGAGGATATAAAATTGGGATTAAATCGTAAAATGTGAGGAAATTCTGTGGTTGTTTGTGCTGCTTTGTTTTAGCGGTTAAGGGGTATGAAGTGGAGTGAAAAATGTCAGCTTGCCTAACACTGGCAGAATTCAATGGATGCAAGTTGCGGGTATGAAGATAAGCCTGGAAAACAGGTTTCCTCACTAATTTCAGTAGAGTTTGTTGCAGCCCTTTTGTCTTGAGAACCTGTTGGTTTAGCTCAGTAAGCGTCTCATTAATCAATTCATTAAAGCTCGTCTCGATAAACCGATCGCGCCTAGAGTAGGAAAAATCGACATTGGCAAACTGCAAATCGGTTTCGAGATACTTCAGCGTGAAATCCAGTAATAAAAACGAGCCAGATGCACAAAACGTTAGCTCACACGCTTCATTTGCCATTAACCCTTGAGCAACAGCTTCCACAACCCTAAAGATGCCTGCTCGACAAACAGGATTACTATAACCCTGTCCCAACACTGATATATCGTAGAGAACTTTCATCAATTCTTAATCGGAAATGTCCATAGATCACAAGCACCTCAATGAAGGCGATGTGCAACTAATTTGCCCTCACCCCTTTGCTTAAATGCCCTTTGAGTTGAACCCTTCTCCATGAAGAGATTGGCTTTCAGACATTTCCACTTCCCACTCCCTAAGGAGAGGGTTGAGATGTACCTTGCTTCCCGAAGGATGGGCGGTTTGAGAAAATTGCACATTGCCTAAATGACTAACTCTTAACTCACCTAACCTCCAGTGCAACTCTCACGTCAGCCCTGTCCCACGCCAGCCCTGTCCCACGCAAGATTATACAGAGTTTTTTACAAACCAGCACTTTTGCATTGCTTCTGCTGAGCATCTACCTTGCGTTGAATGGCGGGCGGAAGACCCAGAATTGCATTCGTGTAAAGCCGCTCAAACTCCCGTTGGTAGTGAGCGGCAACGATCGGATTTTGCACAACTAACAGGGTCTCATCGTTGCCTGTATTCGCCGCAGTCGTCCAATTGTGAGACCCCATGATCGCAGTTTTTGCATCTACAAGACCAAATTTGTGATGGAGCAAATCACCAGGCGGCAGGCGGGGCACGCCCACGGTGGTCATAGGGCTTGTCCAGGGACGATTTTGAGCCTCGTACTTGCACTTGCCCTTCTTAGCACTCACACTGTCAACCAAGCTGACTCCCAGCATGTCTAAGCCTTCGCTGTAGGAGCGATACATAAACCCTGGGTCAATGAGGGCGCGAATTTTTACTCCTTGCAGGTGAGACGTTTCGAGCAAATCAACCAAGGTTTGATCCGAGAAGACAAAGAGTGCCATATCGATCGCTTGGGTACCGCTACTCAAGGTCTTGCCAATGAGACCGTTGCTGCTCTGGCTCCAGGGCAGTTTGCTGGAGGTGGGGGAAAAATGGACAGTAATCAGGGTGTCCCCGATCGTCATCGATCGGGGCGGACGGGGCAGCTTCTGCAACCCAAATTTGCTGTCTGGTTTGCCGCCGGGGCCATCTCCCCACATCAGATTAAATTCCTCTGTAAACAGCGTCGCCAACTGGGAACTTTCGATGTTGAGCAGGCTATTAGCGTTGCCCCGACTAGCAGGACGGGACAAGTCGCCATGGACATCACTCATCGTAAAGTTGGCGGAGGTAACGACGAGGCGCTGTCCATCGACGATGACAAATTTGTGGTGCATCAGGTCGCTGCCTTTAGAACCATCGGCAGAGTCGTTGATGAGTGGAATCTTTGCTTTCAGCAATATCGCCAAGGCATCCCGCTGGTCAATTTCGCTCTGACTCAGTTGCCCATCACCGTTTAAGTCGATTAATCGGAGAGAATCTGCGTATCGATCGCGCTCTCGTTTGGGCAGTTTCTCCACCTCAGTGTCCGTGTAGCTGCTGTAAGAGCGGGCATAGATGTTTTCAATGATGACTCTGACTTTTACCCCCGCTTTGTGGCGATCGACCAATGCCTGAGCAATTCTGGGCAAGCGTAATTCCTGCACTGCCACATCGACTGTAGACTGGGCAGATACAATGGCTTCGACAATTTTTTGCTCCAAGTCATCGCCCAGACGGGTCAGGTTTCGGTAGGGATCGGTGTACTTTGATGTTGGCTCTTGGTTAAAGTAAGCCTGCACAAAGGTGTCCTGAGGCAACGGTGTGGGACTGGGCGTGGAGAGTTCAGATTTGACCTGTCGCTGGCACCCAGCCAGCGCCAAAGCTAGTAAGCAAATGGAAGGGATACGCAACTGCATAGAGGAGAATAGACGCACAGCACCCCCAATTAAACTACAGCTTTAGCCATTTAGATAAAAATTAAAGCCATAGAGCTTGTAATGCAAGATAGCTCTCACATCACATCCTCAAGCATCCTGGAAAATATCCTAACTGGGGCGCTAGGGTTCGAACCTAGGAATGGCGGGACCAAAACCCGCTGCCTTACCACTTGGCTACGCCCCATCAACGGTCTTGATCTTAGCAGGTTACGATCGGAGCGTGTCAAGAACTTACGACATAATATTCGATTATTTGCGTAACTCTTGCCTAATTTCTAACTTTATCCCGTCTAACGTTTTTCCGCCGGACAAAATCTTATGACAACTTTTGCTGGATTACTGGGGCAAGAACAGGCCATCGAGTTGCTGAGTCAGGCGATCGAGCAGAATCGGGTCGCCCCAGCCTACTTATTCACCGGGGCAGCAGGAATTGGGCGCAGTCTTGCCGCAGAACGATTTATCGAACTGCTGTTTTCCACGAGAACACGAGATGTAACCACCTTGCGGCACCGGATTCAGCAGCGCAACCACCCCGATTTGCTGTGGGTAGAACCCACCTATTTACACCAAGGCAAGCGCCTCTCTGCCTCAGAAGCAGCAGCCCAAGGTCTCAAGCGCAAGTCTGCTCCCCAAATCCGGCTGGAGCAGATTCGCGAAATTAGTCAGTTTCTTGGCCGCCCTCCCCTAGAGGCAGTGCGATCGATCGTTGTGCTGGAGCAGGCAGAGACCATGGCAGAGCCAGCCGCCAACGGATTGCTGAAAACCCTGGAAGAACCCGGACAGGCAACCTTAATTCTCATTGCGCCCAGCGGAGAGGCGCTGCTCCCAACCCTGGTTTCTCGCTGTCAACGGATTCCCTTCCAGCGCCTCACCCCAGAGAACCTAGCCCACGTCCTGCAAGCAACCGGACACGGAGAAATCCTGAACCATGCCGATGTGCTGGCGGTGGCTCAAGGTAGCCCTGGAAGCGCGATCGTCCACTTTAACCAACTCCAGGCAATTCCACCCGATTTGCTCCAGTCCCTAGCCCATCCCCCCCGTACCACCCGTGCTGCCCTAGAGCTAGCCCGGCAAATTGACAAAACCCTCGACACCGAAGCACAACTCTGGCTCATTGACTATCTCCAGCAGACCTACTGGAAACTTGCCCCCTGCCTTAGCTCAGCCCTGCTCCTACAGTGCCTGGAAAAAGCCCGCCAAGCCTTGCTCAGCTACGTTCAGCCCCGCCTAGTCTGGGAAGTCACGTTGATGGCGATCGGTAGCGATCGGTAACCTTGATTTCTGAACTTGCCAAGCGAGGGAGGACTGTGAAACCCAATCCCCGCCACTCGTTGACTTTTTTAACTCCCCAGACTGGATTCGAACCAGTGACCAATCGATTAACAGTCGATCGCTCTACCACTGAGCTACTGAGGAATGTATCGCGCATTCTATATTAGCGAGAATAGGCAGATTTTGGCAAGCTTTCTGCAACCCTGATTGTAAATCAGCAAAACCTACGGGCAATTGAGTCATCGCCCATAACCTCTTTCAGCTTTCCGCTGGCGACTCAGCGTCTGGCGATCGTATCCCTGCCCGGAGTTGAGCCAAGCGCTGTTGCACCGCAGGGTCTAAAGAGTGGGCTAGAAATCGCCCAGCCGATCGTCCCCTTGCTTGCTGCTTCCCTCGTACCTGTTGAGAGGCAGCATCAATATCCAAGGCGAGCCGCTGAGATGAGATGCATTCCGCTCCGAATCCAACCACCGTTAATTCCTGGGCGCGATCGGACGTGACGACAATCAGTCGTTGTTGAAACTTACGGGCATCTTGGCGAAATAACGCACACAGTCGTTCTATGTAAGAATCTGCCGTTTGCCCAGCATCGGTATAATGGACAGATAGGTTTTTCGTGATGACTTCCGAAACCGCAGGACTTTCGCGATACTGAGCATCAAACACAATCCGCGTCTCAAAATCTTGGAATGCGCTGTAGTTCGTTAGTACCTCGATAAGCTCCCGTCTCGCCTCCTCCAAGCCGCCTCGATCGCGCACCTGCTGCAAATCAAACCACGCTCCGATAACGTTATAGCCATCTACGAGCAAAAGAGCCTGGGGCCGAGAGCGTGGCATAACTAAATCCTTGTAGTGAGACCTATGCCCAAATATGCCCAGGACTGACTCAATCTGGCATTGGAGATTACACCCCCATGATGACATTCTTTATCGCTAACGGTTAAACCCCCGCACGGATTTTCAGGGATTTTCTCCAACCTGCCCCTGTAATCTCTGCTTCAATCGTTGGGGATCACCGCGATCGACAACATGCCCCCGCTCTAAGAGAAACGCGCCATCACAATAATTCAACTCATCGAGTCGATGGGTGACCCACAGCGCTGTCAACCCCCGGCTCTTCACCAATTGCTGCACCTGAGCAACCAGATCTAGCTGGCTATCTGGATCGAGCAAAGCCGTGGGTTCATCCAACAACAACACCTCACAATGACGAGCAATCGCTCCAGCGATCGCCACCCGCTGTTTCTGTCCCCCACTCAACGCATAAATAGGTCGCCGCTGTAAGTGCCATAGATTCACGGCCGTCAGTGCCTCCTTAACTCGGTGATGCACCTGAGTTAACGGTAAATTCTCTTCTACCAATCCAAATGCCACATCTGCCCCCACCGTAGGCATCACTAACTGATGATCGGGATTTTGGAACACAAAACCCAAAGGTTGGGATAGCTGAACGCGCCCTGACTGAGGACTCAGCAACCCAGCCAACAGCTTCAGCAATGTGGATTTCCCACTGCCATTTGTGCCCAAAAGCATCCAAAACTCACCCTTGGGCACAGATAGGGAGCAGGCTTGTAAAACGACCCGATCGTCAGACCAGTTGAAGCACAAGTCCTCGACGGCAATCCCAGCTAGAGACGATGATTCGATGACAGGAGCGCTCATTCAGCTAAGGCAAAGAATCCAGGAGGCCTACCAGATGCATTAGATGTTGTGGATTTCTCATAGGTTTGCACCCCAGCAATTTCACTGCTCAAGACCGCGATTTTCTTATCTGGCTGCCGATCGCAGGTCAACTCAATCACTTGACTGCTTCCCGATTGCATCGCTGCCAAAACCTGCTGGTACACTGCTTCAGTATCCTCTGCGGATTTTCGCTGCACCGATAGCGTCACAGGCGTATGCTTCAAACTCACATCAATAATAAACATGCAGAACTTAACAATTACGAAACTACCTTCCATTAGTATGTCATGCCTTAAATAGGTCATGCCCTACTGTTCCTGTGCGTCTGAGTCTCTCATGCGAAAACCTTTGTCAATGCTTGACTCCCAGGTTATTTGCCACATGCCTGACTCCTAGTCTCAATCCTGGAGACTCAGCCTTAAACATATCTAATTTAGTTAAGGTCATTAGTCACACTCATAATCAGGCAGTATAGTAAAGAAAAGTAACATTTACTCACAATTCCACCCTCATTTATTTTTATTGATTGGAATTGAGAGTGACGTTCTTCCTTGTAATCATCCTTAACGTTCTGGAGATTTCCTCTATGACCATAGCACTCGAGAGAAATCGCGACGAGCGGGGCATCTTCGATAGCATCGACGACTGGCTCAAACGCGATCGATTCGTCTTCATCGGGTGGTCT
>JARCMD010000200.1 GCA_030248885.1 Leptolyngbyaceae cyanobacterium MP9P1.79 | reverse complement strand
TTCCACCCCTCCTCCCCCACCGTGCTAGAAATCAAAGACATCCATACCTACTACGGCAATATCCACGCGCTCAAGGGAGCTTCGATCGCGGTTGAAGAAGGGGAAGTCGTGACGTTAATTGGCAGCAATGGCGCTGGGAAGACAACAACTCTCCGCACCATCCAGGGTCTGCTGCGTCCCAAACAAGGCACCATTTTGTTTGAGGGTCAAGCGTTGGAATCCTTATCCACTCAACAAATTGTCCGGCTGGGGATTTCCCAAAGCCCTGAAGGTCGGTTGATTTTCCCCCGGATGACGGTTCTGGAAAACCTGGAAATGGGCGCGTTCTCTCGGCGGGATCAATTGGGCATTAAGTCGGATTTGGAGCGGGCGCTGGTGCTGTTTCCCCGGCTGAAGGAGCGCATCAACCAACGGGGTGGAACCCTGAGTGGGGGTGAGCAACAGATGCTGGCGATCGGCCGCGCTTTGATGTCCCGCCCCCGACTGTTGATGCTGGATGAACCCAGTATGGGCTTAGCTCCCATGCTCGTCACCCAAATTTTCTCGATTATCCGCGACATCAATGCCCAAGGCACAACCATTTTACTGGTGGAGCAAAATGCGCGGATGGCGCTGACAGTGGCCGATCGGGGCTACGTGTTGCAAACAGGGCAAATCGTGTTGACGGGCACGGCTAAGGAATTGCAGTCTGATGAGACCGTTCGCAAAGCCTATTTGGGTGAGACATAAAAGGTAAGACGGAAGAGTCAGACCTAAAATGAATCCATGCGTGTTCCTACCCTCTCCTTCGATCGCGGCACCCTAGTCCTCCACCCGCCCCCCAAAGGCAAACGTTGGGTGGACTATGCCGTATGGGATGACCGGGTGGAACGATTCCGCATTCCCGCGTGGCACTACCGGGAGTTGGTGGAAGCGCTGCGATCGGAATCTACCTACTTTGAAGACCACGCCAAAGCGTTCGCCCCGATCGTCCTGCAACCTAGCCTAGAAATGCCACCCTACCTGCACCAGAGCGAGGCTTTGGCAGCATGGGTTGCAGCGGGTCGCAAGGGTGTAGTAGTATTGCCCACGGCCGCAGGTAAGACTTATTTGGCGCAGATGGCGATGCAGGCAACGGAGCGCAGCACCCTGATTGTGGTGCCCACCCTGGACTTGATGCACCAATGGTTCGCCCATCTGAAAGCCGCGTTTCCCGATGCAGAGGTGGGATTGCTGGGCGGCGGTTCGCGGGATAAAACCCCACTGTTGGTGGCAACCTACGACAGCGCCGCCATTCACGCTGAAACCTTGGGCAATCAGTACGGGCTAGTTGTCTTTGATGAGTGCCATCACTTGCCCAGTGACTTCAACCGATCGATCGCTGAATTGACGATCGCCCCCTACCGCCTAGGGTTGACCGCCACCCCCGATCGCACCGATGGTAAACACGCCGACCTCGACACGTTAATCGGGCCAGTGGTCTATCACAAAACGGCTAACGATTTGGCGGGGACTGCCCTAGCTGCCCATCAGGTCGTGCAGATTAAGGTGAAACTCTCCCCGCAGGAGCGCGATCGATACGACACCCTCCTCAAAACCCGCAATGACTTCTTGCAATCCCACAATCTCCACTTGGGCAGCCTCCAAGGATGGCAACGATTTGTGCAGACAAGCGCTCAGTCCCAAGCCGGGCGCAGAGCCATGCTAGCCCACCGCGCAGCCCGCGACATTGCGCTAGGCACCGAGGGCAAGCTCCGCATTCTGGCTGACCTCCTGGCGCAACATTATCCCGATCCGACTCTGGTGTTCACGACAGACAATGCCACGGTCTATCGCATCTCCCAGTCCTTGCTGATTCCGGCCATCACCCACCAAACCCCAGTCAAAGAACGCCACGACATCTTGACCCGCTTCCGCAACGGCAACTATCGCACGTTAGTGACCTCCCATGTTTTGAATGAAGGGGTTGATGTACCAGAAGCCAAAGTGGCAATTATTCTCTCTGGCACGGCATCCCAGCGTGAGTTCATTCAACGCTTGGGTCGAATCCTGCGAAAAGGGCAAGACCGCCACAAGCTAGCTCGGCTCTACGAGGTCGTTGCTGAACAAACTAGCGAAGAGGCAATGTCCGATCGCCGCCAACTCGATCGCCGCCAAACTGAAGCACCAACTAAACCCAAGCTCGTCAACTTCCCCACCGTTGTGCAGCCATCGTTGCCCCTATATAACCAGGAATATAACGAGGAATCCGATCGTCCCCTTCCCCATGCTGCTGAATCTGCTAACCCATCCTACGATCTATGATTGGTCTGTCATTTAACCACAAGTCCTCAGCCAGACAGCAATGTCCTTTCTCCCTAACCAGATAATCTATGCTCCCTTCTGGCTCAGCGTCATGCTGTGGAGGCAAATAAGAAACCCCGGAAGAAAACGATCGCCAGTTTTCGGTGCCTTATTTCTGCGCGATCGCATACAAAACCTGCACATCCAATGCATGAATGTTATTAGCCTGAAGGAAATGCAAATTCGCTTGTCGAACCCGTTCCCTGGCTGCTGGCTCAAGTTGGTCGATCGTCCCTCTGATGCCGCCGCCCAAAACCATTGTCCACCAATCCTCTGGAGAAGCTAAGGTGTGGGTGCCTGCTTCTGCCAGAACCTCTACCTGTGTCGCGCCACCTGCCTCTAGCAGTGCTTGCAATGAAGCAGGATCACGAATTCGATCCCACGGTGTGAATTTCTTAAACAAGTCCGGGCGTTCCGCCTCGATCGCCTCCCAAAATATTTGATTGGCAGGTTCAAACACCTTCTCTCCCCAGGAAGTAATCGCTAGTTTCCCGCCAGGACGAACCATCCGCCAAAGCTCTCGAATTGCTGCAATAATATCTGGAACGAAGAAAATCCCGAAAACACAAACAATTGCGTCAAAACTCTCGTTGGGTAAGCCTGAATTTTCAAAATCCCCACAGCGAAACTCAATATTTTCCAGCCCTTGCTGTTGTGACTTGTGACGCGCCAATTGTAGAAGAGATTCGGCTAGGTCTATCCCCAGCACTTGTCCCGTAGAACCAACACGGACTGCCGCTGGAATCGCCGAAGCACCCGTTCCACTACAGACATCTAAAACACGATCGCCCGCCCGCAGGGAGAGTTGATCAATCGTTTGTTGCCCAAAGCGATTCCAAAAGGATAATGCTGGAGCATCAAAGTAATCAGATGCGGCATTAAAAACCACCTCTGTCCGTGCGATCGTCTCTTCCCTGCTAGTCATGGAATGCACCTGCCCTTTGGATTCAATCGTTCAATCAGGCTTCAAAGTATAGACCGAATTTAATTGATGACACACTCTAGCAACCCGTATCACGTATTATGACTTTAGCGATCGGTCTCAATAACTGCCCTCGCCCATGCCTTAGGCTGTAATATCACAAATTAACGGGTGACGAAGGACTTAAGGTTTTCTTTAAGCAGGGTTACCCGTGAAAAAGTGCTGGACAGGTTACTGGATTTACCAACAAATAAAAAATAGGTGATAAGAATAACAAATGAGTCATAAATAGCGGTTTACCAATGTAAGCTTGCAGAGGAAGGGAGTGATGGAGTGATAGAGCAAAGAAGTTAAGAAGCAATTAATGACCTGCAACCACTAATTAATCACCAATTAAGATTTACTGATAATTAATGACCGATATGGGAGGTAGTAAATACCAGCCACTCTTGAATTATTTGCAGAGCCACGATCGCCCGGAAGTAACTCTCACTTTTGCGGAAATTGAGGCTTTGCTCAGCGCCACCTTACCTAAATCGGCTCGGCAAAATAAAGGCTGGTGGGGAAACCGCGTACAGGGCGCTTTGCAAGCCTCTGCTTGGATTGATGCAGGGTACCGAGTTGCAGAGGTTGATCTGTCAGGAGAGGAGGTTAAATTTCATCGACCGACATCGATCTATCGAGTAGAACGGTTAGATGGAGTAGTACTCTGGAATAGTGAATCGATCAAGGCGTTGCGGCACCAGATGGGCTTAACTCAAAATGAGATGGCAGAGCAATTGGGGGTGCGCCAGCAAACGATCAGCGAATGGGAAAATGGAGTGTATGCTCCCAACCGCGCAACATCAAAATATTTAAATATGGTCGCGGAGCAAGCTGGGTTTAACTATGGACTCGAAGATACAGATTAGAGTCACGCTACCTATTGACACACTAATCGCTAACGTTTAATCTGCAATATAGGAGATTTGAGACAGTTAATGTAGCTGTTTCAAGCCTACCATTTCCAGTCTATTGCCTTAAATCATTATTTCAAGTCAGAGAGCCAGTGTGTCCTCTCGCAAAGTTCATCACTGGCTCTGACTCCGACTATCGTGGAGACAAACTAATTATGACCAATAAAGTCCATCCGTGGGCGATCGTTCGTCTTCGTCCAGATTTGTGTCGAGTGACAATCTCTCGATTTCGTAAATCCTCTGATGCTGAAAGCTACCTCTTGATTTTGCGCCGCCTAGAACCTGGTGCCGAATTTACGATCGTCTTTGACCCCAACGATTTGACAAGTTCAACATTGGCTCTGACTCTACCTATTGTGGAGGCAACCTAGCTATGACCAATAAAGTCCATCCGTGGGCGATCGTTCGGCTTCGTCCAGATTTGCGTCGAGTGACAATCTCTCGATTTCGTAAATCCTCTGATGCCGAAAGCTACCTCTTGATTTTGCGCCGCCTAGAACCTGGTGCCGAATTTACGATCGTCTTTGATCCTGACGATAAACTCGAAAGCTGACCTCTCACCGTCAATCCTCAACCTATCCCTTGGGATTGAGGCAGTGTTGGAGGCAGTGTTTGACACTGATGGAAAGACCTGAAAAACCTTTTCATCAGTGGAGATAAAATCATGAATTTACAAAAAAAAGATTGCCAGAGCAACTGGATTAGAAATTCCCGGCATGAATGATGATAGTCCTGACGAGGATGAGTTGAATGAATCCGATTTGAACGGTGCCAGTCCCGACTCAGAAAATGTTGATGTTCCCCTGCCCGATGATGCCCGTCCTAAAACCAACGTGGTCGATCGGCAAATTGGGATTATTTCTCGTCTGCCTGGCTAATAGTTTTTATCCAATGAGCGATCGTTGCAAGTTTAGCTGAGTTGGGCGTTTGTCTGACTCAGCTTAATTTTTGGCACTGCCCGATCGCAGCGCTTGAATAATCTGCACATTCGCCTGGGGAAAAGGATAACTGTCTAATTCATCCAGGCTGACCCACCGG
The DNA here is from genome assembly GCA_030248885.1 of Leptolyngbyaceae cyanobacterium MP9P1.79. Lineage (GTDB taxonomy): Bacteria > Cyanobacteriota > Cyanobacteriia > JARCMD01 > JARCMD01 > JARCMD01. Next base: position 57,660 of record JARCMD010000200.1, on the reverse strand, counting down.
ACTTGCTGACAGGCGATCGGTTGGGGCATACCTGCCATGTGCTGGCAGTGGTGAACATGGAGAGTGACTCGAAAATGGCTGTAGGCATGGTCAATGGTGATTAAATGTTCTCCAACCGTAACTTCGATTCCCAACTCCTCTAAAATTTCGCGTTGAATACACTCAGCGATCGTTTCCCCCGGTTCCACCTTGCCCCCCGGAAATTCCCAAAGCCCTCCCAACAACCCTGCTTCGGGGCGTTGATCAATTAACACCTGCCCCTGCCCATTCCAAATCACAGCGACACCGATCGATTTATGGGGGATGGGAGGACAGGCTTCAGACATCGGAATTTGGGATTGTAAATTTAACTGAGCAGCTTGGCAGTGGATCTGCCAAGGACAAGCCGGACAATTTGGCTTACGGGGTGTGCAAACCGTAGCGCCCAAATCCATTAAAGCCTGATTAAAGTCTCTTGGACGATCGGGCGCTAACAACATGGCCGATAATTGCCAAAGGTGCTGACTTGCCTGAGCCACAGGAGTCGGCAAGGCCACCAGCCGAGCGAGAACACGCTTGACATTGCCATCCAGAATCGCCACGGGCTGGTTAAAGGCGGCACTGAGGATGCCTCCGGCCGTTGTGCGCCCAATTCCCGGCAACTTCAGCACCTCCTCCAGATTATGGGGAAACCGTCCTCCATGGTGCTGCATAACAACCTGCGCCGATCGGTGTAAATTTCGGGCACGGGCGTAGTAGCCCAACCCCTGCCACGCCTTTAACACCGGCTGCTGATCGGCAGCGGCTAGGGTGGCGATCGTCGGAAATTGTGTGAGCCAGCGATCGTAGTAAGGAATTACCGTTTTTACCTGCGTCTGCTGAAGCATAATCTCTGAGACCCAAATCGAGTAAGGATCGCAGGTCTGTCGCCACGGCAAATCTCGCCCCCACTGCCCATACCAATCCAGCAACCCCTGTCGCAGATCAGACACAACAAAACTCGACCAATCGGGTAAGCGATCGATCGAGTTTTGTAATTTTAAGGTGAGCTTTGCACTCATTAAATTAGGTGATGTGCAACTTGAAATTTACCCTCATCCCCCAGATCCTTCTCCCTTAAGAAGAAAGTCCAACTCTTAGCCCCTCTCCCCTTCTGGGAGAGGGGTTGGGGTGAGGGGGTCGGGAAAGTGGCACATCGCCTACTGCTCGCTGCTGGCACTTGGCTCAGACCCAGTTAACACCTTTTCAAAGCCCATCCGCTGCTCAGCATTGCGGAGGAAATAGCCACTCATCATCGCCGAAGCAAGGAGATGACCCAAGTGTTCACGGCTAGTCGTCACCATGATATTGAAATGCTCTGAGGGCAGGCTACCCAAAATGCTGACAATGTTGCGCTCCATCACCTGAAATACATCTGAAGACGATGGGCGAGACAATTGAGCGATCGTCTCTGGGCTTAGAGCTTGCACGTATTGCAGTAACGAACTCTCCGTCTCTGGCTGACCGCCAAAAAATTCTTCTGAAGTTTGATTTGGTGACCGATTCATCTGGAATCCTCCCGTAAATTTCGGCTTAATCTGGACTTAATTTTGCAGCGCTTAGTTTACTTAGAAACCCGTTTTGTAATTAACCTATGTAATTAACCTCAACGAAGCGCTACGTTGTTCTGTTACGTTGTCTTTAAGTTTCTAGACTTTAGTTTAACGAAGAAGGATCGCCTTCAAAGTGGGCAGAACCGAACGTGTAGTGACGGATTTTACTCACTAACTTGCGAGGTATTCCCGCATGTCAGCCTTGCGCTTCCGCAACTTGGTCAAGGCTTCTCGTTCGATCTGGCGCACTCGCTCCCGGCTGATGTTGAGCCGATCGCCGATTTTTGCCAGCGTCAGAGATTTGCCATCTGCCAGACCAAAGCGTAACTCCAACACCTCACGCTGCTGAGGAGTCAGATCTGCCATCAGCCGGTCTAGATCAGCACGCAGAGAGGCTTGGGACGTGAAATCCTCTGGGGAAAGTCCGTCATCTTCCAATAGCTCCCCTAATTCCGTGTCGTGGTTGTCTCCCACCCGCAAATCCAGAGAAAGGGGTTGGCGCGCCCGTTCCAGGTACTCCCGCACTTGCTTTGGAGTCAACTCAAGTTCCTGGGCTAATTCGTTAATGGTGGCGGCTCTCCCTAACTGTTGGGATAGTTGCCGTTGGGCTTTCTTAAGCTTATTGAGCTTTTCGGTAATGTGAATTGGGAGCCGGATGGTGCGTCCTTTTTCGGCAATGGCTCGTGTGATTGCCTGCCGAATCCACCAGTAGGCGTAGGTAGAAAACCGATAACCTTTAGTGGGGTCAAATTTCTCCACCCCGCGCTGCATTCCGATCGTGCCTTCCTGAATCAAATCCAGCAAATCCACGTTGCGCTTAATATATTTTTTGGCTACTGAAACTACCAAGCGCAGATTGGCTTCCACCATGCGGCGTTTGGCATTTTCCCCTTCTCCGATCGCTTGCTGGATTTCTGCTTCAGAGAGATTTGCCTGTTCTGCCCATTCAGCCACGGTAGCCACACGCCCCAAGGTGGGTAGGAGAGAATCTCTCACTTCATAGAGAGCAGAAAGGCGCTGCACCTGCTTTCCATAAAGAACTTCTTGCTCGTGGGTTAACAACGGTACACGACCAATCTCTCTCAAATAAGTCCGAACTAGATCAGTGGAGGTTTGAGCAGTTTTCATAGGACTAGGCAAATAAAATAATAAAACCAATGAAAAGAAGAAATCCTAGAACAGTTGACTCTTGTCTACTGCTAGAACTAAATATTGCAGAGTCATTAATCTGGGTCAGATTACCTTCTCCAAGGATTACTTAAGCGTTAGACCTTAAACCTGATTTAGGGAGCGATCGTTAGCACGACTGAAAACATTAAAAATTTGTAAAGGAACTTAACTAAGTTAAGTCACACGTTCGTCAAGCAGGTGAAAAACTATTGCCAAGACTTTTCTAAAAAGCCTCTGAACTAGCTCGGAAAAGATTGATGGTACACCAAGGCAGAGTGTCAACATAACATGTAAATAATCGTAACATTTCTGAGAAGAGTTGCAATACTTCCTGAGAGTGAGTTTACATAGCTACATCTTGTCTATTTGCTACCAGTAAAGTTTCAAACGTAATTTAGGAACTGCTGAGGAACACAACTTTAGTAACCTGGGATATTAAAACTCTGAGGGCGAAGCCTTAAGCACGTAGCTTTGTCTCAGTCAAAGGTATTTAGCGATTCTTTCACCTCTCTTAAGTCTTGAATCTATTTAATTTTTGTTTGTGAATCTTTTCCTGGGTGGCGAGGCATTTTGGCAATATATTTTGGCAATCTTACGAAAATTACTCACGCTAGCTAGCGAACAATTGATAATTACTGACTAAGGATTGATTAAATTACGGCTATTGAGCAATACAGTATAGCTAACTAGAGGTGAATTTGACGAGGCTTTACATTGCCCTCATCCCAAACGCTTGTTCTTATGTTGCTCCTCCTGTTGCAGAAGCACAAGAGAATGAGGGCTAATTCAGTTCCTCGAACCTGCGTTAACTCAGATGTAGTCTAGATTACCCATGCTGTCTAATTGTGATCGCATCTTAGGAAAGAGATTGGCGATCGAACGTAATGTCACGAGTTTTGTAAAGATAACTCTAGAAGATAAGATCCAGAAATAAGGAGCTTAAATCCCTTATTTCTGGAGTTAAGTATTTAAGGGCAACTAAATTGCCAAATACTCTTGGAGAGATTTCACTTCCAGACGCTGAGACTGGAGGGTGCGGATGGCAGCGGCTGTTGCCCTGGCACCTGCGATCGTAGTGATGATGGGAATTTTATAGGTGAGGGCAGTGCGACGGATGAGTTGACCATCGGCGCGGGCTTCTTCTCCAGAAGGAGTATTAAGAATTAACTGAATTTTCTCATTTTTGATCCAGTCCACTACGTGGGGGCGGCCCTCGTGAAGTTTGAGTACGAGTTCTACATCGAGTCCATGCGCTTGGAGGGTGGCGCGAGTGCCCGCTGTTGCCACGAAGGTGAAGCCCAAATTAGCCAGGTCTTTCACTACAGGGACAACGGCATCCTTGTCGCGATCGTTCATGGAGATGAACACAGTGCCCGTCAAGGGAAGACGTTGATTAGCTGCCAACTCAGCTTTGGCATAGGCTTTTCCAAAGTCTACATCAATGCCCATTACTTCACCTGTGGAGCGCATTTCTGGCCCCAAAATCGTGTCAGTGCCCTGGAACTTTTCAAAGGGCAATACCGCTTCCTTCACAGAAATATAGGAGGGGATTTTTTCAGCCGTAAAGCCCAAGGTTTCTAGCGTGTGCCCAGACATGATCTGGGCGGCAAGTTGGGCCAGGGGAACACCGATCGCTTTGGACACAAAGGGCACGGTGCGGGACGCGCGAGGATTGGCTTCAATGATGTAGATCTGTTCCCCTTGCACGGCGAACTGAATATTCATTAAACCAATGACTTGCAATTGCTGGGCTAGTTGTGCCGTCCATTGGCGAATCGTGTCTAAAGTAGCGGGAGATAGGGAAATGGTGGGTAGGGAACAGGCTGAGTCTCCAGAGTGGATGCCTGCCTGTTCAATGTGTTCCATGATGCCCCCGATGACGACCCGTCCGGTGTGGTCGGCGATCGCATCGACATCGACTTCCGTCGCGTTTTCCAGGAAGCGATCGACCAAAATCGGGTGGTCGGGTTCCACCTGCACAGCATAGGTCATGTAGCGCTCTAGGTCAGGATCGGAGTAGACAACCTCCATCGCCCGCCCACCCAGCACATAGCTGGGGCGCACGACTACGGGGTAGCCTAGTTTGGTGGCGACAGCCAGGGCCTCTTCGGTGCTGCGGGCAATGCCATTGGCGGGTTGGGCAATCTGTAGCTGTTGCAGAATTTTATCAAATCGCTCTCGGTCTTCGGCAGCGTCGATGGAATCGGGAGATGTGCCCCAAATCTTGGGGAGAACGGCATCTGGTTCAGCCTGGGCCCGCTGCTTCAGATAGGCTTGCAGAGGAACAGCTAGCTTCAGCGGAGTTTGTCCCCCAAACTGAATGATGATGCCTTCTGGATGTTCGACTTCCAAAATATTCAGGACATCTTCTTTGGTCAATGGCTCGAAGTAGAGCCGATCGCTGGTGTCATAATCTGTGGAAACGGTCTCTGGGTTGGAGTTGACCATAATCGTTTCTATGCCTTCCTTGCGGAGGGCGTAAGAGGCGTGGCAACAGCAGTAATCGAATTCGATGCCCTGCCCAATACGGTTGGGGCCACTGCCCAGAATCATCACCTTGCGTTTGGTGGAAGGCAGAATTTCTGATTCTGGAGGATCGAACGTTGCCTCGGCATTTTTGACTTGACCGCTGCCCATCTCGTAGGTGGAGTAGTAGTAGGGAGTCAGGGCCTCGAATTCTGCCGCACAGGTGTCTACGGTTTTGTAAGTTGGGGCAACGCCGAGTTGCAGGCGGTAGGCGCGAACTTGGTCTTCGGTGCTTTTGGTGGCATAGGCAATCTGTCGATCGCTAAACCCTTGGGCTTTCACGGCATGGAGTTGGTCGCGGGTCAAGGCTGACAGTGCAGTCCGCTTCAAGAATTTCTCCGTTTCCAAGAGGTCTTGGAGCTTTTCTAAAAACCAGGGATCGATGCGGGTGAGTTCGTAAATATCTTCCAGGGTCATGCCCATGAGAAAAGCATGGCGGACGGTGAAAATGCGCTCTGGGTTAGGAGTTCGCAGCCCGGCTCTAATTTGCTCCAGACTAGGAAATTTTTCAGGACGATCGCACCCCCAGCCAGCCCGGCCGGTTTCCAGGGAGCGCAGGGCCTTTTGAAAGGACTCTTGGAAGGTGCGCCCGATCGCCATCGCCTCTCCCACAGATTTCATCTGCGTTGTCAAGGTTGTGGAGGTGCCAGGAAATTTCTCGAAGGCAAAGCGCGGCACCTTGGTCACCACGTAGTCGATCGCGGGTTCAAAGCTGGCGGGAGTTTTTTTTGTGATGTCGTTGGGGATCTCGTCCAGGGTGTAACCGACAGCTAGTTTGGCAGCAATTTTGGCGATCGGGAAGCCCGTAGCCTTGGAAGCGAGGGCAGAACTGCGGGAGACCCTAGGGTTCATTTCAATCACAATTACAGCCCCAGTCATCGGGTTGACGGCAAACTGAATGTTAGAGCCGCCCGTTTCTACACCAATCTCCCGAATGATTTTGATCGATGCATCTCGTAATCGCTGGTACTCCTTGTCAGTTAGGGTTTGGGCGGGGGCAACGGTGATCGAGTCACCCGTGTGAATGCCCATCGGGTCAATGTTTTCGATCGAGCAAATAATCACCACATTATCCGCCAGATCCCGCATCACCTCTAGCTCATACTCTTTCCAGCCCAGCAGGGATTGCTCAATCAAAATTTGAGAGACAGGACTGGCATCCAAACCCGATTGGGCAATTTCTTCAAATTCTTCCTGGTTGTAAGCAATTCCACCTCCAGCGCCGCCCATGGTAAAGGCAGGGCGAATGATCAAGGGGTAGGAGCCAATGATGGGAACGATCGCCTTGGCCTCTGCCATCGTCTCGGCCAATCCAGACGGACACACTCCAACCCCAATGCGCTCCATGGCTTCCTTGAAGAGTTTGCGATCCTCGGCCATTTCGATCGCGGGCAATTTCGCCCCAATCAACTCAACGCCATATTTTTCCAGGACTCCCGTTTTGGCCAATTCCACCGCTAGGTTCAAGGCCGTTTGTCCACCCATGGTGGGTAACAGGGCATCGGGACGCTCTTTGGCAATCACTTGCTCGACCAAGGCAGCGGTCAATGGCTCAATATAGGTGCGATCGGCCGTTTCGGGGTCGGTCATGATCGTGGCGGGATTGGAGTTCACCAACACGACTTCGTAGCCTTCATCTCGTAATGCTTTACAGGCTTGGGTGCCGGAGTAGTCAAATTCACCAGCCTGCCCAATGACGATGGGGCCAGAGCCAATCAACAGAATTTTGTGGAGGTCATTGCGACGGGGCATAGTGTAATCGGTAAGGTGAGATGCGGAAGTTCAACACATATTAGAATCGATCGGACAAGTCATCAATACAGTCAGGTAATAAAGTCTGTCAGCAATTTTGGATGGATTTCAGTGAGCTTGTACGGGATGGACTAGATGCAAATCTATGCAGAGATTACTTTAGTCGGACTTTAGAGGCTCAAAAGTTGTTGGCGAACTAAAGTGTGATCCTAAAGTGCGATCGAGCAGAAGGGAATGTCCGAAGAATAACAATTGAGATCCCCGAATTCACAAGAATCCAGAAGCTTGGCAGAAGAACTCCAACCCGGACTTTTAATCCTGGCTAGTAGTCTGTCAATCATTAATTGACGGGAAGCTGAAAGCCGGGAAGTTAGTTGGAGTTAAATTTTGAGGGGTCGAATACCCTCAAAATTTTCTTGACAGAACACTAGTCTGGCAACTGATACTGTTCCACAATCTTCTTGGCGAAGTCTGGAACGTGGGCAGCTAACTTTTCGGGATGATTTCGCTTTACGTATAAATAATTGCGAGTGAAGTGAGAATCGATCGAAAATCGCGCATATTCCAACCCCTTAGGTCCGATTTTTTCAATCACAACGCCCATCAGTTTGGCGGCCCACATGGGCAAGGTCACTCCTTTGTCATAGGCGGGAATGCTCTGCTGCACAGCATTGTGACGATCGCCCTGAGAGGTTACAGGCTGGGTCTCCAACTGATCTTGCACCAGGTTTAGCATCTCCCGCCCCGTGTCATTTCGCACCACCAACCATTGCCAGCCAAAGGGCGCACCCATGTAGCCTACGACCAAATCTGCCAGGGAGTTTACATAGTCAAAGCAACTCAGGCAAGACGGAGCAAATACATCTTTCAATTGATTAGTTTTTAAGCCAAAGAATGGCACGGTCTCCACTGAACCATCTTCATGCTTAAAGTGAACCCGAAAATCTTGCATGAACTCGTAATGCACAACTGTGTCCGGCGATCGGCTCGTGGTTTCCAAGAATTTCTGCAAGCCAGCACGGGTGACATTATCAACGCAGGGTGTCCCCAGAACGTAGAGTTTTTCCAATCCCAGCGCCTGTTCCACCGATCGCAACGCCTGAATTTGGCACCCCACCCCAATCACCAGTAGGCGCTTCATCCCCGACTGCTCCACCTGTTCCAATACTGATAAATTGGGGGATAAGGTGGGTTTATTCACTCGTGCCGCCAAAACTTCCTCTGGGGTGCGAGCAATGACGGGCATGGGTTGAAAGCGATCGTCTGCCGTATTCTGCACACAGACCACGCCCTCAACCAAGCCTTGATTCAGCATGGCAATGGCGATCGAACTGACGATTCCCGTCCACTGCGCCCCAGCGATCGGCTCGGTCTTCCGCGCTGCCACCATGTCCTGATGCACCCCAAAATATAGGTCGTCGGGCTGCTCCAGGTTGCGCGATCGGCCGTGGGTTTGCTCCTCCAGTTGCGGAATCTGCTGATGCAAAAAGGCACATGCTTCTTTAACGTAGTGAATGTAAAAGGTGTCGCATAGTCCACACTCGCTACAAAGTTCCTTAGCTGGGCGACGACTGTCCGGCTTGAGTCCCCTGGATCTTTTATGCTTTTTTGTGAATGTCATTTATAGATGATTTATAGAGATGATATAGACTGCTTGCTGAGGCAGTGATTTTCCTAATCTCACTGGCAGATGCCACGATCGCCAGATACGACTGCCGGACAACTTGCCAGCCACTCTTCATTTTTCATGATTTGTGGATTCCTGGATACCTTGCAGTCTACAAAATTCCTAAGCACGATCGACGTGTTCTCCCACATTACCCCTGTTGAATTAAAGTTGGAGGATTAATGTCTCTATCGAGTTCCCCAGTCAGCAACTGGTATGACATCAACCAAGCTTACTTAATGAGGTCGGTCGATCGGGTACGGGTAGCTATAGAGCGCTATCTAGAGCAGATAGGAGTTAGGGAGAGCAGTAAACCCATTAAGGATTGGGAAGGGGATGATGTTTTATACCCCCAAGGCATTCTTCCCGCCCTGGAGCAGTTAGGCAAGACCTTTAAACTTTCAGCTTTTGAGCAAGGGATTATACTCCTGTGTGTTGGCGTTGAACTCGATGCGTCCTTTGCCTCCCTGTGCGCCGTTGCTCAAAGCAACCTCCAACACTCCTCTCCCACCTTTCGTCTAGCCTTGTCTGCTCTGGCTACACCCTCCTGGAATGCCCTCAGTCCCGATTCCCCATTGCGCTATTGGCGGTTGATCGATATTGGGCCAGGACAGTCTCTCACCCTCAGCCCGCTACGAATTGATGAGTGGGTGTTGCACTTTCTGCTGGGAATTCCTCACTTAGACCAACGGTTGCGATCGGCCATTCACCCCCTGAAGGCAAATCGTAGTTCGGCCCTGCCCCCGTCCCATCGATCGCTGGTAGAAAAACTGGCGAAAACCTGGTCTCGAGCCGCACAAGCATCCATACACCTACCTGTTGTGCAATTGTGCGGGGATGAAAGTGGCAACAAGCGATCGATCGCCATAGCCGCTTGTGAAGAGTTGGGGCTGAACCTGCATCTTATGCCTGCTAAGACAATTCCCACCAACCCCGCCGATCTCAGCGACATCATTCGCTTATGGGAGCGAGAAGCCGCTATCAATGCCAGTGCGCTGATTTTGGACTGCGATCGGGCGGATGGCAACGATGCGGCACGGGAGGCGGCGATCGACCAGGTAATTGAAGAGATTCGCTCTCCGTTAATCGTCACGAATTTAGATCGACGGCGCTCTTCTCAACGCACCCTGCTCACCTTTGAAGTGCGTCAACCCACCACTCAGGAACAAGAAACTCTCTGGCACAGCGCCTTGGGCACGATCGCCACCTCCCACCTCGATCAAGACCTTGAGCAGCACATTCGGGCAGTCACGTCCCAATTCAACCTCAGCGCTAATGCCATTCGCGCTGCCTGTGCCGACGCATTGGGGAGCAATCGTGATGTGGGTGAAGCCCTGTGGGATAGCTGTCGGGTGCAGTCTCGGCTCCGGTTAGATGATTTAATCCAACGCCTAGACCTCTCGGCAACGTGGGACGACCTCGTGTTGCCCGATGCCCAGCGCCAAGTCTTGCAAGATGTCGTCACCCACGTCCAACAGCGATTTACAGTCTACGAAAACTGGGGCTTTGCGAGCAAAGGGGGACGCGGCTTAGGGATCAGTGCGTTGTTCGCTGGAGCCAGTGGCACCGGAAAAACCATGGCCGCTGAAGTTGTCGCCGGACAGTTGCGCCTAGACCTGTACCGAGTTGACCTCAGTGCGGTAGTCAGCAAGTACATCGGGGAAACCGAGAAAAATTTGCGACGCATTTTTGATGCCGCCGAAGCGGGAGGAGCCGTGTTGCTGTTCGATGAAGCCGATGCTCTCTTTGGCAAGCGGAGTGAGGTGAAAGATAGCCACGATCGCCACGCCAATATTGAAGTCAGCTATCTGCTGCAACGGATGGAAGCCTATCAAGGACTAGCAATTCTCACGACCAATCTCAAGGACTCGATCGATCAGGCATTTCTGCGCCGGATTCGCTTTGCGATTCGCTTTCCCTTCCCAGATGTGGCCCAACGGAAAGAAATTTGGCGGCGGGTGTTTCCCAAGGAGACCCCAACTCAAGATATCGATGTCAGTAAGCTAGCCCGTTTGGGCGTGGCAGGGGGCAACATTCGTAACATTGCTCTGAATGCTGCTTTCTTCGCTGCTGATGCCGGAGAACCTGTAGGCATGAGGCACTTGCTGCAAGCCGCCCGCAGCGAATACGTCAAGATGGAGCGATCGTTGACTGAAGCTGAGGTCAAAGACTGGGTTTAGAGCCAGCCCAAGAACCTATCTGAAACCACAGAAGTGAATGAGTTCTTGATGTATCGCTGCTCCCTTGCCTCATAGAACTCTTCTTCAGTAAACTATTCAAAATACCTTCTAAAGAGCATTTCTATGCCAAATCTGAAACTAAAGATTGTGGAACAAACGCCCGATCGCTTGGTGCTAGCCAGTAGTCGATCGCTCAATTACAAACTTTTAGATGCTTTTGGCACTTTGCTGTTTTTCTCAAGCTTTGTTTTTGGGATTCCTTTGTTTGCTGCCTTCTTATATGCTAAAGCGCGATCAAATACAGGTGAGTTGACTACACTAACCTGTAGCCGTCCAGAAACCTATGTGGATTGCAAGCTCAAGCGAGAAGATGCCCAGGGTAAAATTGTGCTTGGGCAAACTCTCGTGCGGGTGGGAGAGGTAAAGGCTCAAGAAATTCAGGAAACGAGAAAAGTCTGTGACTCTGATGGAGACAACTGTGAGAATAAAACGTTTTATACCTGCCGGATTAGAGTTTCTGCTCGGAGTACAACAGTTCCGCCCCTAAGTCCGTTTCTGATTCAAGATGCTCAAAATTCTTGTCTTTCAACCAGTCAAGCGACTGTAGAGCAAATTGAGCAACTGATTAAAGGAGCATCTAAAACTAAATTGAGATGGGATCAAGATACCCGCACTGGAAATTTGATGGCTGAGCTACGAGATACGTTACTCCCGCTTCTAATGATAGGATTTCCTCCAATCGCTGTAGTAGGCTTGGTTTTCGGGATCTCTATTGCTCGGATAAGAAGCGACATTTGGACGTTTGATAAGCGACGGAATCAGTTCAAACTCGATCGCCAATACCTTGGGCGCAAACAAATATTGGAACTTCCTCTAAATTCTATAAATGGAGTGGCAACTGATAGCTCTAAACTTTGGCTGAATCAAGACAAAGCTTCTGCACAAACCCAATTGGAATTGGAAAGGGACTCAAAACTGGAAGACATGACAGTCTCGAATTGGATCACGCCTTACCTCACCAGTAAATTCCGTTACTTAGATGAAGGCGGGTACACGCTGAAACAAACCTCTGACCGATTGACTGTTCAAACTTACAGTGAACAAATTGAAATTGACCATGCCTCTAATTCTCTTATTTACAAGGCAACTCAGGGAAGAGATCGGCAGGTGAAAGAAACCAAGTCCTATTCCCAAACAGAGATCGAGGCTGTGCAGGTTGAGAACGGAGCGCCTGGTGCTTACGGTGCATCTACTTATGAGATTCGCCTACGCTTGATTGATGATAAGCATGTGACCATTTTTACCGACTCTTACAAACTGGAAGCCACAAAAAAGATGGCTGAATCGATCGCCCAATTTCTGAACGTTGAATTAAAAATTTTGGTGAAATAGGCTTACTTACGAAACTGTCAGAAATTTGTCATAAGACATAACAGTAATGCCTCCGTCCATTCCACGATCGCGCCATAGGTGTCTCCCGTGTGCCCTCCCAGCTTTTGGTTAAACCAAAGTCCAGTGAGAAACGCGATCGTCCCGCCCCCCACGATCGTCGCTACTGCCCTCAACCAGCGATCGGGAGCCAACGCCACCTGCACGCCACCCAGAGCCAGCAGCAGGACTAAACTGGGCACCACCTCCCAAGCCGAGCGGATGGTTACTTTATGGAAGGCTCCCTTCCCCGTCGGTTTCAGGTAGGGGTAGCGCACGATCGCCACCAACTGCCCCCACCGTCCCCAGCCTGCAACCGCCATCAATCCCAGCCAGCGATCGGCACCCAAGTCACTCAACGCCGCTGTTTTGAGCAATAGGATAATCACCGCCGTAATCGCCCCAAATGCTCCAGTTCTGCTGTCTGCCATTGCCTCTAAGCGACGCTCTGGGTCTTGAATGGCTAAACCATCGGCAGTATCGATTGCCCCATCCAAGTGAAACCCGCCTGTCAGCGCCACCCAGGCCGCAATCACCACGGCACTCCGCGTTAACGCTGGCATCCCTAAGCTGTGCAACCCCAGATCTAATAATCCCAAAAGTCCCCCGATCGCCAACCCAACTACGGGCGCGAATCGAGCGACACCGCGAAATTCCAACGCCCAAGCGTCAGGAATTGGCAAACAGGTGTAAAACGCAAACGCCGCCACGAAGGTACGAAGCTGAAGCTGCCCTCCGACATGCTGTTTTTCTACTTGCCCGTCTGCTTGTTCATTGAGGGAGCGATCGTCCATTTCAAAGCACTGCTAAGGATATCCACGGAAATTACCTGCCATTGTCAACCTAGAAACCAAGCATTCGAGAAGCCAGAAATGCCTCGTAATAATTTTATGGTTGGAGTTTCCACTCTTTTTTTAAACTTCTATATTTTGTCTAGTGACCGCGATTACAATGAAATGTCACCTTATGTTCGTGACCTAAATTCCTCGGTCTTCGATTGCAGATCACAGGGATCTGTGACAAAGATTCCGTAGTTCCAATGATTGGGATGCAGAAAACTTAAGATATTATTGTTTCGTAGGCTACTGTTAAATACATAAAGTAAATGAACTAAGACGGATTGACAGATTCGGATTGGCAAATTATCTGCTTGCAAAAGCTATAAGGGGCAGACTAAATTTTAGGTTCATCAAAACCAATTATTTACAACCTTAGTCCTGTTTTATTGAGTCAATCTTTCTTAGCCGAATTTAATAGAGTTATTTTATTTCGTCAGCCATATTTTTGGTGAGTGCCACAGAGTTCTAGCTCTCATCGAATCTGACCTTTGTAAGTTTTACCCAGCTTAGAGCGTTGAATGGCTCTATCCAATATTTAGACCAATACTTAGATTTCGGCTTGTTCGTGCGTACAGCTTTTTTGTGCTCGTTAAGGTTCAAAATTTTAAGGGGCATTTCAGTTTTAAAGAGTACAGTTCATTATCGTTTGTTGAATTTACAAGTTCGTTGAATTTATAGCTAGCATCAGCTTTTAAATTTCATTTCCATCCTTCACGTTTAACCCGATTTGGGCCAAAGGTCTTCTCCCATGAGTCACGATCAATCAAGAAACATCAGGCTGCCTGCTCCGTGCATTGTAGACAACGGGATTGTGGTCAACAAGCAAGATATGCAGAAATTGTTGAGCGATTTAAACCGGGTTCGCTACCTCTACAAGCAAGACGATCGTTTGATTAGCGAAGGAGAAGGGTTTGTTTTGGAGGTCTTCGCCGACCCCCAGCGATCGACCTTGGTCGCTAACCACGCACTTTACCTTAATATCCAAAGTTTTGACTACTTGGAATTGCAAAAGTTTGATCAACAGGCTTGTTTTACACTGGTGCAGGATGTCTTTCATCTCCAGCTCATGCCTCTATCTAACCCTTTGCAGGAGCAAAGTAATCGCACCCTAAATGCGGCGGCCCTGGAAGCTGTCGTTGCCGAGGTTCTTTCGGCTAACTGGGATGTGCAGATTGATGATGAGGATAATTTCTCACTTTGAACCCTGTTGTCGCTGAAAGCAATGTGACGCTCTCAATTAGGGAGTCGATCGCTGGGTGTTACCTACCTTTACCCATCCTTGCCGATCGCCATTTTCCACCCGAATTCGCTGCCATCCCTTGTCCGCACTTTCTTCTAAAACCACCACTCGTTGATTAAACTCTACACCACCAACTTGATTGGAGTCTCGTGTGGGGGCATCTCTCAAAACCAAGCCGATCGGTTGAGTGACCCGTGCTGGGTAGGCTCCTGGTTCTAATTTGGGCTTGGGAGAGGCAGAGGCAACTGTAGTAATAAATGGCTCAGGTTGATTAGCCGAAACAGACTTAGCCTTCACCAACTTTGGCGGAGCGATCGTAGTTTTGGGGGCGTTAGCTGACTTATCGTTGGGGAAAGCGGGTCTGGGAGGCGGCGCAGTCAACTTGGTGATGGTGTAATTAGCGGCAAACCAAGCGCCTGTGGATAACAGGGCGATCGCCAAAGTGATCCCCGTTATCAGATTAAATATACCTGCAAAAAAACTTAAAACGTTAGACCATTTCATAAAGGCATCTCAATTCTGATTAACCCACCGTTAGCCAACTATTAATTGGCATCTTCTAAAATTCAACGTGTTCTTTTAGCGTGTCCTAAAATTACTCCAAAGACTCTAGCGCAATCCAACCTAAAACGCATAACAACCTGTGATGCAATTAGGAGATTTCCAGAAAAGGTTATACCAGGCATCGGAAGGGCGTTCGCGTAGCGTATGCTTTGCACTTAGCATCCGGGCAATGACTTTCTGGTCGATTCAAGGACTCGTCTGCCGGGTGCTTCGCCCCTACAGGGGTAACATCTTTCTCAGAAATCTCTTTAACGTTGGCGGCTGTTCAAGCTGCCATGCCGAGACGCAGAACGGGCCTTACCCGCTGCTGCCCACTCCTGCAAGAGTTTAATTTGCTCCTTAGCCGTGTGTGCTAAGGGTACCAGTTGACTGGCTGATTCCAAAATATCTTCCGTCGTAAAGTCCCGATTTTGGCTAAACCCTAGGTGCATCGCCTCAATAATCATCTGTTCAATCTCGGCCCCAGAAAAATCAGGGGTCTCGTAGGCCAAACGTTCTAAGTCATAACTCTTCAAATTGTGGGCCCTGAGACGAGCCAAATGAACGACGAAAATGGCTTTCCGCTCCTCTTGAGTCGGTAGTCCCACAAAGAATACCTCATCAAATCTACCCTTTCGTAGCATTTCTGGCGGCAGAGCTTGAATATTATTTGCAGTTGCCACAACGAAAACGGGGGAAGTTTTTTCGGCTAGCCAAGTGATGAACGTGCCAAAGACCCGCGAGGCTGTACCTGCATCTCCTCTGCCGTCAAAACCCGCGAATCCCTTGTCAATTTCATCAATCCATAGGATGCAAGGAGCTAGAGCTTCTGCTAATTGAATCATTTGCCGGGTACGGGATTCTGACTCGCCCACCAAGCCAGCGAACAGGCGGCCTACATCTAGGCGGAGGAGAGGTAAATGCCAGTGATGGGCGATCGCCTTTGCAGTCAAGGACTTTCCGGTGCCTTGGATGCCCGCGAGAAGCAGCCCTCTAGGATGGGGCAAGCCATATTGCCTCGCCCGCTCTGAGAAGGCTCCTCCTCGAAGCAGTAGCCAATCTTTCAGATTGTCCAAGCCGCCAATATCCGAAATCTTCTCGGTTGTCGGATAAAAGTCTAAAATTTGGGTTTGCCGAATGGTCTGGCGTTTCTCTTCTAGAACCAAATCCACATCGTCCGGTCTAAGTTCACCGTGGGTGGCGATCGCCCGCGCTAGAACGCGACGAATCCGCTCCAAGGATAACCCTTGACAGGAACGCACTAATTCATCTATCACTCGTGTCTCTAGGGATTGCCCCATTGCTGCCACTAACCGATCGATTTCCACCTTGATTTCCGAGGCAGTAGGTAGGGGAAACTCCAGGACGGTAATGACTTCGCTCAGGTCATCGGGAATCGCAATCTGGGGAGCAATAATCACAATACTCTTAGACTGCGATTTGAGCGATCGGGCTAAGTTACGCAACTTCCGAGCAACTGCTGCATCTTCTAGAAACCGATGAAAATCCCGTAAAACCAGAATGGCTGAAGCGGCGATCGGCAACTTTTCGACAAATTCCAAGGCTTGTAGCGGATTGCGCTTCCCAAAGCCCGCGTCATTGGGGTTGCCCTGGTAGCCATCCACAAAATCCCAAATGTAGACCGCCCGGCTCCCAGATGCGCCATTTGCTTGAGCAACGATCGCTGCTTCTACCCGCTCTTCCTCTCTGGTAGGAATATAAATTACTGGATAGCGGGCCCGCAGTAATAGTTCAAATTCATGGTTAAAGCTCATGCAGATAGCGTATCAAGTTTTGTCTGTCAAGGAGAGAATTAGCAAGAAACGCAACGTTACAGATTTGGCGAGTTTAAAGCATAGGTCTTTGCCACAATCTGAAAATTAACGCCCAATAGTCTGCTGACTGGTGAACTACTAGAGGGGAAATTTACCTTTTAGGGCTTCGAGGGATGCCCAGCGGCGATCGGGAATCACCTCTACAGCCTCAAGCTGGGCGGGAACAGGGATACCGGCACACTCTTGATCGCAAAGTTGTCGTTGGGGCAGCGCCAAACACAATTGCTCGTACAGCCACACTTCAGGTTGGAAATAGCCTTGGGGAGGCAAGGTTTCCACTAAATCCTCAAGGGCAACTTCGTATTCCAGTCCATCTTCGTCGAAGCGTTCAACCCGATCGTTCAACCAAATCATCTCCGATACCTGGATGTGCAAGCGATGGTTGTAGTGCTGGAGGCACCGATCGCAACTCAAGGTGACAATGGTCTCAGCAGATGCTTTGATTTCCAGGTAGTTTCCTTGGTGGGCAACCTTTAAACACCCTTTGACAGGGGTGAGAGTTTCCAGATCAGGCAAACCCTCTTCAAATTCGATAACCCTCATTTGCTTAGGAGCAGTGAGGAGTTCTGGAATATGAATCGTATCCATAGGGCATAACAGTGGAAACTACATTTGGCAACGTGTCCTCCCTTTGGGAATGCCTAGGAGACATCGTTCATCAAAATTGCATACAGCTTGAGTTAAAAATTAGGTCGGAAAATTCTCAGCCTGGGACTTTTGGATCACCAAGCGTCGATCGGGTTCCCGACCTCGGCTATAGGTTTCTAAGCCAGGATAAGCCTTGACCAAAGTATGAACTTGCCGACGTTCTGCTGAAGAGAGCGCCTTTAACTCTATCTCCTTGCCTGTTTGATTCACCTGCTCTGCTGCTTGCTCTACCATAGCAATCAGTTCAGCCAAGCGAGCCGATCGGTAGCCGTTTAGCTCGATCGTATAGGCACACTGTTGTCCTTCAGCTTGTCCCAGATTCAATAAAGTATTAGCCAAGTATTGAATTGCATCTAGAACCGTACTTTCAGGCCCTAGTAGAATGGCAACCTGCTCCGGCGACAGATGGGTCTCATCGATCGTTAACCAGCAATTATCCAATCCATCGACCCTAACTGCCTCAGAAGCAAGTGCCAGCTTCGTTGCCAAGTCTACCTGGGGTTCAACTAGGACATTGGCTGGCATCCCAGCAAGACGCAATAGCTCCTGTAGCCATTGTTTCCCCAAATGCTTACCGTCTTGACTCATGGGAGGTAATCCAAGTTACTCGATTAAATCAGGCTTTTTTCTTAGGACTCCCTGGTTCAAAGGGGAGACGTGCCCGATCCTTGCCATCATCGTCTCCAGCTTCCTTTTCCTTCTCCTTGACCTCAGCATCTACAATTTTTTGCAGATTCTCCGGTAAAGCTTCCTTAGACAGAATGAAGGTTTGGGCAGTCTGGAAAATGTTAGCAAGCAACATATACATCAAGACCCCAGCCGGAAGAGGAAAGAATAAGAACATTCCTGAAAAAATCACTGGTGTGAATTTGTTGACAGCCGACTGTTGCGGGTTATCTGATGTAGATCCTTGCCCTGACAGAATTTGGTTGATATACAAACTAACCCCAAAGAGCAAGACCATGGCTACAATGTCCCAATGAATCGTGCCATCAGGGTCACGGGCCCCCACATGTCCCAGGGCATTGATAAAGAGGAACCCTTTGTTGGCAGCGAGACCTTGAATCTTGCCTTGCAGAGTCACTTCACCAGGTTGCAGCGCCACGAGTTCGCCATCAGGCTTGAGTTCAACCCGTTCTGCCCCTTTCGTTACAGTCCATTCGGGGTGAATCAGAGTATCGGGATAGGGAGACAGAACCTCTGCTAGAGGTTTGCCTTCCACGGTTTGGAACTCAGCCTTAGTCTTTTCTCCAACAACCAACTTACTACCGGCGGGAACTAGGGCTGAAACTCGAGTATGAACTCCATCTGTGAAATAGATGTTCTGGGGTGCAGTCGAGAAAACCTGGGGTTGAACTTGCTCAACCTGTCCTTGCGGAAAGATTTCTAGATTGACTGTGTAGTTGATGTCTGAAAAAGGAGAACCCCGAAGCGTTGCAAATAACGCAAATAAAATGGGCATTTGCAGCAGCACAGGAAAGCATCCTGCCAAGGGATTGCCAAATTCCTTATAAACTTGGCTCATTTCCTCCTGTTGCTTCACTTTGTCATCCTTGAAGCGCTCCTGAATGTCCTTCACCCGCTTTTGCATCAGCGGCTGAGTGACTTTCATGCGGCGCATACTGCGGATTGAGCCAGCACTTAAAGGATAGAGGGCGAAGCGCACTACGAGGGTGAGCGCAACGATCGCCAAACCATAACTAGGCACAATCCCGTAGAAAAAGTCCAGGATTGGCAGCATTACATTGTTAGAGAGAAACCCGATACCAAAGTCCATTCTGTTCTCAGTCAGCTTACGCTTTGAATTGCTGAATCTAATCTATCTGATATTAGTTCTATCTGATTTTTTTAAGGTTGATGAGTTTATAAAGAGTGCTTCGGTCAGTCTTTAAAGTAAAGGCAATTTTTGCAGGGTGCAAGGAGCGGTTTAGCTACCTACAGCCCCTAATGCACCGCTAACTTCCTTCGCTTTCTCAGAAAGTTTTTCGCTGATGTAGCTATAGACTTCCCGAAAATTGGGGATGGCTCTCAACTCCAGACGGCTACCATCCTTAAGCGTGACGACCATATCTCCCCAAGCTCCTAGCCCACGGGGAACCGTCACGATCTTGGCAACTTCTGAGTAAACAATATCTGACCGATCGCGTCCCAACCAGCCACCCGTCACTGAAATTCGGCGGCTAGTAATGCGATAGCGCACCCACAGGGCCC
Organism: Leptolyngbyaceae cyanobacterium MP9P1.79; assembly: GCA_030248885.1. Classification (GTDB taxonomy): domain Bacteria; phylum Cyanobacteriota; class Cyanobacteriia; order JARCMD01; family JARCMD01; genus JARCMD01. Next base: position 38,051 of record JARCMD010000200.1, on the reverse strand, counting down.
GCACAAGTGCCCCAACAGTCAAGGGTAAACAAATAATGGTGAATCCCATGATGATACTAATGATCAACTCTCCAATATGGGGAGGGCCTTCGTAATAAACATCTTCACTAATAGCCATCTACGAGAACCCCTGCTTTTGTCAGTAATTGCTTTAATTCTTGCAGAAATTCACCATAATCGCACGCGTGAGCGCCAGGTTGGACGGTAAAAACCAATCTCCAGCCTGGACGTAGCTGAGGCAGCATGTATCGGAGAGCCGATCGAAGCTGCCGTTTAATGCGGTTTCGCACCACTGCCTTTTTGCTGACTTTGAGACTAATGGAAATGCCAATGCAGATTGGCGAATTCTCAGGAGGTGTAGAGGCAACTGATTTTAGACGAAGAGCCGTTAGTCCTAAGTGCTTAGAGGAGTAGCGAAGACCGCTTCTGTAAATTGCACTAAAATCCTTTCGGTGTCTGAGTCGATTGGCACTGGGCAACATACATTTAGCCAACGACAGATTGAATCAGGGTTCAGTCGAAGAATTGGAGCCAGAGGAAATTCGAGCTATACAGCTAAACGGGCACGTCCTCTGGTTCTACGGGCCTTAATCACTCTCCGCCCATTCGCCGTTCTCATACGGACGCGAAAGCCAGAGACTCTTTTTCTTTTGCGGCTGGTGCCATGCAGGGTGCGCTTCGTCATATCCGATTACTCTTGGCTTGCAAAACTAAATTTACGTTAAAAACTCACAGTCTTCCATGCTATCAGGTGAAGACCCATTTGAAAACAAGGCATCAATAATTGAATTGATGCCTTGGGTGATGGCAATTTAGGGTTTCGCATCACTGAACGCTCAGAGCGCCTCAAACTTCTATTAGGTAGACCAATTTAAGATGCTTGAACCATGGAGGCTACTCAATGGCTAACACCCAAGTGCCGAGATACCGCAACAAGGGCGCATCTCCTGGCGTTAGGATTTGGCAGTTGAAGTAGTACATGCCACCGAAGTCAGGATTCTTCACGTTTGACAGGATGATTTCCACGTCTCCACCAGCGGGTACTGGCTCATGAGGGAAAATTTCTAGGGTGAAATTATCTTTGTCCCATCTTACTTCTTGGATAGGTAAACTTTTATCCTTGTACACGATTTCAACGTTCTTGATGTCAAATTTGCCGTCATAGTAAGTTGGGTAGGTGATGGCGAACTGGGACACAGCCAGTTTCATTTTCTTGGAAGGAATTCTCAAGCGGTAGCGATCCCACCCGCTGGATTTTCCACCAAAGTCTAAGCGGAAGTTTAGCTGATTTTCTGTGCGTGGCCCGCCAAAAATCGTGAGTCCTGGGAGACTTTGCGATCGAACAACCATCGGCAGTCCAGCAACCAGTCCGCCTAGAACTGCGAGAATGATAAAAATACGTTGCTTGAATAATTTAGAGAACATGAGTCTACCCCCGCGAACAAAAAAGTCCAATCTATATAGTGACACGAGCCGAATGGTTTGAAGATGGGCAAGAGATAGTAATTTTGACAACGCAGTCTATGTCTGCGATTTGTCCTCCTAGCTGCATCTTAGGGGATGGGACGTTAGCAACGTGGGAAAAGTGCCAGATATCGATCGCATTTGCTAAAGCGGTTTACTGTTAATCATGTATGTGTATCTATTAAAACAAGGTAAAGATCCAGAGCGGTTATGGGGGATCAACATAGGATGCGGAATGCGTTGTGGGCAAACTCTAAATCAAATGAGTTGTCTTGAACTCAGGAATCTTTTCAACTCATGATTAGGTGATGTGCAACTCTCCCGAACCGCCCTCACCCCAACCCCTCTCCCAAAAGGGGAGAGGGGCTAAGATTTGGATCGGCTCCCCTTCTCCCTGTGGGAGAAGGGGTTGGGGGATGAGGGCAAACTTTAAGTTGCACATCGCCTATGGTTAGTTCCTCCCGCTTGATTGAGGCTTCACTCGCTTAAAAAAGGAATTCATGAAGATTGCAGTTACAAAAGAAATAGAAGTCGGTGAACAACGGGTGGCTCTGGTTCCTGATGTGGTCGCCCGCTTGGTTAAGCAGGGGTTGGAGGTTTGGGTGGAAGCGGGGGCAGGAGAACGATCGCATTTTTCTGATGCAGCGTATGAGGCAGCGGGGGCAAAGATTGTCGCTGATCCGGCAATGCTGTGGAGCGAGGCAGACGTGATGCTGAAAGTGAGTCCGTTGATCGAGAATGAGGAGCAGCATGAAGCAGACTTGCTGAAGGCAGGACAGATTGTGATTGGGTTCCTCAATCCTTTGGGAAATCCAGCTTTAGTGAAGCGGCTGGCAGAGCGCAACGTGACGGCTTTTAGCCTAGAGATGATTCCCCGGACGAGCCGCGCTCAAAGTATGGATGCGCTCTCCTCCCAAGCCGGGGTGGCAGGGTATAAGGCGGTCTTGGTTGGGGCGGCTGCCTGTCCCAAGTTTTTCCCGATGTTGACGACGGCAGCAGGGACGATCGCTCCAGCGAAGGTGTTTGTGATGGGGGCTGGGGTGGCAGGCTTGCAGGCGATCGCCACGGCCCGCCGTTTAGGAGCCGTGGTGGAAGCGTTTGACATTCGCCCAGCGGTGAAGGAAGAAGTGCAAAGTTTGGGGGCGAAGTTCGTCGAAGTCACCTTAGAAGAAGAGACGGTGGCGGCGGGGGGCTATGCCAAGGAAGTGTCGGAGGCAGCAAAACAACGCACCCAAGCTGTGGTTGCTGAGCATGTCAAAACCGCAGATGTGGTGATTACGACGGCGCAAGTTCCTGGGAGAAAAGCCCCGATTTTGGTCACTGAGGAAATGGTGGCACAAATGAAGCCGGGTTCGGTGATTGTGGATCTGGCGGCTGAGCAGGGGGGCAATTGCGCTTGTACTTCGGCGGGTCGAGAGGTGGTGTACCACGGAGTCACGATTCTTGGGCCGATTAATTTACCCGCTTCGGTGCCGATCGATGCGAGTCGGATGTACGCCAAAAATATCTCGGCTCTGGTGCAACTTTTGATGAAAGATGGTGCAATTCATCTCAATTTTGATGACGACATTATTGACAGCGCCTGTGTTACTCACGCGGGTGAGGTGCGAAATGGGCGAGTCCGAGACGCGATCGCTGCACTAGATCAGCAGCCAGCGGTGATTGGCTGAGGGAATGTTTGAAACGACATAAATTGTTGCCCGAATCGCCCTTCTGCCCCCAATCCTGGCGGGTTCTGAGGTCAAAGTCCATCAACATTGGAGATCTGAGGGACAAGCAAGATACTTAGGAGATTTCTGAGAAAAATTTACCCCTGCACGGGCGAAGCAGGCGGGCAATAGCCTTTTGGTGGATTCAAAGGCTTATCTACCGCCTGCTTCGCCCCTAAATTCCTTGGTATAGGCTTTTCAGGAAGGAAAGGTTGGATTACTACAAACTATTCACTTATCTCAAAACATATGACAGAAGGATTAATTGCGGGTTTAGTGGTGTTCGTTTTAGCCTCATTTATCGGGTTTGAGATTATTAACAAAATTCCGCCCACGCTCCATACGCCCTTGATGTCCGGCTCCAATGCCATTTCTGGGATTGCCGTTGTGGGCGCTTTACTGGTGTCGGGAGCGCGGGACTGGAATTTAACTGTCGCATTGGGTTTATTGGCGGTCGTTTTGGCCACGATCAATGTGGTGGGGGGATTTTTGGTGACCGATCGGATGCTGCAAATGTTTAAGAAAAAAGAGGTGAAAGCATGAGTGATTTTCTGCCAACTAGCATTCAACTGAGCTATTTAGTCGCTTCTTGTTTATTCATCTTGGGGCTGAAAGAACTGGGATCACCCGCTACAGCGCGTCGGGGCAATTTATTGGCGGCGATCGGGATGCTGATTGCCATCGTTGCCACCCTGCTGGATCAGAAAGTGCTGAACTATTCCATGATTTTGGTGGGCATCCTCATTGGCTCCCTCATCGGCACGGTGATGGCGCAAAAAGTCGAAATGACTGCCATGCCTCAAATGGTGGGACTTTTGAATGGATTCGGTGGGGCTGCTTCCTCGCTGGTGGCTGTGGGCGAATTTTGGCGCTTGTTGGGCACGTCGGAAACTCCGTCGATCGACATCACCATCACTATTATTCTCAGTGTGTTGATTGGGGGCGTGACGCTCACAGGCAGTTTGCTGGCGTTCGCAAAGCTGCAAGGGTTGATCAGCGGCTCTCCCGTCACCTTTTCCCTGCAACAACCGTTCAATATTTCTCTGTTGCTTGGGTTCCTGATTGGCAGTGCCTATCTGGTCGCCCATCCCCACGATGTCCCCGTTTTCCTAGCGCTTACTGGGGTTTCCCTGGTTTTGGGGGTTCTGTTTGTGCTGCCGATCGGGGGGGCAGATACGCCGGTTGTGATCTCGTTGCTGAACTCATTTTCAGGGCTGGCCGCGAGTGCCGCTGGCTTTGTCTTGACGAACAATATGTTGATTATTTCTGGGGCGCTGGTGGGCGCGTCGGGGATCATCTTGACCCAGATCATGTGTAAAGCTATGAACCGCTCGATCACAAATGTACTGTTTAGCGCCTTTGGGTCTAGCACGACGACGGGTACAGGTTCCAGTAATACATCTCAGCTAGATAAGACAGTGCGATCGATCGATTCCGAGGAAGGAGCCATGATGCTTGGCTATGCGCGATCGGTTGTGATCGTTCCAGGCTATGGCATGGCGGTGGCCCAAGCCCAACATGCGGTGCGGGAACTCGCCGATCAACTAGAGCGGATGGGTGTTGATGTGAAGTATGCCATTCATCCCGTTGCAGGGCGGATGCCAGGACACATGAATGTGTTGCTAGCCGAAGCCAATGTGCCCTATCCCCAACTGCACGACATGGAAGACATCAACCCTGAGTTTGAGCGGACAGACGTGGCGCTGGTGATTGGGGCGAATGATGTGGTCAATCCTGCCGCCCGTCACGACACGACCAGCCCCATCTATGGAATGCCGATTTTGGAGGTGGATAAGGCCAGGAATACGATCGTGATTAAACGGGGCATGAGCGCGGGGTTCTCTGGGGTAGAAAATGAACTGTTCTACAAAGATAAAACGATGATGTTGTTTGGCGGAGCGAAGGAAATGGTGGCTCAACTTGTGAGCGGGGTGAAGCAGTTGTAATCCGTGCCCTTCTGCAAGAACTTGGTGTGTAGCTCTAGCTCCACTAATTTCGCAATCGTCCCTGAATATAGTCAGCAACCAAGTGTCTCAATTCCAACAACCCTGCGGTCAACTGATTAAGTTGCTCTTGAGTAAACTCCCTTTGATCCCTGAATTGCTCTTGATTGAGTCGTATCAGAGCGCGGATATCTGCCATCTCCTGTTCATGGCGCACGATCGCTTGCTGATGTATCGTGGCAAGTTGGGTCAATTCTTCAGATGTCATCTCATTAGCTCAGATTTTCTATGACATTTAACCATATTCTAGGGCAAAAGCGATTGGGTTCCTGAATGCTCGTATCTCCTTGAAAACTCCGATTCCATTTATGGGATGCAGGGCATGAGAAACCGGGGTTCTGTCCAGAATTAGTTCGATCGCCCCAAATCTCCTAAAGAACCCCGGTTTCTGGACTGAGATCGCAGAACCCCGGTTTCTGGAACAGGCAAAACCTCAAAAACAATTCGATCGCGCTCTGCGCGAGGAGTTCAGAAAAGGGAAAAAGGAAAAGAGGATAAAGTTAAAGAGTCCTGGAAACGGACACAACCAAACGAAAACCAATGTTGAAGTTGTACCGCTCATCATGCCCGTACCTGTTGCGATGAGCAGAGCGACAGGACCTAGGATAGAGTCCCAACGAACCGCCGCGCAGGAGCTTTTCAGCTTCATCACTAGATAACCATATAAGTGAGCCATTTTGCTTCAGATTCTCTGGTTTGTCTGTATAGCTACTATGCCAGTCATCCGCGCACCATTCGGACACATTCCCGTGCATATCGCAAAGCCCAAAGGCATTGGCATGGGCCTTAAACATCTCCACCTCTGTCGTTTGCTGCCGAGCAATGCCTTTTTTGCTCGCACCGTAGACAGAATTGCCATAATAATTCGCCCAATCAGTATGAATCATCTCACCAAAATAAAACGGGGTTTTAGTCCCAGCGCGACAGGCATATTCCCATTCCGCTTCCGTGGGTAAACGATAGGTGCGTCCGTTTTGCTTAGATGTTTCGTTGTCAGACAAACTCTGACAGAACGCCACTGCGTCATCCCAAGACACTTTCTCAACCGGACGATTGTCTCCCTTGAACCTTGATGGGTTGTTGCCCATCACCGCCTGATATTGCTGCTGGGTCACTTCAAACTTGCCCATGAAAAAAGCCGGAACCGTTACTTGATGCTGCGGGCCTTCCCACCTTTCTCGTTCATCCTCACTTTCGGGCGACCCCATCAAAAATGTGCCACCTGGAATTAAAACCATCTTTAGGCTGACTCCATTACCTAAGTCTTGCGTGAAGGATTGATGGGGAGCAGAGGGTTTTCGGCGAAATCGATCGACCAGAACACTGATCCCAACCCCTATTATCGCTAACGCCGCAAATTGCAGCACCTTGCGACGCGTGGGTTTAACCGAGATCGTAACAGGGGCAGACAAAGCTTCGATCGCCTTATTGAAAGCTGCCTCAAACTCTGCATTAGCAACCGAGATGACAACAGGGGCAGGCAAGGCTTCGATCGCTGCTAGTGCTTCTGTGGCAGACGGGTAGCGTTGCTGGGAGTCGTAGCGCACCATCTTGTCCAAGATGGCTGCTAAGTCGGGGCTAATCTGATCAGATAGCCACAGGATTTCTCCCGTCATCGGGTCTTGGGGAATCTCCTGGGGAGCGCGTCCCGTTAACGCTTGCAGGGCAATCATCCCTGCACTATACACATCGCTGCTCAAGGTAGGGGTGCCATTCGCCTGTTCCGCAGGCATATAGCCGGGAGTACCCACACCAAAACTAAATACGGCTTGCTCATCCACCAAGACAACTTGGGTTGTGATGGCTTTGATGGCTCCAAAGTCAGTGACGACAATCTTTTGGTCGGTTTGCCGCCGTATCAAGCTGGTGGGGTTGAGGTCGCGGTGAATCACGCCCTGGCGATGGATGTAGCTGAGGGTCTGCAACAGGTCTCGCAGGAAGGCGAGAACCTCCGCTTGGCTCCAGGGCTGACCCGCTTGCAGTTCTGGCTCTAGAGTGTGTCCAGGAATGAACTCCTGAACCAGGTAAAATTCCTGGTTTTCTTCAAAATGCGCCAGTAAGCGGGGGATCTGGTGATGCTCTCCCAAGCGACTCAGTATGGCGGCTTCGGACTCAAAGAGGTGTCGGGCGGTTTGCAGGGTGAGGGGGTCGGTTTGCTTGGGTTTCAGTTGCTTGACCACACAGACTGGGTTGCGTGATGAGTGTTGGTCTTCTGCAAGAAAGGTTACGTCAAGGCCACCGCTACTAAGCTGTTGGGTGAGTTTGTAGCGTCCCTGAAGGGTGGTGCCGAGCATAGGTGTGTTTTAGGTGTGGATGAACAGATTGTCTCTATTTTTCCCTGCCATATCTTAATTGCAAAGAAAATTGCCAGATTGAACTGAATTTGACGGATGTCGCTTGAGATTTCCAGAGAAGCTTATACCAGGCACCGGAAGGGCGTTCGCGTAGCGTGTGCTTTGCACTTAGCAGTCGGGCGAAAAACTTTGAAACTTAATCAGGGCCTTTTACCGACTGCTTCGCTCCTACAGGGGTGACATCTTTCTCGGAGATCTCCTTAAGTCGCTATGCCTTCTCTGCGCTTCCCTAATCTGCGAGCAGGTAGGGAAACGACTTCGGCTTCGTTGCTTTCCCGCGCCACTCGAATCAGAAGTCCGGCTGTTATGAGGCTAGCAATCATGGAACTGCCGCCGTAGCTGAATAGGGGAAAGGGCAAGCCTGTGGTGGGCAATGTGCCCGTTGCCACGCCAATGTTGAGCAGGGACTGTCCGATCATGAGCGTTGTCGCGCCGATCGCCACCAACTGATGCACCGATCGGCGGGACTTAAGCGCCACCAGTAGACCCAAACTCGCATACACAAACAACAGGAGCAGCAGCAGCAAACTCCCGACCAAACCGAACTCTTCCGCAAAGACCGCAAAAATGAAATCGGTGTACTGAATCGGTAGATAAAAAAGCTTTTGTTGGGAGAAACCATAGCCCGTTCCCCAGGTTCCACCAGACCCAACCGCCAATAAACTTTGAATGAGTTGATAGCCATCCTGGGTGGGATCAGCCCAGGGATTGATAAACGAGATTATCCGGCGGCGTTGGTACTCTCGCAAACTGATACTCAGGAGAGCTAGCAGCATTCCGCCCAAAGCTGTTCCCCCCAAATAGATGGGAGGGAGATTAGCAGCCAGGGCAATGAGCCAGAGAGTTGTGCCGCAAAGGGCAGCGGTGCTGAGATTGGGTTGTAGCAAAATTCCTGCTAGCACCGCCCCAAAAACTCCTACCCAGGTGAGGCGTGTGGCCCAGGTTAGCCGTTCCCACTGACCAAAAATCCGGGCGGCTTGCAGCACCAAAAACGGTTTGATTAGCTCAGACGGCTGAATGGGAATGGCTCCCACCGATAGCCAACGGGTTGCACCATTCACAGTGGTTCCGAGTCCTGGGAGGAGGGTTGCCAGAATCAAACCCAAGAAGATGAGGACGAGCCAATCTGCTATCCCCAGAATGTAGCGAATGGGGGAATGCACCAGAATATTGAACCCAATGAGTCCGATCGCAACCCAGAACAGTTGGCGTTTGAAGTAATACAATCCATCCCCAAAGTCGGCATCGGCAACGGCGTAGGAGGCTGAGAAGAGGACAATTAGCCCTGCGAAGAGCCAAAGAAACGTCAACCATCTTAACAATCGCGCTTCTGTGGACCACTCGCGCACTGACGGGTCGAAAAAGGGGATGAGATGGCGTAGGTTCACAGGGTTTACCAAAAGCTGGAATTAATCTTGTCCGCAATTAATATTACTTGCAGAGTGCTTGTAACGCTAGCACATCGGCTAAATTTTATATTGGTAAAATATACGGGTAAGTTCAGGATTTGGTGAGGGCGAAGCCTATCCTTCGATAAGCAAGCTACGAGTAACAAATGTTGCACATCAACCGGGGCTATTTGCTGAATACCTTGCCTCCACCGCTAGACTATGGGGTGCTATTTAATCCACGATCCCTAATGACTTTAGCGGGTACGCCCACGGCGATCGAATCGGCGGGTAGACTGCGCGTCACCACACTACCAGCCCCCACGATCGTACGATCCCCGATCGTCACGCCCTTGAGAACTGTCACATTAGCTCCTAACCAGACAAAATTGCCGATCGTCGTGGGCTGGGCAATCATCGGTTGCTCCAAGGGGGGCAACTGGGGATCATGGCCGTGGTCGTGGTCAGTGAGGTAACAGTTGGGGCCGATGGCGCAGTGTTGCCCAATGGTGAGGGAGTCGATCGCATCGAGGAAGGTGTGGCGATTCAGGTAGGTGTGAGCGCCGATGCGAATTTTGGGGCGGGATGACGGTTGACCGCTACACAGAAGGACAACGCCGCGATCCAACGCACAGTGGCTCTCGATCTCAATGTCACTAAAATTGCGGGGAATTTCGATCTGACGCATCCAGATGTAGCCGTGGAGTCGCACACCCAGCGATCGATAGTAAAAATTTCGCCAGCGGGACTTAACAGCCTCAATCAGTTGACTTGAGTATAAAAGTCCAGATCTCATGATTTGACGACAGTTGATGTGTGCTGTTTCCCACCCGCAATTTGGACGATCGCTTCTCCCTTCCCCCAAAAAATTCCTGGTAATAAAATCCATCCCTGACGTGACTGCAAAGAGGCAAGGATACCAAAAAGCTCCAGCACCGCCAGTTTGCAGTGATCCATAAATTGCTCCCGCCCTAAAATCTGGGTCATGACGTAGTGGCGATTGACCAACTGCATTTTGGCTAAGGCTCTTCCATTGCGCTTGTAATCCCCTGGCTGACTATCGTGAAACATCCGGGCAGTGCGGATATTTGCCAGTTTCCAAGTCCGTCCCACTGTAAGCGACAAGGTTACGTCTTCCATAAAGGAATAGCCTGTGAAATGGTCTGGAAAGGGCGGTTCTGGCAGTGCCTCCCGGCGGTAGAGGGTGCAGCCCGTGTTCAACCACTCCACAGGTACAACTTCTGGCAGGGTCAATCGGTCTTCTGGCAACAAATTGAGCGCCGGCCCAATGCATTTCCCGGCATAGCTCATTTCAGCCTGCCCATGGAGAAATTGAAATAGCAGGCGGCTAATGCGTCCGGGGGACTGATATTGCTGGTTGGTAATCATGGCGTTGACTCCACCCAGGTGTCGATCGCTTTGCAGCCCAGCCCACAGTCTTTCCAGGCAATCTGGTTCCAGAATAATGTCGTCTTCTAGAAACCAAATGACGGGTTGGGAAGCGTGGGTGATTGCCTGATTACGTTGCACGGCAGCACCCGGCACGATCGCTGCATGGTAAATAATTTGCGTCGCTACATTTGGCACCCCTTGTTGACACAATTGCGCTGTAGCGGCGGTGGTTGAGGCATCCACCACAATCAGTTCGATCGGTTGCACCCCTTGTTGCGCCAAGCTCATCAGCATTTTGGTCAACGGTTCACAGCGATCCCGCGTGGGCAAAATCGCTGAAATGGGCAGCAGCGCCGTCATAATCCAGGAAGCGCAGGCTGGGCTGCCCACGTTGCTGTGTGGGGATCAAAGCGGAGAGTGGTGGCATTTGGAGCGGGTGCCACTTGTACAGGCTGCCCTCCTTTGTAGGCAATGGCTTGGTTCAACACCCAATTGTCATCCATGCGGAATCCAATCGTGGTGCCCATGGTGGGCCAGGTGGCGTAGAGGTTGGGGTTCCACTCAATCTGAATTGCTCCTGCAATGTTTTTTTGCACCAAAAAGTCTGTTAGAGAGGTGTAGCGATCGACCTCATAGTGCCAGATGCCTGTAATCAGCCACGTTGTACTGACTCCTAAAATCATGACGGTTGCCAGGATGAATCGCTTATGACTTAACAGATTGCTCTGCATGGCTTCAAAGTAAGACCAGAGCCAACCAACTAATAATAAAAGTAATGGAATTAAGGGATATTTCTTACGGGAGTCGAGGGAAAAGCCCCCGGCGATCGTGTAAATCAAGGACGCTCCTACTAATAAAACGAGGATGTAAATTAATAGTTTCCAGCCTGGTTTAGTAGTTTGACGATCGAAATCATTACGAGAAAGTAGAATTAAACCGGGAATAACTGCCAGGGATAATAATAGGGCAATGGCGATCGTAAAGCCATGCCACTCAGTAAACATCAGGGGCCAATTTGTGGAATTTAGCCAGGGTTCAAAAACATAGAAATTGCTGTATTGATAATAATGGAATGAAAGCAGAGTCTTTAGATTCAATACAGTTGGCTTCATCATATAATCATTCTTAAATCCTTGATATAAGCCAATGTAAGTTAAGCTGCCTAAAGCACTTCCCCAACTAGAGAGAACATTCCATAACCTCTGCTTGACCGAGATAAATATTCGCTGATTTCTACTGCCTAAAATCCAGATAATGCCACTGCTAAACATAAAAGCAAAGGTCAAAGGTTCTAGAATCAATAAAGCGATTAACGTCAAACCATAGCTGATGAAACCCAAAACAGGCTGGGATTTTGGCTGATGGGAAAGCTCAATTAGAAGCAGCAAATTAATCAAAAATAGGGCTGTGGTTAATTCATAGAGATACGCTGAAGCCCAAAGCAAAGCAGTGTAACCCCAGGGGAAAATTCCCATCAGTAAACTCAAGATGACCGAATTTAATGTATTTTTGAATAAGCGTTGGCAAATTCTAAAGAAGCAGAGAACAGCGACAATATGGGTACAAAGGGCTAAAATTCCAGGCAATAAACTGCTATGAGTAATTAACACAATGATGGGGTAGCCAAGGATGCGAAAAATGCCTTCTCCTGCTATTGCAGAGTGCCAGTAAGCAAGAAAGCCTTGGTCTAATTTAGTAGATAGTGGGAAATCATCGCAGACCAATTGGTAGGCTCTTAACAGGGGGAACCAGGCAACTAAAATGCAGTTGATGAGAACTAGATAGGGAAGCAACTGTGGGGATTTATTGAGGAACTGAGGGGCGTTCAGAGTTCGTGCAGTTATGGCTATGGGGGCAAAACCTTAACAATTTGCACGATGGGAATTTTAACCACAGAACCACAGCGGCAGGAAGAGTTTGGTTTGTGCCTTGGTGATTAAATTTGGGGGGTTAAAGTGAGTCCGATTCTACAACGTTCAAGGGCTGTGAATCGTATCCGGTCAAGCCGTAAATTTCTAGCCGTAGATTTCTACCTGGCTTGCAGGAGTTGTTGATAAACCTGGTAGGTTTGTTGAGCCATGGTTTCCCAGGAAAATTGGCTTGCCTGCTTTTGTCCCAGGGCGATCTGGGTTTGGCGTTGCTGGGGTGAAAGCTCTATCGCGTGGGTGAGGGCAACCACGATCGTTTCCACCTGGGTGGGATCAAAATAAATACCAGCGGCTCCGGCGACTTCTGGCAAGCTGGAGGTGTTGGAGGTGGCAACGATCCCCCCGGCTTGAAGGGCTTCCAGCACAGGCAAGCCAAAGCCTTCGTAGAGAGAGGGATAAACAGTGCAGAGCGCCGACTGATACAACTGGTGCAGGGTGCTATCCTCCACCCGTCCCAGTTTCAGCACCCGATCGCCAATGCCCAACTGCTGCATCCACGACACTTCCGAGGGCGACCAATCGGGTAGTCCACCCACGGAAACCAGCAATAGATCCCGACTGTAGGATAACGCTGCAAAGGCTTGCAGGAGTCTGGCAAAGTTCTTGTGTTCCCAGCGGTGCCCAACATGGAGCAGGTAGGGGCGATCGACTAAGGAGGAAGGAATGGAGCCAGGAAAATTATTGGGTGAAAGATTGGCGGCGAGGTAGATAACAGAGGTGCGATCGGGGGGCACGTTGAAGCATTCGATCGCATCTTGGCGGCAACTCTCGGAGATGCAAATAACGTGATCGGCGGCTTGTAAACTCTGGCGTTTGGCGTGGCGCACCCGGTCGCAATAGGAGCCAAGGAAAAACTGGGGAAAACGCTCCATGAGTGTGTCGTAAAGCGTCACGACGACCAAGCCAAACCGACAGGGCATCCGGTAGTAGGTGAGGTGAAAAATATCTGGTTTTGCCGCTCTAAATCTCAGCAAGTGTCCTGTCAAATCATCTGTGACGGTATTGATCCGCTTCGCCCAGTGACAAAATCGGTGATTTTCCCGCAGACGAAATTCTTGAATTTGGTGAACCTGAGGCTCACCGATCGCCTGCTGGCAGTTGCCATACACAGTTGCATCTACGGCTGGAATTTCGGCCACGCGGGAAATCAACTCAGTGGCGTAGCGATGGATGCCCCCTCCTTGCATTCCTTCATGAAAGGCAATTCCATCGTAAAGCAGGTTCATAGCTAGATCCTCTCAAACTCACTCAACCCTGTAGGATATGTTGGGATAGTGGATGCCGATCCGCACTGACCAGAACGGTTCCACCTTTTTGAAGTGTAGCGATGGATATCGAGAATCTTGTTTGAGTAACTCATAGCATCGATCAGCCAATTCTTGAATCTCATCCGGCGACTGTCGATAGTGATACCAAAAATCAGGGGTTACGCGATATCTCACAGGTCGGTGCAACGTCCTTCTTGGAGATATTGCAGTGCCCGTTTAGCCAGCCCATCCAGCCGACCTGCTGCAACATCTGCTTCAAACTGCCGATCCCACCGCTCTGCATCGAACTTTGCAAACTAGGCTCGGAAACCAGCAAGCTCTTCTGTGGATCACTGAATGACAGCATGTTCAATTCACAGTATTGCTTTTAGCTTTGATGGGAATTGCCAGAGGGATCAGAATTGGCTGTCAATAGTGAGATGTTCAATTGATAGTATTGCTTTTAGCTCTGATGGGCAAACCCTTGTTGGCTGTAGTGAAAATGGCATAATTAGAAGTTGGCGATCTGCCAATGAGTAGTCTGGCATAGTAGATAACAATTTAAGTTTTGTTACCAGATTTCCTACTTTTTTGCAGCCCGCAGATCTCACTAGGAGCTAGATTTACTGCGATGGCAAAAGATCTATTTCATCATGCGGTGAAAACAGCTCTGATCAAAGATGGGTGGAATATTACCAGTGACCCTCTTACTATTCGCATCGATCGAATTAAGCTAGAAGTTGACCTAGCGGCTGAAAAGGTATTTGCTGCCGAAAAAAACGGACAAAAAATTGCTGTAGAAGTCAAAGGCTTCATCAATCCTTCTGTCATTAATGACTTCCATGCTGCTTTAGGACGGTTTTTGAACTATCGGCTTGCGCTTCAAATGACGGACTCCTCTCGCATTTTATATTTAGCTGTTCCTGTAGATATCTTTAACACCTTCTTTCAAGAGCGGTTTATTCAAGCAGCAATTGTTCAATATGACCTGAAAATCCTAGTCTATGAACCTAACGCAGAGGAGATTGCAGAATGGAAAAATTAGAAAAGTACCGTCAAATTGTGCGAGAGTTGCTGACTGCCCATGCCACACCTAATGATTCAGAAGTTGAATGTCAAATTGTTTTCGATACAGAACATGATCACTACCAAGTTCTGGATATGGGTTGGCAAGGCTTAAATCGCATCTATGCTTGCTACATTCATATGGATATTAGGAATGGCAAGATTTGGATTCAACACAACATGACTGAAGCCGATTTAGGTCAAGAATTGGTAGAAAGAGGTGTTCCTACTGCGGACATTATTCTCGGTTTACATCCTCCCTATAAGCGTCCCTACACAAGTTATGGCGTTGCTTGAAAAAATTCTGGTGTGGAGGTGAGGGGCGATCGACAAAATAGGGGAAACCATACCCTAAATCGATCGCATCACCTGTCCCACTTGCAATACCTGGGCTGACATTCCTTGGGCGATCGTTTCAACCCCCAATGGCACTACAGCAAATCCATTCGTTTGGGATAGATTAATCAGGTTGCCAGAACTGTGGCTTCCCCCCGCCACCTCAAACTCATAGCCAGCTTGCCCCTGCACCAATCGTCCCCAGAGATAGGTTTCCCGCTTGCCATCCGATCGCAGCGGTTGCCGCACTTGGGCAGAGACAAAGGTTGGCTCCCATCCTGCTGCTAGCCCCGACAACTTTCGCAGCGCGGGTTGCACAAACCGCCAGAACGTTGCCAGGGAAGAAACCGGATTTCCGGGTAGCCCAAAGTAGAGTTTCGATCGCGGCTCTGAAGCATTCGCTGCGTTCTGATCCTCAGCGGCCCCTCCCTTTTCTGGGTCAAACGTCGCCACCGTCAATGGCTTCCCTGGTTTAATGGCCACCGATCGAACGTGAATGGTTGCCCCCAACGATGCCAACATCTGCTCCACATAGTCATAGTCGCCCACAGAAACGCCCCCTGTGGAGAGAACAACATCTGCTGTCGCCACTGCCTCAACGATCGCCCGGCTCACCTGCTCTGGGCGATCGGGGACAATACCCAGCATCAACGGCTCTGCGCCGCTCTGGGCAACCAATAGCGCCAGAGCCACTTGGTTGGAATCCACAATCTGCCCCGGCTTAAGAGATTGTCCAGGCGGCACCAACTCATCGCCTGTAGAGAAAATTGCGACACGGGGCCGGCGATACACCTGCACTTTGGAGCAGCCCACCGCCGCCAAAATTGCCAGTTCTGGCGCTTGCAGTTCTATTCTCGCAGACAATAATGCTGTCCCCGCCTGACAGAATGCCCCCCGGTGACGCACATTTGCCCCCCGTTCCGAGGGTGCTGCCAGAATAACGATTTGGCCAGTTTCATGAGAACGGGTCTGTTCTTGAATCACCACGGTATCCGCTCCAGTCGGCATCATAGAACCCGTGAGAATTCGGCTGGCTTGACCTGGGGCGATCGGATGCTGAGGCAAGTGTCCAGCCGGGATTGCTTCCACCAAGGTCAACGTCACAGGCTGCTCTGGCTGGCAAAACTGCACATCAACAAAGCGCACTGCGTAACCATCCATTGAAGAATTATCCCAGTGGGGCACATCCAGAGGGCTGGAGACCGCTATCGCCAAGATGCGTCCTCCAGCCGCTACCAGGTCAACCGTTTCGCTATCCTGGATGCCCAAGGGTTGCACCAGTTCAAAAATCACAGTTTCTGCCTGGGCAACGGGCAGCATCGTTGTGCTAGATGTCACTGTGCCAAACCCTGTGCTGGCTCGATCAGGGTTCCTCTGGAATAGCTCCGCTTCTCTAGCCAAGAAATGATGCCAATGGTGAGGGATATGCCAAGAATGATGGCGATCGTGGCAGTTACGACTTCTCGGATCAATTTATTGCGGGCCGATCGCTTCACCGTCAGCCGCTCTGCCGCTGCCTTCGTCGCATTCCGAGGAATATGAATCATTGCTCCGCCCATCGTAGGCAGAGCCTGGGGAACTGAGCTAGGGGCAATCGGGCGAGGATGAGTGCGGCTCACTGTTTGCGTTCTCGCTCTTAGCGGGGTGGGACGGTAGACAGCATCAGCGCCCGATCGCACCACTTGGGTTCGACCCATAGATGGGTTGCCCTGAGCCACTGCGGCGGAAACTGGACTAGAACCTGACCCATGACGAGATGGGTTAGTAGTGGGCAATTCCAGCAGTTCAGCCTTCCGTGCCTGCGTTGAAGAGAGAGGCGATCGGGTGCCTGCGACTTCATGGGGATGAGACGGAACCGAGTCAGGCTCCAAGGTAATATCTCGATTCCAAGCAAAAAAGCTTTCCCCCGCTTGCCGAGCGTAAATCTTAATTCTATGAATCGAATGGGTGCCTAGCCGCAAAACGCCCCGATGGACGAAGGGAACCAATAACCGCTCATCTGGTACTTGATCCGCTTCCAGCAATACCTGCAAGCAGTGATGCTTCAGGCTAATATCTGCCAGAATGCCCTTAGTGCGTAAGGTTTGGTTGATGAGAGTCGCGATCGCTTCGGGATCGCCTTGTTTTGCTAGTTCCAGAAGGCTTTGTTGCGCCATAATTCGTTACGTTAATAAATCGATCGCATCCTGCTGGTGATCTTTACGAACCCCCTCAAGGGTAGTCAAGATTAAAAAAAATTCAGAATAAATATCTGCGCTTAGATCAGTTTTCGTGCAGATAGTTCGTTATATTCGCAGACCATGCAATTGCTTGCAAGCTTACAGAAAATCTCAGGGAATTGCTCATGAAAATGTCAACTTATTCCGCCCAACGTGAAGCTTAAAATTAAGCCTAGACACTTAAAAATAAGGCAGTTTTAGCCACTGGAGGCTAGTTTGTACGGAGCCAATCCAAAAGAAAAGCATCCCATGAAGGGATTTCCCCAAATCTGCTTCATTCAGAATACGGTGTTGAATCCCAATATCGTCATTGGAGATTACACCTACTACGATGACCCGGAAGACTCAGAAAACTTTGAGCGCAATGTCCTGTATCACTTTCCCTTTGTCGGCGATCGGCTCATCATCGGCAAGTTTTGCGCCCTAGCCAGAGGCGTAAAATTCATCATGAATGGTGCAAACCACAAATTGGATGGATTTTCGACCTACCCCTTCCAGATCTTCGGCAATGGCTGGGAAAAGGTGTCTGCTCTGACTGAGGCACTGCCCCACAAAGGGGATACGGTGATTGGAAACGATGTCTGGATCGGCTATGAAGCAGTGATCATGCCAGGGGTGACGGTGAGAGACGGAGCCATCATTGCCGCAAAATCAGTCGTCGTGAGTGATATTCCGCCCTACACAATCTTCGGGGGCAACCCAGCTAGGTGTATTCGTCAACGCTTCAATGATGAGGTGGTTCGATTGCTCCTTGACCTAGCCTGGTGGGATTGGGACATGGACAAGATTACCCGCAATTTGGAGAAAATTGTAGCAGCGGATATTCAAGCGCTCGTAGATTGTGAATAAGAGACTACACTCGTCCACCATTCTCTAAGCCAAGATGGTGCCAACCACGCAGGCTCCCACCAGATTCACTCCGCTCAAATTAGCGCCCTCCAAATCTGCACACAACAGATTTGCCCCCATCAAATCTGCCCCAGACAGGTTGGCATCCCGCAGATCTGCTTCTTCCAAATTAGCGTCATTGAGCAATGCACCCTGGAGATCTGCCTGACTCAAATTTGCCCCATGTAAATTTGCCTTCATGAGATTTGCGCCCCGCAAGTCAGCCCCGCGCAGATCCACCCCCTGCAAATCCACCCCCGTTAAGTTCGCGCCACTGAGAAACGCTCCTGCCAGAGTCGCCTGGGTTAGCGTTGCCTGCATCAAGTTTGCGCCCCGCAGATTGCCGCCCCGCAGGTCTGCTTCCGTGAGGTTAGCCTGCATCAAGTTTGCCCCCAGCAAATTGGCTCGCAGATCCGTGCCAATGCAGCACGCCCCGACCAGCTTCGCGCCATCTAACTGGGCATGGGCGAGCGTTGTGCCTTTAAAGTTGGTTCCTACCAAGTTGGCCCCCGTCAGGTTAATGCCCTGTAGATCCGAACCTGACAGATCCTCATCTTCTAGATCGGCTCCAGCCAATTGCTTGAGCTTACCGGAGCGAATTGCCTCAATATCCATAAATTGCTTCAATCGTAGGAATACCTGCTTCAACGGGGGATTTATCCAGCAAAGCGAATAAATCTTCACTGGAGTGGGAGTCTAAGAGCCACATGCCCGCCGCAATTTTGGGAGAAGTGGCTGGTAATCCAATGCCTTGCTGTAACCCATACACCAAGAGCGCTAGGGACTCAACCAGTTTAGGGTCCCATCGATCGCCCTTCGTGGGGCCAGTTCCCTGCTGTCCACGACACTCCGCCAATGCCTGCTCCAAACTCTCATTCAGGTCTGAGTCTGAGGCATCCTGCTCTAATTGCCGCCGTACAACGCATTGCTGGAAGGACGCAATCAATCCTAGAATCCGCGACTCCAAGGGAATTTCGTCGCCCACTAAGCCAGCCGGTTGCCCGAAGCCGTCCCAGCGTTCATTCAGGTGTGTAACGATCGTGGCGATCGCCCGCAACTGGGGCATTGTTCGCAGCACTTGCGTCCCCGGCACCAAAGAACAGGTCAATGGACAACTGGGCGCGTCCTGATAGCGGGCGGATGTGCCAGAACTCAATAAGTTTTCGCCCGTTTGCCAAAGGGACAATCGATGCAGCAATCCTGCCAATCGCAGGCGATGCAATTGCCATGCGGGTAAATCTAGCAATTGCCCCATCATTTCTGCCAAGGTTGCCACCTCAGCCGCCGCCCTGGGATTACTGAGATCGGTCTGGTCAATAATTTGAGCAATACGGAGAAATGCCTGCATTTCGTTGGAAATCAGATTGTTCTCTAGCCCCTGCTCGTGAGTTGGAACATAGTGACTGGGATGGCTGAGATCCGCGTGACTGTGTTGCAGATAATCCACAACCCGTGAAACAACGCTGCCAAGGTCATCCCGTTGAGCATCTGTGGGTTGAGTGACTTGGTGGAGATGGGTTAGTAATGTGCCATGAAGGACAGGGTTGTACTGCTGGATGTGGGCGATCGTCAACTCCATCGTTTCCTGCACCAGCCCAGGTTCAAACGTCCAAAATCCATAAAACTTGCGCTCTAGGTCTGACGTTGGCACCCCATTGGCTCCATAATCCGCAGCCGATAGTTCTTGACACAGCACCATCGCCGCATAGGTGGGAGACAAAATCATCAAGTGCCATTCCTGGGCAACGGGGTCAGCCGAGTCTAGGTTTACCAGCGCCACATTCGATCGCTGACTGGTGGGATGAGCCGCAAATCCCCCATCCGCTGCCGCCATAATGACGATCTGGTTAGCTCTTTGGGCAATGTCCCCGTAGCGATCGGCTTCTTGCAGATACCATTTACCCTGCTGAAACGCCGTAATCACTAGCGGCGCGCTGCCAGCGGACAGAATATAATCTTCCAACGCGTGACAAAGTGCCACCAACGTGTTTTTGTAGTACACGCCAAAGTTGAGCGGTCGCTTACCCGCTTGCCCCACCTGATGGGCAGTCGCCAATTTGTGCAGAATTGAGCCTTCCAGCATAATCGTTTACCCAGCTATCCCTAACGCCCCATCAACTTCCGACTGACACCAACTCTTGTTGCCTTGGCACAATTGGGGCCGACAATGCTGTCTCCAACTCAGCACACCCCAAACGCTGTTCCAAAATTGCCATAACTTCTCGCCCAAAATCATTGGGATTGCGCCGCCAAGCTTCTAGACACACCTCTCCAAAAAATGCCCCCATTGGTTCAGGATTCCACAGCAGCTTTTTCGCTGTCCATGGCATCAAACTCATGGGGTCATATCCTGGTTTCAGGATGCCCTCTTTGAAGGCGTATTCCTCCAAATGCGTGTGGGGTTGTAGCCCAATAAAGAAGATTGCAGGTTCCACCTTGTCTACCCCAAAGATGCGCTCTAGCTCACGGTGATAGGCGATCGTCTGCCGAATCGTTTCTGGACGCTCATCAATGACGTTAAACGAATAATTGACCGACACGACATCCTTAAATCCAGCCGCCTTCAAGTCCCGACAATTTTCCAACACCACGCGCAGGTTGTATCCCATCCGCATTTTTCGCACCAATTCCTGGGAACCGCTGGTGATGCCAATTTCAAAGTAATTCATCCCAGTTTTGACCATTAAATCGCACAGTTCTGGAGTCAGATTATCGGCGCGAATATAGGCTGCCCAGTGAATATCCTGCATTCCCGCCGCCAGAATTTTTTCCAGCAGTTCGATCGCATCAGGAATGTACTTCCGAGCCGGAATAAATTGAGCATCTGTGAACCAGAAGTTGCGAATTCCACGCTGGTAAAGCTGGCGCATCTCTGCCACCACCTCATCCGCAGGGTTAATTCGTACCTGCTTCCCTTCAATCACGGTGTAAACGCAGTAGCAGCAATTATGAGGACAGCCGCGCTTGGTCTGCACTCCCACATAAAAATCTTCTGCTTGCAGATAATACTCAAAGTCTTGCCAGATGGAATTAATGTAGTCGTAGTTGCAGGCCGTTTTTTCGATCGCCATCGGTGGCTCATGCACGAGGCGCTCCCGTGGCTCACCTGCCCCCACGACGTAACAGCGTTCTCCCTGCAAATCCTCGCCGCGCAATACTTTTTCCAGCAAGATTTCCCCCTCACCCACAGAGACGATCGTCCCAGTCGGCAAAGATTTCCCCAATTGCTCATAAAACACGCTCACCGCCCCACCCCCCACGATCGATCGTGCCTGGGGATCATACCGTCGGGCGCGCTTCAAGCCACGCTTAATAAGACCCAAATTACGCCAAAGCTCAGTATAGTAAGCCGTGGTCACTCGCAACCCGCCCAGAGCACCCCGCAAGCGAGTAAAAGGATTTTGGGCGTAGAAAAACTCAAAGGCATACTGAAGCGGATTGCCGCCCCGTCCCCCCACTGGCGCATAAATTTGAATGTCTCGCCAAGAAAAAACCAACAATGTGGGTTGGAATTCATCAATACAGGCATCCAGTGCTGAGGCAAAATCCAACGGCGGCACTGTTCCCAGATCAAATATTTGCTGCTCAACCGCTGGAAATAGTTTGTGAACATGATCGGCTAAATAGACAACTCCGATCGGGAAAATCGGGTTGCACGGTAACCGGATATAGAGAACTCGGCTTTCCATTTTGGTTACGTAAGATTTGTATTTTACAGATAGCTAATCTTGGATTTTGGATAATCTCATAAACTTGAATTGGCGACAGCAGTAGTAGCAAATCTACTGACGTTCAATTATTTGCCACATTTGAATTATTAAATACTTTTACAGTGCCTTATTACACCAAAGAACAAGGAGGTTTACAGCGATCGGCTAAAAAAGCTAGACGGAGAAACATGAAAAAAGCTAGCTAGTTTTTCAATGTGTTCCACAGTAAATTTACGTTGGCCATTAAGAATTGCAGATACAATTGACTCCGTTTTGAAAACAGGAATTAAGTCTTTTTGCTTCAGACCTAATTCATCAATCAACGCTTTAAGCAACTCAACACCACTTAAATCTGGAATTAACACATACTTTTCCTCATACTCATGAACTAGAATGCCTAACACGTTAATGTAGTCTTGTTGTTCTGGGGCTAGTTCACCAGAATCAAGTAGGGTATCAATCACATCTTGAACTGCACGTAACTCCTCCTCTGTCTTGATTAGACGGGGCGGGAAACTTTTTAGAAGCTCGATATAACTGTGATTAGATGTTGTAACCATATATTTTCTTTCGCTTGCTCAAAGCGACGATTCAGTAGGACTATTTCTCGCCCATTAACAGGGAAAATTTATTAATAACTACTCGTACCAACCATCTTTTTCCCAACCATCTTTGTCATAGTCTGCGTGGGTGAACACATGACGAATGAAAACCTTTTGGTAGGTGTAATCAATAAAAACAATCAGGCGATACTTGTTCCCTCCAATATTGAAGATCGTAAAATTCCCAACTTGATCAGCAGCAGAAAAAACTTTACGTAACTCTACTAAGTTTTGCCAGTTAGCAGTCATCGTCAACTTGTACCAAAGAAGCAAGCTGATTTTGGAATCAGGATGTTTCTCCCAAAACTCTACGAGACGCAAGCGGGTGATGATATGCATAACGACTCAATCTAAAGCTAGGCATAGTAAATCTCCATAAGCTAGATAGACAAACGTCTAGTTACTTTACTTGGTTAAATGCTTAGTCACATGCAATCCTTACCAATCTTAGCGATTTGCGAAGTCAGATGCAAAACTACTGGAAATGCGAGCTTCAGGACAACTCTCAAACAGATGCCGATCGCCCTCACTAGACACAGGCGTACATCAAACCATTTAGCAGACTAAATTTCTGATTTGGCAAAACCAGTCTGTACTTTTGAATTCTGATAGTAGTTTTATATAACTTTACAATATCACTAATATTCGTGGGCTGTGTACCCGATCGAGAAGTCTCAAAGGTGACTTAATAACTCTCATGGTCGAAAAGCCTAATCTAACAGGAACGGTCTATCTTTAGATGCAAAAAGCTTGCATTTCATGACATTAGCTCGTTTCCAAAGCATTTAGTAGTCGGATTTACAGCCGATCGAAATCACGAATGTTAACTTAATTTTATAATTCCAATACTAATAACTTTTTTAAGCATCCATGCCTCAAATACTTGATCCCCTACCCTCTGACAGCTCTGAGCAGATTCTCTGTTGCTATGTCAATGCCACTAGCCAAATCCAAATTGCCCGCATTACTAATGTTCCCAATTGGTACTTTGAGCGGGTTGTGTTTCCTGGACAACGCTTGATTTTTGAAGCGCTTCCCCAGTCTCACCTAGAGATTCACACGGGCATGATGGCAAGTTCAATTCTGTCTGATACTATCCCTTGCGATCGGCTTTGCATCGGAGAGCAAGCGGTTCCCTTTAATCCTGACGATGAGCAATCTAAAGAAAAGGAAAACGAAGGCGAATTTCTCACAAATACCTTTGCCTCTGTAGATTAAACCTGGGTATATCAACAAAAAGATAAAGCGAAAGACAAACTTGGATTTTTAGGCTCGGATTTTAATAACTTTGTAGATTTTATTTTAACCAAAGTCCATAGAAGTTTTGACTGAAATTTTCCTGAGTCAAGTTGATGTATCAGTCCCTGGCTTAAAGATGGCGCTAATGCGATCGAGTAGCTCATCAAAGTCGATCGGCTTGCGGATCAAATCATTAGCCCCAGCTTCCAATCCTGCCTTGACATTAAAATCCTTGTGTGCTGTCAGGAGCAAAATCGGAACATTGGAAAGCTGCTGATTTTGACGTAGATGACGAGTTACCTCACAGCCATCCATATCAGGCATCATGATGTCCAATAACACTAAGTCTGGGGGCTTTGCCTTAGCTTTATCCAACGCCGCGCGACCACTGTCGGCAGTTTCAACCCTGTACCCTTCAGATTCCAGCAACACTTGTAGTAGAAAGAGGTTATCTACCATATCATCTACTGCCAAAATACACGGAGCTTGAGAATATGACATAGGAATTAAATTTAAATTGACTCAGACTTACGAATTTGTTCTCATCTATACATCTAACTGACAAAGTGTCTGATTCGGTTCTTACTTTGGAAAGGTGTTTGATGCAAAATTCAGAAATTTCAAGTTTTCTTAGACAAATTCTGATTGCCTGCTATAACTCTTCTCCTTTAAATCACCGATGTGCAAGGTGCCAGAGTCTCCATCTAGACACACCATGACTCCTACAGGTAACGCTGCATTCACCCCGTCGTGTCCAAAGGGTAACTCTGAGACGATCGGCACCCCCAAATTTGCAAGCCGATCGCGTAGCACTTCATCGACAGTGAAACTAGGACTATGCGGGGAGGGCGCACATTGGCTAAATCGTCCTAACGCAATTCCCTTCACCTGCTGCAACGCGCCGCACAGTCGCCATTGAGTCAACATGCGATCGATGCGATAGGGCGCTTCCGATACATCTTCAAAAGCCAGAATTACCCCATCTAATTTAGGTTGCAGGGGCGTACACAGTACATGGGTAGCGACTGTTAAATTGGCAGGTAATAGTAAACCCGTCGCTCTGCCCCCGCCCCATCCACAACCCTGCAATGGTTCCAGAGATCGCCCTTCCACCCAATCGAATAACCGTTGGATAGACCAGTCTGGCTCACTGGCTAAAGTTGTCAATAGGGGAGCATGAACCCCACCAGAAAAGCCCTCTCGATGCAGGCTCCACAGCAAACTAGTAATATCTGAAAAACCAATTAACCATTTGCCACCTAGAATTATGTCTTCTGCTTGTCCTGGCTGACTTTGCTGCTGCCAAATCCAGTCTTCTAAAAGTCGTGCCCCGCCATAGCCGCCCCTGGCACAGAGAATACCCTTACAAGTTGGATCTGCCCAAGCCATAGCCAATTGTTGACGGCGCTGACTATCTGTTCCTGCTAGGTAACCCCAGCGATCGTCAAATCCTGGACTCAGATCAACTCGGTAACCCCGCGATCGCCAAATCTCAACTCCCTGGTGAAATGTACCTAAATCTCGTAAAGCACCGCTGGGAGCAATCACCCGTAACAAATCCCCCGGTTTTAAGGCAGATGGCAATAAGTTCATAACAGTAAAATCATTCCAATAGAATCTAGGGTTGGCGTAGCGTAACCCATGCTGCTCAGGGGTTTGATGTTTTATTTTATGTTTTATAAAGAGACTACTGTGTCTTGTAAATCATTGTGCCTGCCTACTTAACAAATTCCTTGAGAATTCAGGAAACCGATCGATAGTAACTGTAGGTGGGCATCACCCCACTTAAACAATGCAGTTTTACAGAATGCCTGACTCTAAAGGAATTCCCAGTTTGCCTGACTTGACCCATCCATCAGAACTTATCCAGTTTGGGTCGCAGCTAATCTCTACATTTTTGACCCTAGCTCTGCTAGTCGGACTCCTGGGAGTCATCATCGCCCTGCTGAGCTTTGCGCTTAAGCGAGATCAGCCAGAGCAAGCCATCTTTGTTGGCGAGTGGGTCGTCCGTTACTCGTTTCTATTACGGGTGCTGCAACACATTGGGCTGGTGACGGTTTTAGTGATCTCTGGATTCTTACTCTGCTCGACTCTGGGAAATCGTTACCACAACTGGGAACAAGCACGGGTGGCGCAAATTACCTCCAGTGTGGCAGGCGATCGACTTGAACAATCTGCACCCCAAATCCGCTACGAAATTGATGAGCCATACACTTATGACACCCAAGTAGACGGTAAAGTCGTACAGGTGCAGAAAGTCAGAAAATTGAATCGATTTTTAACCCTAACTGGCTCTCAAATTCAGGTCAAACTCGATCAAGCTACCGATGCCCAAAATCGGCGGGCAGTTTATCGAGCAGATTTCAGCGCCGACTATCAAGTCAAAAATCCGTTGTCCGATGGGAAGGATTTCTTCTTTGAGATTCCCACCCCGATCGGCTACTCCTTACTCCAAGGATTTAAAGTAGAGCAAAATGGCACACGACTCGACCCCATAAATCCGGGAGATTATGGCTTTCCGTTTCGCCTAGACCCCGGTGCAGAGACTCGCTTTCGCGTCACCTATCAGGTACAAGGCGGGCCCCGCTGGGTCTACAACGCGGGCGGACAATTGCTTTCTAATTTTCGACTCACTGTCCAGACTAGCTTTCCCCAGGCTGATTTCGCGAGTGGTATTGTGCCAACTGAATCTAAAGTGATCGGGCAAGGCACCCAATTTACCTGGGTCTTTAACGACAACGTTTCAGTCCAAAATCCCTTTGGAGTGTTCACGTCCGTTGGGCCAATTCTCAATACAGGCATCTTGCCGCGCCTGCTTTTGCTTGCCCCCGCCATCTTCATCTGGTGGCTATTTTTGCTTTACCTATCACTGCCAATTAGTTTACGCAACGTGACGATCGCTGGCGGCGTGTTTTTCGCCTGCCTCCTCGCCCTAACTTACCTGAGCCGTGTGATAGATGTGAAGGTCGCGTGGCTGGGAGTCGGTCTGATTTTAATGAGTCTTTCCTGGGGATTGGGGACAAATCGTTCAGCCTCTTTAGCTGCACTGATCTGCACGATCGCTGGGGCAATTGTGCCAGTCTATGGTCTACTGACTCCTTATACCGGGCTGACCCTAAGCTTCGCTGGGCTGCTATCTGTCGCATGGCTAGCCGTTCGCAATTGGTATGGCTGGTACAGAATCAACCCCCAATCTTGAACTTAATCTGTACTACAACAATTTACCTTGCAAAGCATCCTTCAGTGCCGTTCTAGCCGCTAAATGGTTGCGAGTAGAGGTTAGTATTTCTGCTTCACGCTCTAAACGAGTAGCAGTATCCTGAATTTCTAGCAAAGCCTGTTGCTCCAAGGAAGCACCGTGAAGATTGCTAGCAACCCAGTAGGACAACTCGATCGGCAGGTCAGGAATGCTATCGGGCAATTCAATATCTTGACCAATGAACTTAGAAGTCAACTGCACCACATCTCTCAGCAACTGCTCCACATCGGTAGATAGCGTTCTTAAGTCTTTTACGGGCGGACTGTCCTCGATCCACTCAACTAAACCAACGTAGTAGGGCTTCTCACGCACATACTCCAAAACCCGAAACCGTTGCTGCCCCAAGGTCCAAATTCTCATCCGGTCATCTGGCAGTCGCTCGTGCTGCATCACTTCTGTACAACAGCCAACAGTTGCTGCCTTCCCATCAACGGGACTCTGCATCAATACACCAAATCGTCGATCGCTCTCCAGAATCGTGTTCATCATGATTCGATAGCGAAACTCAAATATTTGCAGGGGCAGGGGCCGACCTGGGAACAAAACAACTTCAGGTAAGGGAAACAGTGGAAGTTCTCGAACCGCGATCGAAGAAGAAAATGTCATTGCCCAGTTTTCCCTAAAAGTTGTTCTCCCCTTACTTTAACTCACTTGTAAAGAATCATGAAGAGAATCTGAAGAACAAGTAGTGTAGTACAACACTCACTAGCTTAGCTTGCCCTGCTAATAGATACAAGGAAAGCTAACGTGCAACTGCTAAGCAACGATTAAGTAAAGCTGTATCGAAATCCTTTCAGAGGTCTCAACAACACTAATACCTGACAGCCCTGATATGCTTTATGTTCGGGTTCTAATCTAAACAAAAAATCCAGAAAGCGTAGGTTTCGCTTTCTGGGAAAGGCAGTTCCATTAAATGTATTACTCAGCTTTAAAGCTTAACTTCGATATCTACACCTGAAGGTAAATCTAACTTCATCAACGCATCGATCGTTTTAGAAGAAGGCTGATAAATATCAATTAGCCGATGGTGAGTGCGGGTTTCAAAATGTTCGCGAGAATCTTTGTCTACGTGAGGAGAACGCAAAAGGCAATAAATGCGTCGTTTCGTGGGAAGTGGAATGGGCCCGATCGCTGTAGCATTGGTGCGGTTCGCCGTATCCACGATTTTTTCACAAGACGTGTCAAGGAGTCCCCGGTCGAACGCCTTCAGACGAATGCGAATTTTCTGTTGTTGAATAGTAGCCATTTAATCTGTTTAAATATCTAAGTAAGTGGTCATCTCATGGAACTCAAAAGATTTTGGAGAAAAGGTAAGGGCGGTGACTGCACCGCCCTTACCTAACTCCAATATCACTTCGAGAAACGATTATTTCAGGATCTTGGCAACAACGCCTGCGCCGATCGTGCGTCCACCTTCTCGAATGGCAAAGCGCATTCCCTGCTCAATGGCAATGGGGTTAATCAGTTCCACAGTCATCTTGACCCGATCGCCTGGCATCACCATTTCAGCATCAGTTCCGTCATCAGAGGTAAAGGCGCGAATCGTGCCCGTCACATCAGTAGTACGAACATAGAACTGGGGTCGATAGCCTGGGAAAAATGGCGTTTTGCGTCCACCTTCTTTCTCTTGCAGCACATAGACCTCCGCCTCAAACTCGGTGTGAGGAGTAATTGAGCCAGGTTTGGCAATGACCATGCCGCGCTCAACATCGGTCTTCTGAATCCCCCGTAGCAAGAGACCAGCATTGTCTCCAGCCATCCCTTCATCCAAACTCTTTTTGAACATCTCAATACCCGTAACCGTGGTACTGCGAGTATTTCTGAGTCCAACGAGTTCTACAGTGTCACCAACCTTGACTTTACCGCGTTCAATCCGACCTGTAGCGACCGTGCCCCGTCCAGTAATGGTGAACACATCTTCCACAGCCATCAGGAAAGGCTTATCAATATCCCGCGCAGGAGTTGGAATGTAAGCATCGACAGCATCCATGAGATCGTAGATTTTATCCACCCACTCATTCTCGCCGCGCTTCATCTTGGGGTTGGCTGTCATTACTTCCAAAGCCAGCAAACCTGAGCCGGTAATTACAGGGATATCATCTCCTGGAAAGTCATAGCTGCTAAGCAGTTCACGAACTTCCAACTCCACAAGCTCTAGGAGTTCATCGTCATCCACCATGTCTCTCTTGTTCAGAAACACAACCAGACTGGGAACACCCACCTGCTTCGCCAGCAGAATGTGTTCACGGGTCTGGGGCATCGGTCCATCTGCCGCCGAAACCACGAGAATGCCACCATCCATCTGAGCAGCGCCAGTGATCATATTTTTCACGTAGTCAGCGTGCCCAGGGCAGTCCACATGGGCATAGTGACGAGCTTTAGTCTCATACTCTACGTGAGCCGTATTGATCGTGATTCCCCTGGCCTTTTCTTCAGGTGCAGCATCAATCTCATCATACTTCTTGGCAGTTGCCTGCCCTAAAGCTGAGAGAGTCATTGTGATCGCAGCAGTTAATGTAGTCTTGCCGTGGTCAACGTGGCCAACAGTGCCGATATTAACGTGGGGTTTATTCCGTTCAAACTTTGCGCGTGCCATGAATTATTTCTTCCTCTTCCTGATTATGCGTTCCCTTTACTATGCGTTCGCTTTGCTCTTAGCAATGATCGTTTCAGCCACACTGCGAGGTACCTCCTCGTACTGGCTGAACTCCATCGTGAATATGCCTCGACCCTGCGTCATAGACCGAATGTCTGTGGCATACCCGAACATTGTTGACAATGGGACTTTGGCCGTCACCTTCGCGATTCCCTGTTCAGAGCCTTGGCCCTCAATCTGTCCTCTCCGAGAGATCAGGTTACCAATAACGCTGCCCACGAAGTCCTCAGGGGCTTCAACTTCAACCTTCATCATAGGTTCTAAGAGGACAGGTGAAGCTTTCATCACTGCTTCTTTGATAGCCATTGAGCCAGCAATTTTGAATGCCATTTCTGACGAGTCAACATCGTGGTAGGAACCATCTACCATCGTGGCTCTGAGATCGATAACTGGATAGCCAGCCATGATCCCCGATTCGCAAGCTTCCTTCATGCCTGCTTCAGATGGACCAATGTACTCTCTAGGTACAACCCCGCCCACAATCTTGGAGACAAATTCAAAGCCCGTGCCCGGTTCTGTAGGCTCCAGTTCAATCACAACGTGACCGTACTGACCTTTACCGCCACTCTGACGAATAAACTTGCCTTCTGCTCGAACTGCCTTCCGAATGGTCTCACGATAGGCAACTTGAGGTGGTCCAACATTGGCTTCCACTTTGAATTCTCGTAACATGCGGTCTACCAGAATTTCTAAATGAAGCTCACCCATGCCAGCGATCACAGTCTGATTTGTTTCCTGGTCAACACTGACACGGAAAGTGGGATCTTCTTCTGACAAGGATTGCAGAGCTTTGGAGAGTTTCTCCATATCTTGCTTGGTCTTAGGTTCCACTGCAACAGAGATCACGGGTTCCGGAATAAATAGAGACTCCAGAATCACGGGTGAGCTTTCTTCGCAAATAGTATCTCCAGTGAACGTATCCTTGAGACCTAAAATTGCTCCCAAATCTCCCGCCCGCAGTTCATCTACTTCTTCGCGATCGTCAGCTTTCAACACAATTAGACGAGAGATGCGCTCTTTCTTATCCTTAGTGGAGTTAATGACATAGGTGCCCTTTTTCAAGACTCCTGAATAAACCCGCACAAAGGTCAAGCGTCCGTAGGGATCAGCCATGATCTTGAACGCCAGAGCAGACAGGGGTTCATCGTCATTAGAATGGCGCTCCACTGGAGACCCGTCTAGCAACATGCCTTGGATAGGTGGGATGTCATCGGGAGAAGGTAGGTAGTCAATAACTGAATCTAGCAGTAGTTGAACACCCTTGTTCTTGAAGGCAGAGCCACAAATTAGAGGCACAATGCTACCCGAAATGGTTCCCATGCGCAGACCCAAGCGAATCTCAGATTCAGTGAGTTCTTCGCCCTCAAGATACTTCTCAGTCAGAGTATCATTTGTCTCAGCCACTGACTCGATTAGTTTGACTCGGAACTCGTCAGCAACGACACGAATATCTTCAGGAATATCAGTCTCTTCGATGTCTTTTCCCAAGTCATCTCTATAAATCAGGGCCCGCATCCGCACCAAATCAATGATGCCTTTAAATTGATCTTCGCTCCCAATAGGAATTTGGATGGGGACTGCATTAGCCCGCAACCGATCTTTGATCTGTTCATAAACCTTAAAGAAGTTCGCCCCTGTGCGATCCATCTTGTTCACAAAGACAATGCGGGGAACTTTGTAGCGATCGGCTTGTCGCCACACGGTTTCGGACTGGGGTTGAACCCCACCCACCGAGCAAAATACCGCGATCACTCCATCTAGCACTCGCATGGAACGCTCGACTTCGATCGTGAAATCTACGTGACCTGGAGTGTCAATGATATTGATCTTGTGATCTTTCCAACTGGTAGTAATAGCGGCAGCCGTGATAGTGATACCGCGCTCCCGCTCTTGCGCCATCCAGTCGGTCACAGCGGTGCCGTCGTGGACTTCACCCATTTTGTGAACCACGCCTGAATAGAACAGAATGCGCTCTGTTGTTGTCGTCTTGCCTGCATCAATGTGAGCAGCAATTCCAATATTTCTAACTTTTTGAAGCGGAACGGTACGGGCCACAGCTACCTCCTTAGTCTCTGCCGCAGATGTCTATCCTAACCTTTTTGTTAAGATTTTATGCCTTTATGGGTAAGTCCAAGTGCAGGATCTTTTTCAGAAATAGACACTTATTAACTTTACAGCGAGTAGATTATATCCCACTCACGCCTTTGATAATGCCTTAAACGTTAATAACGGTAATGGGCAAATGCTTTGTTTGCCTCAGCCATGCGGTGAGTTTCTTCGCGCTTACGAATAGCACTGCCCGTTTCATTGGCTGCATCCATGAGTTCATTTGCCAGCTTACTAGCCATGCTGCGTCCTGTCCGCTGTCTAGCATACTGAGACAACCAGCGCAGGGCTAGGGCCACGCCCCTTTCAGGACGAACTTCCATAGGTACCTGATAGGTGGCACCGCCAACGCGACGAGCTTTGACTTCCACCAGAGGAGTGGCGTTTTTAACCGCTTTTTCAAAGAGGTCTAGAGGATTGGTACCTGTACGCTCCTCGATCGTTTTCATGGCATCGTAAACAATGTGAGAGGCGATCGACTTCTTGCCACTCTTCATAATCCTCCGCATCATCATGTTGATGAGACGACTGTTGTATACGGAGTCGGGAGGAACTGGACGCTTTTTGACAGCAACACGACGAGACATAATGAACCGTTAGATTTCTAGCGTTGACTTTACTTTAAAGGTGGGATTCTGAACTCAAAGAACAGATCGTGTGGAACCAGAGGGCTTCGATCGGCTATAGCCTTTCATTGCGTCTCAACAGGCTAAATGAGATTGAAAACAGCCGCAAACAAAGTAGCTGTAGATAATGACCTATCTTGAGAAAGCCTTTTTCTACTTCTTACCACCCTTACCTGTGGTAGCAGTAGCTGCTCCGGGCTTAGGACGCTTAGCTCCGTATTTGGAACGTCCTTGTTTCCGGTCTTTCACGCCCGCTGTGTCGAGTGTACCTCGAATAATGTGATATCGGACTCCTGGCAAGTCTTTGACCCTGCCCCCTCGGATCATCACAACTGAGTGTTCTTGAAGATTGTGACCAATGCCTGGAATGTAGGCAGTGACCTCGAACCCAGAGGTGAGGCGAACTCTAGCAACCTTTCGGAGAGCCGAATTTGGTTTTTTAGGAGTTGTTGTATACACCCTGGTGCAAACACCACGGCGCTGAGGGCAGCTTTTAAGTGCCGGAGATTTCGTCTTCTTCTTGGTATCTTGGCGTTCGCCGCGAATGAGTTGCTGAATAGAGGGCATAAAAAAGGGGTGGCAAACTTACAGTGTTTTTACGCTGATGACAGTCTCCCACTATAGCGATCGAAGTAGGATTTTGTCAATTATTCAGTATGGTTTTCAATTTAGCAGGAGTTCCTTCACTAGACATCGCGTATTCCCAGCATTTATGCTCAGCATTTAAGATAGATTGCATCTAGCCATTACTTTTTAGATCTGTACATTTTAGATCTGTAAATTTGCCCAAAAACTTTCTATCACTAATGAGCGAATATTACAACCCCGATCATTTACCCCAGTTCGATCGGATTGGTGAGGGTAGCCCTGAGCTTGCGGAGAAGTTTTTTGCCTACTACGGGGCTGTGTTTGCGGAAGGTGCCCTCTCGGCGCGGGAAAAAGCACTGATTGCCTTGGCGGTTGCCCACACGGTGCAATGTCCCTACTGTATTGATGCGTATAGCAAATCCTGTTTGCAGCAGGGGAGCGATTTGGAGCAAATGACAGAGGCGGTGCATGTTGCCACTGCGATTCGAGGGGGCGCATCTCTGATTCACGGGTTACAGATGCTTGATCAGGTTAACAAACTAGGAATGTAGGATGTCTCAACCCACAACCTCATTGGTGCAGAGGGGGGCACGACTTGCTACGCCCCAAGCACAACTGGCAACTTTGGCAGCGATCGACCTCTCGAAAACTCGGCATCAAGGGAATTTTGCGACAGCCTTGGTTGCGAACGGATGGCAAACCCTCACGCCTACTGATTTGGAGATTTTCCAGATCAATGTGGGGAAGTTGTGCAACATGACGTGTCGCCACTGCCATGTGGATGCGGGGCCCGATCGCATTCAGGAAAATATGAATCGGGAAACGATCGACGACTGCTTACGTGCCCTGGATCAAACCCCAGCCCACACGGTTGATATTACGGGAGGTGCGCCGGAGTTAAATCCCCACTTCCGCTACTTGGTAGAGCAGTGCGTTGAGCGCGGGAAGCATGTGATCGATCGGTGCAATTTGACGATTCTCCTTGCGCCCCGGTTTCACGATTTGCCGGAATGGTTTGCTGCTCGTGGGGTGGAAGTGGTTTGCTCATTGCCACACTACCGTCAGCGAAATACCGACGCTCAGCGCGGCGACGGCACCTTTGAAAAATCGATCGTGGCCCTCCGGCGGCTGAATGCGGTGGGGTATGGACAGGGTGATCCCCAAAAACGGTTGACCCTTGTGGCAAATCCAGTGGGAGCTTTTTTAGCGAGCAGCAACGCATCGGTGGAACAGGAGTGGAAGGCGGGACTGCAAAAACACCATGGCGTAACGTTCGATCGCCTGATTGCTTTGAATAATATGCCGATCGCCCGTTACCTGGAATGGTTGGAGGAATCGGGTAATTTGCAGAGCTATATGGAACTTTTGGTTAATTCCTTTAATCCTGGAACCGTGGACGGGTTGATGTGTCGCAATACCCTTTCTGTCGGCTGGGATGGGAGAATTTTTGACTGTGATTTTAACCAGATGCTTAACCTGGAGAGTCGAACTCCGGAGGGACACTCGCTCCACATTCGAGACTTCAAATTACAAGATCTGGTCGATCGCCAAATTGGGGTCGATCGGCACTGCTTTGGCTGTACGGCTGGGGCGGGTAGCTCCTGTGGTGGAGCGCTCTGCATGTGATCTACTGTCAGTAATTT
Organism: Leptolyngbyaceae cyanobacterium MP9P1.79; assembly: GCA_030248885.1. Lineage (GTDB taxonomy): Bacteria > Cyanobacteriota > Cyanobacteriia > JARCMD01 > JARCMD01 > JARCMD01. The sequence continues at coordinate 3,629 of JARCMD010000200.1, read as the reverse complement.
TCCTGATCTGGCTACCGGACATCCGATTGTCAATTTGAGATGAAGCTTGCCAGATCAGTGTTCCTAAACACTTGACAAATTCAAGCGATTTGAAAGTATGTAATGAATATCGGAATGTAGGTCGAGTCAAGATATATCTATAGCAACTCAAGGGTGTCCTTTTAAACATAATGTTGGATGAGCGGCTGACGCTCATCAGAAGCAAACCTACACGATCAGCGCTGTGATTCTCCCTATGAACGCACCAGACTCCCTATGAACGCACCAGAGCAACTGTTCTACGACAAAAAAGGGATACGAGTCACCGCCCACTCTGTAACGGTTCATAGTGATAAGTACTTGCTTTCGACCATCGTCCACGTTGAAATTGAAGCTGAAAAGCCAACGTTTGGCGATCGGCTAAAACCTTTACTCCTGATTATTGCTGGCATACTGTTGCTGATTTTATTGATTGGAATTGTTCTGATTATTATTGGGGCTAAATGGTGGTTTTCTCTACCGTCCTACTATTGGCTCGTGATTGAAACCAAATCTAGCAGAAGTCGGCTTTCTCGCTTCAGTGACGAAAAATCTGCCGAGGAATTACGTTCTGCGCTCACGAGTGCCATCACCCGCAATCGAATTTACGACTAATGAGTGGTACGGAGCTTAGGAATGCAAGCGCTGATGTCAGTTGAGCCGATCGAAATCGTTTGTGTGTCGCGGATCAAAACCAGCTTTTGAAACATGTCCTTCATTCATAACCAAATTAGGGTATGGAGTAGCATGGAGTTCTACTCTAAGAAATTTTGATGCAAAAACTATCTACAGTTCCATCAACTTTAATTGTTGCTGGATTTCATGCCCTTTCCGAGCCATTGCGGCTACAAGTATTGGACTTGTTACGGGAGCAAGAGCTTTGCGTTTGTGATCTCTGTGAAGCTTTGGAGGTCACCCAATCTAAGCTGTCGTTTCACCTGAAAGCCTTAAAAGAAGCTAATTTAGTGCGGACTCGTCAGTCAGGACGCTGGATTTACTACAGCCTAAATCTAGTGCAATTCGTCGTGCTAGAGCAGTATTTAGCAGAGTTTCGCCGCTTTAGTCCCATTGTGCCAGCCATTAACTGCTAGCCATAAACTATTCAAAACAACTCAATTCCATCGATTATGCATCAATTATGATTGAAACGTTTCACTGAATGAGTGAATTTACTGATTCAATCCATCAACTTTATTTGAAATAATGAGACCATACCCGTATTGCGAAATGGGAAGTCTCAATGAAACTAGCTGCAAGGGTTATCCGTCCCTCTATTGCCCATGGGCAGCGAGAGGTTCTAGCTGAGGGAGTGGGCACTTTCATTCTGGTCTTTGTGGGTACAGGGGCGGTGATGGTGAACCGTATCAGCAATGGAGCGCTGACCCATCTGGGCATTAGCTTTGTCTTTGGGGCAGTCGTTGCTGCACTGATCTATACGCTGGGGCATGTTAGTAGCGCTCACTTCAACCCAGCGGTGACCTTGGCTTTCTGGACGAGTGGCTTCTTCCCTCGCAAACGAGTCCTCCCCTATATTTTTGCCCAATGTGTGGGGGCGATCGGCGCATCTGCCTTATTGCTGGTGACTCTGGGATCTGTGGCTAACTTAGGCGCAACCCTGCCGCTGAATGATAATTGGCAACAATCACTCATTTTAGAAACCGTGCTGACCTGCATTCTGATGTTGGTCATCCTGGGATCGGGGCTAGACCGTCGTGCGCCGATCGGCTTTGCTGGGTTGGCGATCGGTCTGACGGTGGGATTGGAAGCTGCCTGTATGGGCCCAATCACAGGCGCAAGCATGAATCCAGTGCGATCGTTGGGCCCCGCTTTGGTCGCTGGCATCTGGCAGCATCACTGGCTTTACTGGGTGGCTCCGATCGTGGGGGCACAATTAGCAGTGTTGATTTACAGGCAACTGTCCAACAATTTTCGAGACATAGCGCCGGATAGAGATTAGGTTTTCACAGTTCAATCAGTGATTCAAAGGGTGAGAAATCATGAAAAAGATTATGTTCGTTTGCAAGAAAAACTCTCGCCGTTCCCAAATGGCGGAAGGCTTTGCCCGTGCCTTGGGTGGCGAAGCTGTGAGCGTGACTAGCTCAGGACTGGGTTCCAGCCTAGTTGATCCGCTAGCCGTTGCAGTGATGGCTGAAGTTGGCATTGACATCAAGGGCCAAACTTCCAAGGCCTTAAGCAATTTCAATCCTGAAGATTATGACGCGGTGATCTCGCTTTGTGGCTGCGGGGTCAACTTGCCGACGGAGTGGGTGTTGCGGGAGGTGTTTGCAGATTGGCAACTGGATGACCCGGAAGGGCAGCCGATCGAAACGTTTCGGCGGGTGCGCGATGAAGTGAAAGAACGGGTTGAAGAACTATTACGCTCTCTTAAAAAGAAGTAAACCTACAACATTATTATCGTGATTCTTCCTATGAACGCACCGGAGCAACTGTTCTACGACAAAAAAGGGATACGAGTTACCGATCGCGCTGTGACGGTTCATAGTGATAGTTATCCTCTTTCAAAGATTATCCGAGTTGAAATTGAAGCAGAAGAGCCAACGTCTGGTGAGCGACTAAAACCGTTACTCATGATTGTCGCTGGTGTACTACTGCTCATTTTAGTAATTGGGATTTTTCTAATTATTCTTGGAGCTAAATGGTGGTTTTCTTTACAGCCTTACTATTGGGTTTTAATTACGACCCAAACTAGCAGAAGTCGGCTTTCTCGCTTTACTAGTGCAGAATCTGCTGAGGAGTTGCGCTCTGCACTCACCAGCGCCATCACTCGCAACCGAACTTACAACTAATAGAAAATCTGGAAGAATTCACAAAAAATAACAGGAGTTCCTATGCTACCGCCAGAGACTTCAGAGATAAGTCCGCTTCGGGTAGATTTTCTCCCAGATAATGTGCTGAACCTGCCAGGCAAGATTGGAATTACGATCGCCCCTGGCAAAAAAGGGACAGGCTTAAATGTGGTGTGGAATCGAGACCTCAATCAAGACTTAGCCCATCTACGTCAGCACTATGGCACGAGTGTCCTGGTATGTCTTATGGAGCAGCAAGAACTTAGTCTGCTAGAAATTCCAGATTTACTTACTCAGTCCCAACTACAAGGAATGCAAACCGATTGGTTCCCGATTCCTGATTTGTCAACTCCAGCGTCTATGGATGACTTTATGGCGCTAGTGCAGCGAATTGTGCAGGCAGTGAGAGATCAGCAAACTGTGGTGATTTGTTGTCGTGGCGGGTTAGGGCGAACGGGGCTAGTGGCTGCGTGCTGTTTGGTTTTGCTAGGGGAAGCACCAGAAAAGGCGATCGTTACTGTGCGTCAGGTGCGGACTGGGGCGATCGAGACCAAAATACAGCAGCAGTATATTGTGCGGTTTTTCAGAGCCGTAAACAGTGCGGCTCGGCAAACACAGCAAAGTTCTTGATGATTTTATAGTTGCGTTGGTTTGGTATTGATCGAGCCTCTTTGAACCTAAATCCAGGATTTTTCCCTAGTAGTTTGTCAATCATTAATTGACGGGTAGCTGAAAGCTGGGAGGTTAGTTGGAGTTAAATTTTGAGGGTCTTCGACCCCTCAAAATTTTCTTGACAGAACACTA